>JAJEBU010000146.1 GCA_022822375.1 Dehalococcoidia bacterium
ACGCTGACCTGCTGCAGCTAGGCGATGCTCGTGACACGCTAGAAGTCAGAGTTCCGTACGCCCTGTGCGCGCGACAGATCAGCGGACGTCTCGTTGCCACAGATGGCTCCCCGCTCGCGAACGTCGAGATGTTTGCCGAGGGCAACGGTCCGATCAGCTTCGCGCTCACAGGCACAGGTGGAGAGTTCCACTTCACGGTCCCCAGCTCCGGCGACTACTCGCTCGGCTTTGGCGCCGACGATTGTTGGGTTCGCTACGGCATTTCGGGAGCGACCCCCGATTGGCAGGAGGAGACTACGTTGATCACCGTCGCCGACGAGGATGTCACGGGCATTGAGTTCGTCGTCCCGGACGACCCTGCCAGCCTCTGCCGATGATTTGTCCCCCTACACCCGTCCCATGCGGACCGCGAGCTAGGACGTGAACATCATCGGTGGCGGGATCTACGGCGCCACCACTGCCACCGACGTTGCCCGCGGCTACTGCACCCTCGTCATCGAGCAGGACGACTTCCCCTTTTCAGTCCATCTTGCTCCCACACGTGGACACGCAGCCTTCGGCGACCCGCGTCGCCGGCAGTCGGGCTACAGCGGCGATCGTTCAGGCGGCAGACCCTACGAAAGGCCTTCGAGCTGCCTCAGACGTTCCACGAGCTGCTTGGCGTCGTCTAACACTGACTGCTGATGCGGTTGAATGTCCTGACCGCCAGCCGTCGCCGAGTTGTCCTCGAAGGGATCGCCGGCGATGGACCTGCGACCGCTCAGTTCCTCGACGACGGCCAATCCGCAGAAGGGCACATAGGTCGGGCTGTAGCCGCCCTCGTGGCTGAGGACCAGCCGGCCGCCGCAGAGCTGATCAGCCGATTCCATCAGCAGCCGCGTCATCTCGCGGAACGTCTCGGAGTAGGCCATCATCCGACCCAGCGGGTCGTACATGCTGCCGTCGAACCCGGACGGGACCAGGATCAGGTCGGGCTGGAACGCTTCCAGCGCGGGCATGACGACCTGGCGAATGGTCTCGAGATAGGCGCCGTGACCCGAGCCGGGCGGCAGCGGGATGTTGATGTTGTAGCCCTCGCCGTCGCCTTCGCCGACTTCCGACAGCGCACCGCTGTCGCGCGGATACCACTGATCCTGGTGGATCGACATGGTCAGCACATCGGCGCGGTCGTAGAAGGCTTGCTGAGTGCCGTTGCCGTGGTGCACGTCCCAGTCGAGGGTCGCCACCTTGTCGATGCCGCGGTCGGCCAGGGCATGCATCGCGGCGATGGCGACGTTGCCGAAGATGCAGAATCCGCGCCCGCGATCTCGCTCGGCGTGGTGTCCAGGAGGTCTCACGAGCGCGTACGCGTTGTCCAGCTCGCCGTCGAGCACGGCATCGACCGCGGTGATCGTGCCGCCGGCGGCGAGCAGGGCGATCTCATATCCGCCGTGCGAGAACGGCGCGCCCTCGCCGGCGTCGCCACCGTCTTCGGCCGACAGCGCGCGCACGTGGTCCACATATTCGGGCGTGTGGAAGCGGAGAATCTGCTCCTCGTTGGCTGAGCGCGGTTTCAGCGGGATCAGCTGTTCGGAGAAGTCTGACACCTCGAGCAGGTTGTTGAGGCGCCGCTTCGTTTCGGGATTCTCCCAGTGCTCGATGGCCTGCATCCAGCGTTTCAGGACAGGGTCGAACGCTCGAGTGCGGCCGGTGTCGTGCCACATGTAGGTCTCGTGGTAGACCCAACCTGTTCTTCGCTCGACCATGTCGCGCTCCCCCTCATGAGTGATGCTGCGTGCGGGATCAGCAGCAGTCTAGACAACGCCACCTAGACAACGCCGCGCGTCTGCTGGCGCCGCGTCGGGCATATGCTGTGATGACTCGCTCCATTCTCTGTGTCGAGGCAGTGCCCAACTCCATGTCCCAAGCCGCCGACAGCGAGGACGTCTGGGCCCAATCGCCGCAGCGCCCGCTTGCGGCGCGGCTGCTGCCACAGCGGTTCTACTACGGCTGGGCGATCGTGTTCGCCTGCGCCGCGCTGATGTTCGTCTCGGTCGGCGTCGGCTACTACGGACTGGCGGTCTATCTGGGACCGCTGCGAGAGCTGCACGGATGGTCGAACGCCGACGTCTCGCTCGCGACGGGCATGTACTTCGCCTTCTCGGGCCTGTCATCGGCGCTCGTGGGTCCGCAGATCGACAAGCATGGCGCGCGACGCTGGATGATTCCCGGCCTGCTGCTGATCGCCGTGGGGTCATTGTTCATTGGTCAGGTGGCTGAGCTCTGGCAGCTGTACGTGACGTACATCATGCTGGCGGTCGGCTCGGGCATGAGCGCCGGGGTTGCGGTCAACGCGACGCTGGCGCGCTGGTTCGTCCGGCGTCGCGCGTGGGCCATGGCCATGGCATCGACGGGCGTGTCACTGGGCGGCGCGGTGCTGTCGCCGCTCAACACATTCCTGATCGAGCAGTGGGGTCTGGATGTCGCCACGCCGATCATGGGGTTGCTGATCGTTGCGGTCGGCATACCGATCGTGGTCTTGGTGCTGGTCTGGGATCCGCGCCAGATGGGACTGCCGCAGGACGGCCTGAAGGTCGTTGCGTCGGCGACCACCAACGCGGCGCGCTCAGCGGCCAATCAAACACGACGCTGGACGCCGCGCCAGGCGCTGCGCACGCTGCCATTCTGGGCGATCCTGGTCAGCTTCGTGATCGTGCTGCTGGCGCAGACTGGTTTCATTCTGCACCAGGTGGCATTTCTCGAGCAGCGGCTTGGATCGCTCACGGCAGCAGGCTCGACGCTGTCGCTCACGGCGATTGGCAGCATCGTCGCGCGGCTGATCGTGGGCCGCTTCTTCGCCGATCGCGTGGACTTGCGCATCCTGACGGTGATCATGTTTCTGGTCCAAGGCAGCGCCGCGTTGGCTGTCATCCACATCGACCATCCCGTGTCAACGTTCGTCTCGATCCTGATCTTCGGCTTCACGATCGGCAACGTCTACATGTTGCAGTCGCTGCTGACGTCGGACGTGTTTGGCTACGTCAGTTTCGGCGCGGTGTATGGCATGATCGCGTTTGCCACGCAGCTCTCGAGTGGTTTCGGCCCGTGGCTGATCGGCGCGCTGGAGGATCTGACCGGGTCCTACGAAGTGCCGTTGACGGTCGTGGCCATCCTGACGTATGCGGCGCTGATTCCGATCTACTTCGCCCGTCCGCCCAAGCGGGCGCTGCGTCGCGCGCTGAGCAGCGCCATCTCAGTCATGGTGACCAGACCCGCGCCGCAACAAAGCGCCGCCAACCGCACTATGCTGGGCAAGCAGAACTGAGCGCGAGAGCAGGAACGATGTCAGAGGCGAGCAAGACCAAGGCGGACGAAGCCAAGGAGCCAGAACCGCAGGCAAAGGAATCCTCGTCACGTCCCAAGCCAACACCCCCACCGCCGGGCGGGCCGCTCCTAGTCACCAAACGGAGCGTCTAGCCGGCAGGTGCGAGCGATGCCAGCGTTCCGACCAGTGCTGCGAACTCCAGCACCAATCCTGCTGCTGCTACCTGGAACCCGCGAGTGCGCTGCTCCAACATCCTCCGATTGAGCGTCGCGCCATGAATCAGCGCGGCCAGGCTGCGTGCTTTCATGCTGTGAGCCTCGGGGACTCTCCAACTGCTGTACCAACTCAGGTCCAACTTCGATGCCCAAGAACGTGGCCAGAGGGTGAACATACCTGCGAAAACGGACAGTGAGGCACCAATGATCACCAACATGGCAAAGATACCTCTGCTCGATAGGTTTAGGTCGACATCACCGGCGATCAGCAGCGTGCCGACTCCGACAATTGCCCAACCAACGATCGCAACCACACGCGCATCGAGCGCCGAGAAGTTCTGTTGATCGAGTTCGAGGCCGCGATGGGCCTCGGCAAGTAGATAGTCCACCTCTCGTCCGCCAAGGGACTCTGCCCATTCATTGAGCTGTCGAGACGCTTGGGTTTGGCTCATAGTACGAAGTTGATCTTCGACCATGATTCGCGCAGCGCGGCCTCGACTTCTGCCGGATCGCCGCCTCGGGCGAAGATGAAGCCAGGATAGTCTGCGCCGTCGGGCAGCGGGACGAGCCGGTCGCCGACCCGCGCTTCCATCTCGATCTGTTCGATCAGAGGCACGGCGGATGCTTCATCGAGGCCGGTGATCGCCCTGATCCTCCCGCGTCCCACAATCGGCATCATCATCACGCCGGCCGCCCGTGAGTCGCGGTTGAGCGATTCCAACGGTGCGCTGATGGCATGCCTGAGCACGATCTCTTCCAGTGACATTCCAGCGCCAAACTGCAGCGTTCGCGCGCAGAGTCCGCCGATGGTGCGGGCGGCGACATCGACCGGCCATGCGCCGTCGTCGTTGAGCCTGAGCTCGGCGTGCAGCGGGCCATCGCGCAGACCGAGCGCCTCAGCCGAGCGCCGCGCAGCCTCCACGACCTGGTCTTGCTGCTGCTGAGGCAAACGCGACGGCGTGACGTAGATCGTCTCCTCGAAGAATGGACCATCGAGCGGATCGGGCTTGTCGAAGATGGCGAGCGTGTGTAACTCGCCGTCGCGCAACAATCCCTCCAGCGCCACCTCGATGCCGGGGATGTAACCCTCAACCAGGTAGCGATCGGCCAGATCGCCGCATTCTTCGGCGGCAGACTTGCTGCTCAGCAGACGCCGCAGCCGCTCCACTGCGTGGTCGAATGACGTCGGATCATCCGCCCGCATGACGCCACGCGAGCCGTTGAGGCCGAGTGGTTTGATCACAACGGGATAGTCAAGCTGCGTGGCGGGACTTGGATCGTCGAAGCGGCAGACCTGCCACCTCGGAGATTGGACGCTCGCATCGTCCAACGCCTGGCGCAGCGCCGATTTGTCGCGCGTGCCCATAACCGATTCGGGCGAGTTGCCCGTCAGCTGCAGCTCGGCGCTGGCGTGGGCGGCGAGGATGGTACCGGGATCGTCCACCGCGACGACTGCGTCCAACGGGAACCGGTCGGCGTATCGGGCGACCGCCTGCGCGCCGCGCTGGATGTCGTGGTAGGGCAACGTCAGCCAACGGCCGGGATACATGTCGGCCAGCGGTTGGTCGATGTCGGAGGCGACCACGACATCCAGGCCCAGCTTGTCGGCGGCCGACATAAAGTCGGGCGCACGGTACGACGCGGTTGGAATGAGGAGCATGACGCGCGGCATGCTCACAGGCTACCGCTCCGACACGCTCGGCATCGGCGGCCATATCCTGCTTGCATGACCACAACGACCGAGCCCGCGTCACACACCCTGCAGATCGAAGGGATGCAATGCGCGGCTTGCGTGCGCCGCGTGGAGCGGGCGCTGGTCAAGGTCGACGGTGTCGCCTCGGCGAACGCGGACTTCATCGCCGGACGCGCGATCATCGCGGTCGAGCAGCCGATCCATTCGGACGCACTGAGCGCCGCCATCTCCGGGGCGGGCTATGAGCTGGTCGACCGCGTAGAAGACGCGGCTCCAACAGCGGCGGAGCTTGGCCCCATGCTGCTCCGCGCAGGACCGGCGCTGCTCGTCGGTTGGGGTGTGTTCTTTGCGATGCAAGCCAACCGCTGGGGGACGTTTGGCTGGGATCCCGATCTGCTGCATCCAATCCTCTTTGCGATCTCCACGCCGATCCTTGCCTGGGCGGTCTGGCCGATGCTGCTGCGGGCCGGTCGATCTGCGGTCCAGCGCCGCACAGACATGGACACGCTGATCGTGATCGGCGTGGCCGCGGCCTGGGGCTACAGCACGCTCGCGGCGCTCGCGCCGTCCGTGCTGGATCAGGCCGACACCGCGCGTGACGTGTACTTCGATACGGCGTTGATCATCGTGGGATTCGTCAGCCTGGGTCGAGCCCTGGAAGCGCGAGTCCGGATTCGAGCCGCTGCGTCGTTGACGCGCCTGCTGGAACTCACACCGCGGAGCGCTCGGGTGGTCGAAGACGGAGTCGAGCGTGACATTCCCGCGGCCGATGTCCAATTGGGCGACAGCCTGATCGTCCGTCCTGGCGAGCAGGTGCCGGTCGACGGCCAGGTGTTGAGCGGGGCGAGTGCGGTTGACGAGTCGATGCTCACTGGCGAGAGCCTGCCGGTCGCCAAGTCCATCGATGACATGGTGTTCGCAGGCACTCTGAATCTGGACGGCGCGTTCCGATATCGGGCGACGCAGGTCGGAGCGGCGACGGCGCTGGCGCGGATCACGTCGGCGGTGGAGCATGCGCAGGCATCCAAGGCGCCGATTCAACGACTCGCCGATCGGATCGCGGGCGTCTTCGTGCCATTCGTGATCGCGGTTGCGGTCATCACTCTGGTCGCGTGGGGTGTCTTTGGAGGCAGCGTCGGCTGGACGGGCGCTCTGCTCAGTGCGGTTGCGGTGTTGGTCGTCGCCTGTCCATGCGCGTTGGGCTTGGCGACTCCCGCCGCGGTCGCCGCCGGTTCGGGCCGAGCCGCCAGGCTCGGCATCCTCTTCCGCGACGCCGAGTCGCTCGAAGCTGCCGGACAGATCGATACCGTCGTCTGGGACAAAACGGGCACGCTGACCAGCGGCCGCCACGAAGTGGCTGAGGTCGAAACGTCCGATGCGGCGGCGGAGGAGTCGGTCGTTCGGCTCGCCGCCGCGATTGAGGCGCAGTCGGAGCATCCACTCGCCGCGGCGATCGTCGCCTATGCCGAAGACGCGGGCATAGAGCTGCCGTCCGATGTCGATGGATTCCAGAACTCACCAGGTAGGGGCGCTGCTGCAACGGTCGGAGGCCGACGTATCGTCGTCGGCAGCGCCAGACTGATGGCCGATGAGTCCGTCGCGATTCCGGAACGATCCGTTGACCGTCCCGATACGCCGGTCTACGTGGCCGCGGCAGGACAGTTGCTCGGAACGATCTGGCTGCGCGACCAGCTCCGACCGGGCAGTCCAGAGGCCGTCGAGCTCCTGGCGGAGCGGAACATCGAGTCGCAGATCGTCTCTGGTGACACGGCTGCGGCCGTGCGGGCTGCCGCGGCGCAGACCGGCATCCAGCAATATCAATTCGGGGTGCTGCCGACGGACAAGGCCGCGGCGGTCTCCGCTCTGCAGTCGGACGGCCAGCGCGTGGCGATGGTCGGAGATGGAGTCAACGACGCGCCAGCGCTCGTACAGGCCGACGTGGGATTGGCAATGCGTACCGGGTCGGACATTGCGTTGGAGGCCGCAGATGTGGGATTGATGCAGTCCAATCCGCGCCGCGCGGCTGAGGCGGTGATCCTCGCGAGATCGGTTCGGGCCGTCATTCGCCAGAATCTCGGGTTCGCCTTTGCCTACAACCTGCTGTTGATTCCGCTCGCCGCCGGCGTGGCCGTGCCCGTCTTCGACGCCGTCGGCGGCGTACCTGACGGGCTGCAATGGCTCTTTGGCGCGCGCGGCCAGTTCGAACCGATCGCCGCTGCGCTGGCGATGGTCGCCAGCTCGCTCAGCGTGTTGACCAACGCGCTGCGCCTCAACCGCTGGTCCGTCTAGGCCGAGTCTTCCGTCAGCTGTTCGGACGGCGGTGGCTGTGTGCCGTCTTGGAGGATGACGAAGCGGCGGTGGATTTCGACGAAATAATCGCGGACGGCTTGCGCGCGTTGATCCTCTGACCAGCCGAGTCGATTACCCATGATCTCAGACGTCGACCGGGCAGCGCTGCGGCCCAGGTCCTTGGTTAGGCCGACGACCGTGCGTCGGAGCAGGACGTCGGCCACGGTCCGGGCGCCTTCGTGATCGACTCCGTAGGCAACCTGGGCGCCGATGTCGCGATGATGGTCTGAGATCGGGCGGGCCAGGCTCGGATCGGCGGCGGTGTACGCGGCGACTTGCGGTGCTCTCAGACCGTAGACCGTGCGCAGGTGCTCCTGTGTGTCCGGCAGGAGGAAGGCGGCGCGACTGCTGGGAATGGCCGGCAGCGCTGCGATGCCGCGGGCTCGCGGACGGCCGATCATGCTGGCGACCGCTTCCGTGACCTTGCGGCCCAGCTCGGCAGCGGTCGTGAGCTTCCCGCCGACAATCGAGATCAGCTGTTGCACGCCGTCCGAACTGTGGTCGGCGATGATCGACTTCCGCGAGATGGCGCCCTCGAAGACTCCCTCGCCCGCGCGCGCGAGCGGTCGCACGCCCGAGTAGGCATAGAGTACGTTGCGGTGCTCGACGCCGACGCCGGGCAAGATTCTTGCTGCCTCGGCGACCAGGTAATCAATCTCCCAGCCAGCCGCGCGGACGCCGGACGGATCCTCGTCGTCGCGCACGTCGGTGGTGCCGATGATGTGATGGTCCAGCCAGGGCGTGATGAACATCGGCCGTCCGTCCGACTTGGCCGACGCCAACACCGCGTGGCGGGGACCGCGGCCGTCCAGATCGACAACCAGGTGTGAGCCTCGGGTGCCGCCGACCCGTCGGCGCATGGCGCGGCCGGTTGCGTCGAGCACCGCGTCGACCCACGGTCCGGCCGCATTGATCACGAGTCGCGCCGATGCGGTCGACCGCCGACCGGTCAGCGCGTCGTGGAAATCGACGCCGCGCGCGCGGCCTCCGTCGACGATGATGAAGTCGACCGGCGCGTGGTTGCGCAGGTCTGCGCCCGATGCCCGCGCCTGCGCCAGATACTCCAGCGTGAGCCGCTCTGGAGACCACACCTGCGCGTCGTGGTAGAGATAGGCGGCTTTGATGCGCTCAGTCGAGACGGCCGGCTCGAAGCGGTGCAGCTCCCGTTCCGAGAACGAGGAGTGCCAGGGCGACACTTTGCGAGGCGAGAGCAAGTCGTACAGGGCCAAGCCGGTGCGGATGTACCAGGACGGCCGCGGATCGCCTTCATAGACGGGCAGGATGAATCCCATCGGCCGAACCAGGTGGGGCCGCTCGCGCAGCAACCGCTCTCGCGATTGCAGCGACTCGTGCACGAGCCGCGCATCGCCCGTCTCGAGATATCGCAATCCGCCGTGAATCAGCTTGGTCGATGCTGACGTCGTGCCCGACGCGAAGTCGTCCCGCTCGAGCACCAGGGTGCGATAACCACGAGCGGCGACAGCGGCGGCGGTGGCCGCACCGTTGATGCCGCCGCCGATGATGATCACGTCATACTCAGCCGTAGCCATGACGCCAGCCTATTGAGTCCGGCCGGTGTCGCGTGCGGTCTCGCGCGCGAGTGTCTGTACGGCGCGCCGCGCCGACGTCCAGGCTGAGAACGGCGCTTCCAGGTCGCCATCCGGGACGAAGCGGTCGTCGGACCGCTCAATCTGCGCTTCGACGCCGGCGGCGAGCATGGCCAGTCGGGCGACGCCGAGCGACGTGGTCTCCTGGATCGTTGGCCGCAGAATCGGACGCTGCAGCGCGTTGGCCTGAATCTGCATCATCACCTCACTGGCGGCCATCCCGCCGTCAACGCGCAGTGCGTCGATGGAGCCGCTGGCTGTTTCCATCGCTTGCACGATCTCGCGGACGCGGAAGGCGATCGACTCGAGCGCGGCACGGGCGATCTGGCCCGAGGATGACCCTCGTGAGAGGCCGAGCACGGCGGCGCGCGCATCAGGGTCCCAGTGCGGCGAGCCGAGTCCCGCGAAGGCTGGAACGAACGTCACGCCTCCAGAGTCCTCGGACGACGCGGCCAACGCCGACACGCCAGGCGCGGAGTCTGCGAGTTGGAGCGCATCCCTGAGCCATTGGACGACGGAACCTGCGGTGAACACGCCGCCTTCGAAGGCGAAGCCGCCGTCTGCAGCGGCGGTCGTCAACAGTCCGCGCGGAGGCGGGATCGCCGTGCGGCCTGCGTGCGCCAGGACGAATGCGCCGGTGCCGTACGTACACTTGGCGGAGCCCGGCTCGACAATCTCGTGGCCGTAGAGCGACGCTTGCTGATCTCCCGCGACCGCGAGGATTGGCAGTGGTCGGCCGAGCAGATCGGGCGCGGTCTCGCCGAACTCACTCGCGCTGGACCGCACCTCGGGCAGGATTGATGGCGGCACGCCCTGCCAACGGCAGAGCTCATCGTCCCAACAGCGATCCGAGAGGTTCCAGAGCATCGTGCGGGATGCGTTCGTGGTGTCAGTCGCGTGGACGCGACCACTCGTCAGCTTGGCGAGCAGCCAGCTGTCCACCGTTCCCGCGGCGAGGTCTCCGGCGTCCGCCAGATCGCTCGCGCCGGGCACGTTGCCCAATAGCCAGGCGAGTTTTGGCCCCGAAAAATAGGCGTCGGGTGTCAACCCCGACTTCTTGCGGATCGCGTCTCCATGATCCGACGCCAGCCGCGCCGCGGCGTCGGACGTTCGGCGGCATTGCCAGACGATGGCAGGGCCGATCGGCTCCAATGTGTGTCGATGCCAGAGCAGCGATGTCTCGCGTTGATTGGCGATGGCGACGGCGCGGATTGCGTCCACGCCGACCGACGCCACTGCCTCACGAGCGACTGCAAGCTGGGTATTCCAGAGATCGGCGGGCGACTGCTCGACCCAGCCGGGATTCGGGTAGCTGGAAGTAACCGCGCGTTGGGCGCGGGCCACGGCACGGCCATGCGCGTCCCAGATCAGTGCGCGACTGGAGGACGTGCCTTGGTCGAGCGTCAGAAACAGGCGGGAAGCTACGCCTCGTCCTCCGCGTCCTTGCGACGGCCCATGACCACTCGGGCAACGGCGGCCACGACGGCCAGCAACGCGCCAACACCAACGATGCGCCTCATGTTGTGTCCTCTTCTGCTTGCGGCCGCGCCTTCTGGCGACCCGTCTGTGCGCACAATATCACGACCGCCCAGAGACCGCGCGAGCGGTCGGTTCGCGGCGCCTAGTCTTCGGGCAACAGAGTCTGAGGGATGCGGACGCGATCGCCGACGGCCACTCCCAACGCTTCGAATCCGCCGCGCGGCATCTCCAACGCGAAGAAGTACGGTTCGCTCGGCTGCTTCGACGTCCGATCCTCTGCCAGCAGGGTCGAGAACTCAAGAATCGTGCCATCGCGGTCGAGCCAGGCTACGTGCAGATCGATGGGCACATTCTCGTTCCAGAATCCGCCGCTGCGCGGCTGCGTCTCTTCCCAGATGAAGATCATGCCCGTCGCCGGCGGCAAGCCGTGCCAATGCATCAGGCCGCGATGCCGACGCTCACTCGTGTTCGCGACAAGCACGCCCAATGTCAGCTCCCCCGGCGATGTCTCGATCGTGACTTCCGACCATGGGAAGACCACCTCGTCGGTGAAGGCGGGAATCTGTAGCAGGCCGGACAGCTCGGCGGGCCGCTCGAGCGCGGGCGCGATCACTCCGCCACGCAAGGCTGGATCGCCCGCTGGACCGCAGGCCAGCCCGAGCAGCATCGCCAGCGTGACCAGCAGCAGTCCCCAGCGTGTCAGCATGGCGTCAGTGTATCGGCCCGCACCCGATAGACTGGAGACCCGGGCCGGTAGCTCAGGGGTCAGAGCAGGCGGCTCATAACCGCTCGGTCGTTGGTTCGAATCCAACCCGGCCCACCAACATGTACCGAACTGCGAACTCCCTCTGCCGGCGCCACTTGAGCGGGGTCGTTGCGATGCGCTGCGCTGCCGGCAGCCTGTTCTTTCCGAGGTCTGGTGGAGAACGATGCCGTACGACGAATCGTGGGAGACGGCTCTGACGGTCGTCTTGAACTCATCGCTCGGAGTCTGTTCTCTCCTCTCTCAGCACACTACGACTGAAGGTGGTTGGGTCGCCAGCAGGAATGGCCTTGGTGAACTCACCGTGCTCGAACCGCGCTCGTGCTCACCGCAGCGGTTAACAGCACTCGACCTGCCTGACTTGGTGGTCCTGCGCAGCTTGTTCGCGTCAGAGCCTGTGGTTTCCAATCGACGGCTATGAACTCGTGACACGCCCTGGTGTGGCCGCCGAGCGCGTCCCTTGACCGCTTTCGGCTGCGTGCACAGACAACCCTTGCTATGATCCCTGAGTCAGCACCCGATCCGCTGATGGGAGGTCTTCTGGTGGACGTCGGCAGCACGCACGGCAGCGGATTCGATTGCATATCCCCCCCCCCCCATCCTGCGCGCTGAGGCCGCGAAGCACCTGACGCGAAGCGAGGGCTCCGCATGCTGACGCGACAACGACTCCTCTTTCCATTGCTCGGACTGCTCACCGCGATTGGACTGGCCGCGGTCTGGACGGCTGATGTCTTCGCCGAGCCCGGCGTCCAAGACGGCCTGATTGACGCGGACTTGGGCGACGGGGCGGGTGGCCTGTCCTATCCCGTGCTCGGCGGACACCTGAGCGCGCTTGCCGATCAGGCGGCCGCCGACAGTCTGGGCGGCGAAGCTGCGACACCAGCCGTACCGGGCGACACGAACAACGGCACCGTCGCGCCGAACTACGCCGTCCAGATGATCGGCCTCTCGATCACGTTCGATGGCGACTCTGACGATGCCGTTCAAGCGATTCGGGACATCGGCGGCGACGTCCGCAACGTCTTCGACGGCTACATCGAGGCCTTCGTGCCCGTCGCTGCACTGGCTGAACTGGCGAAGGTCAAGGGTCTGACCTGGGCGCGCGAGTTCGCGCAGCCAATGAAGGACAAGGGCGAGGTCCTCAGCGGCGCCGTGGCCGTCCAACTCGCCGACGCCTGGCATCGAGCCGGGATCACCGGCGCCGGCGTCAAGGTCGGCGTGATCGACTCGCCGACCAGCATCGGCGGTTGGAGCCTTGGCAGCACACACACGAAGGATGGGTTCACTGGCTTGCAGGCGCTGATGGGGACCGAGCTCCCTGCCAAAGTGGTCGGGCACTGTTTCTCAGCCGTGGGCACGCCGACCAGCGACCTTGACAACTGCACGAAGGCACAAGGCGACCGGCACGGGACCGCCATCGCCGAGTCGTTGATGGACGTCGCGCCCAACGCCGAGCTCTACATCGCCAATCCGGGCACCTGGGGCGACCTTCAGCGCTCGGTGGAGTGGATGAAGGACCAGGGCGTCCAAGTCATCAGCTATTCGAACAGCTGGAGCTTCCACGGCCGAGCGGATGGCACGACGCCGGTCAATCCGAGTCCGCTTCGCACCGTCAAATGGGCGGCCGACAACGGCATCGTCTGGATCAACTCGGCTGGCAACTATCAGGACCAGTTCTGGTTTGGCGCCTTCACCGATGCCGACACCGACGAAGTCCACGAGTGGACAACAGGCGACGAGTACCAGGAGTTCTCACTGGAAGCCGGTCAGACCCGAACCGTCTTCATGCGCTGGGACGACACCTGGGGCGGCGCGAGCAAGGACTTGATGATCCACGTCGTCAAGAACCCTGGCACGGCGAATGAAGAGATTGTCGACAATATACACGACCCGCAGACTGGCTGGATCAATCACTATCCGTACGAATACAAGAGTTTCAAGGCGCCACACACAGGCTCATACGCGTTTGTCATCAAGAAGACCAACACCAGCGCTGCGCCGAGCTGGATTCAGCTGGCGACGTATAATCGCAATCTCCTTGCGCACACCACCGACGGCCATAGCCTCCTCAGTCCGGCCGATAGCAATCAGGCCAGTATGTTGGCCGTCGGCGCGGCGCCAGACGCGACGTCAGACATCCGCGGGTACAGCAGCCTCGGGCCAACTCCCGACGGTCGGGTCAAGCCCGACATTGTCGGCGCGGACGGTTACCTGACCTCCGTGAGTGGTACCGCGCATGGCACGAGCTTTGCAGCGCCGACCGTGGCCGGGCTGGCCGTACTCGTCCGACAGCAGAACCCCACATTCACGCCCGCGGAGACCACCGAGTATCTCAAGACGCACGCGGTCCCGCGCGGCGACCCGTTCCCCAACAACACCTGGGGGCACGGATTCGCGCAGCTGCCCCCGCTCAACTGCGTGGAGCGTCTGAACGGCGCCGGCTCGACTTCCGGTAGCTGGTCCACTACCTGTACGTCGGCGATCCATAAGCAAAAGTCGAGCCGCTACTACACCTTCGTGCTTGCGCAGCAGTCGACGGTGCAGATCAACCTGTCATCATCCAGCGCCGACCCGTACCTCTACTTGAGAGATGGCTACAACAACCAGAAGGATGTCGCCCTGTACGAAGATGACGACGGCGGCTCTGGTACGAACGCACAACTCAGCCAGTCCCTGTCGGCTGGCGTTTACACGATCGAAGCGACCACCGCTATAACGGGCCAGAGCGGCGCGTTCACGCTGCAGGTGTCCGGCAATCTGGTCAGCTTGACCGAAGTCAGCGTCGCCGCCGGCGGCGACATCACAGAAGGAGGCAACGCGACCTTCACGCTGACATCGAGTACTGCGCCCAGCGCGTCGCTGGACGTCACGGTCGACATCATCACGGATGGCGACTTCGGTGTCGCGCAGGGCCAGCGGACCGTCACGATACCGACCTCTGGCAGCGCGACCCTGTCGCTGGCCACGAGCGACGACTCGGTAGAGGAGTATGCCGGCTCGGTCGCTGCGCGCGTATTGCAGACTCCCGCCTACACGGTCTCGCCGACCGCGAATCTGGGGACGGTCACGGTTTCGGACGACGACGGCGGCGCGCCCTGCTCCGATGACATCAGCGCCGACGGCACGGTCGACGGGACGTGGGCGAACGACTGCAAGTCGCGCGCGCGCGTGAATGTCAATGACGGTGAAGGAAACCTCATTCCTACGAACGCTCGCTACTACAACGTCACGATCGCCGAGCCGCGCGTGATCACAGTCACGCTGACACACAAGCCAACCCCTCCGTCGACCTATGAGGAACTCACCTATCTCTACCTGCGCGCGGGCGAGAATGCGCTGACCGGCGCCGCCCTGTATGAGGACGACGGTCGCGACGCATCGTTCATCGCGCGACTCGAGGCTGGCACCTACACGATCGAGGCGACGACAGACAGTAGCGGCGTCAGCGGCGACTTCAGCCTGACCGTTGCTGGACTATCGACACAAGCGTCGCAGCCCGACGTCAGCATCTCCGCCGCCGACGGCGTGACCGAAGGCGACACGATCACCTTCAACCTGCGCGCAATTCCGGCTCCGAAGTCCGCTCTGTCGGTCACGGTCAACGTCGCGCAGCGCGGCGACTTCGACTTCTCGCCC
>JAJEBU010000044.1 GCA_022822375.1 Dehalococcoidia bacterium
TCAATCTGAGCGAGACGGGCGTCGAACTGGTCATGGGTGACGCGCGCTTCGTCGCCGGAGATGATCTCCCCCGCGATCACAGCGGCCAACCGCTGAGCGGCCTCGTCCTCGCAGACGCCTTCGCGAATGAGACAGGCCCAGATTCGCTCTTCGGTCGCGGTCGTCATGGTTCAACCTTTGGACTCAGAGTATCAGTCTTGGGTCGCGGGCTCCCACTCCCTCAGCGGCCCGTCGTCGTGACACGCGCCCGGCTGCAGGGTCATCGCCAGAAACGAGCGGCTGACATCGGGCGCGGCGAGATGCTCGAGCCAGTGCTCCCGCTCTGACTCAGGCACCAACGACACGAGGTCGCCGTAGCGGAGATGAATCACCGAGTCGTCCGCAACGATGCCGAAGTCGATCACCGCGTTGCCCGGCTGCATCAGTCGACCCACCGTGTCGGAACGCAACACCTTCGCGCCACGCTCGAGGTAGCGCGTCAGCACTTCGGCGCGGAAGTGGATCGGCAGCGCCGACGCATCGCTCGCGCTGACCGCGCGGGCGACCGTGCGGCGCCAGACCAGCTCCGATTGCTCCGGCATCAGGCCGTCGGATTGTCGATCGGGACGCCGACGACCGAGCCGTACTCGGTCCAGGAGCCGTCGTAGTTCGACGTGTTGTCGATGCCCAGCAGGTATCGCAGCGCGAACCAGCTGTGCGACGATCGCTCGCCGATCCGGCAGTAGGCAATCACCGGCTCGTCACCCGTGATGCCCTGGGACTGGTAGATCTCGCTCAGCTCATCAGCCGACTTGAACGTCCCGTCCTCAGCCACCGCGGTGACCCAGGGGATGTTCGACGCGCCTGGCACGTGACCCTTGCGCTGCGCGGTCTCGGGCAGACCTGGCGGCGCCATGATCACGCCGTTGAACTCGTCCGGCGAGCGCACGTCCACCAGCTGACCGCCGGCCTCGACGTGGGCGAGCACGTCGGGCAGCTTGGCGCGCAATGACTCGTCGCGCTCAGCAACAGCAATGCTGCCCGTCGACGGCGTCGGCGCTTCAGTCGTGGTCTCGCGGCCTTCGGCCAACCACTTGACCCGGCCGCCGTCCATCAGTGCGGTGTTGGTCACGCCGTAGAGCTCGAGCATCCACAACGCGTACGCGGCAAACCAGTTGTTGTTGTCGCCGAACAGCACAATCTGTGAGTCGTCGTTGGCGCCCGCGCTGCGCAGCAGCTCGGTGACCGTCTCGCGTGAGGCCACGTCGCGTGAGATCTGGTCCTGCAGCTGCGAGGTCCAGTTCCAGGCGACCGCGCCAGGCGGGCGACCCTCGTCGTAGGCCGAGGTGTCGACGTCGACCTCAATCAGGACGACGCTCGGGTTGTCCAGGTTGTCCGCGACCCAGTCGGTCGAGACGAGTTTCTCGGGGTGTGCGTAGTCAGCCATGTCGGTGTCCTTTCAAGGGACTGTGGTGATTCACCACCAAATCTTGCCTTCGATCTCTTCGTCGCCGGCGATGTCCTCGTAGTCCCGATTCCAGAGGCCGGTTGAGAGGTACTTCCAGCCACCGTCGGCCAAGAGGACGACGATGTTGCCCGATTCAAGCCGCTCCGCGGCGCGTTGCGCGGCTCGGATTGCTGCGCCGCAGGAGATCCCGGCGAAGATGCCCTCGTCCTCCAATAGGCGCTTGACGACGGCGAACGACGTGCGCGAGTCGACCATGATTCGCGCGTCCAGCACCGATTCGTCGAGCACTGGCGGAATGTAGCCCTCCTCGAGCGAGCGCAGCCCTTGCACCAGGTCGCCCGGATGAGGCGCGGCCGCGACGATCTTGATCTCGGAGTTCTGCTCTTTGAGGTAGCGTCCGACACCGGTGAGCGTGCCCCCGGTGCCGAGCCCAGCGACGAAGTGGGTGATTTCCGGGCAGTCGCGCAAGATCTCGGGGCCGGTCGACTCATAGTGCGCACCGGGATTGGCTGCGTTCTCGTACTGCATCGGCATGAATACCGACGGATCAGCCTCGTACAGCTCTTTGGCCATCCGCACTGCGCCGTTGGACCCGGTCTCGCCTGGCGAGAGCACCACCTCCGCGCCGAAGAACGACAGCAGATCACGCCGCTCGACTGAGACCGATTCCGGCATCACGCAACGCACCGGGTGCCCAGTCAACCGACCGATCAACGCGATGGCAAGCCCGGTGTTGCCCGACGTCGGCTCAAGAATCGTCTGACCGGGCTGCAGCGATCCGTCATCGTGCGCCGCGTCGATCATCGCCTTCGCAATGCGGTCCTTGACCGAGCCGGTCGGATTCTGACCCTCCAGCTTGACCCAGATCGCCACGTCCGGATTGGGCGACATTCGCTGCAACCGCACGAGCGGCGTGTTGCCGATTGTGTCGAGCAGCGACTCAAATCGCGTCGTCTGCGGCGGTGCAGCGGTGACCATCAGGACGAACCTCCAGCAACGCTGAGATCGCCTCCGGCGAGCGCGGGCAGGATCGCCAGCACGTCGCCGTCTGTCAGCGATGTCTCCATCCCGTCGAGGAAACGGATGTCCTCGTCGTTGAGGTAGATGTTGACGAAGCGCCGCAGCTCGCCGTCTTCGAGCAGCTGCGGGCCGATGCCGGGGTACGACGTCTCGAGCGTCGTCAGCAGCTCAGCGATGTTGGCCGATTCGATCTGGACTCGCTTCTCACCATCGGTGAACTTCTGCAGCATCGACGGGACGCGGACTTCGACTGCCATGTAGTGAATCCTCTCGGTCAGGCGACGGCGGTTGCGATCGACTGCTTGCCCTATTGCGCGGCTAGTTGTTGCGCGGCTAGTTCTCGTGGAACGGCGACCCGCAGAACTCTTCGTAGTCGATCAACTCGGTCACGGTCGGAGCGTCGCCGCACAGCGGGCAGCCCGGATCGCGGCGAATCTTGACCGTGCGGAAATCCATCGCCAGTGCGTCGTAGAGCAACAGCCGATTCTTCAGCGGCTCCCCCTGTTCGAGCAGCACCTTGATCGCTTCGGTCGCCTGAATCGCCCCGACGGTGCCGGGCAGCACGCCGAGAACCCCCGCCTCAGAGCAGGATGGCACCATGCCGGGCGGCGGCGGCGACGGATACAGACATCGGTAGCAACCTTGCCCCGGGAAAAACGTGGTCACCTGGCCCTCGAACAGGAAGATCGAGCCATCAACGAGAATCTTCTCGGCCAAGAAGGCAGCATCGTTGACCAGATACCGCGTGGCAAAGTTGTCGGCTCCGTTGATAATCACGTCGTACTCGGGGATGATCTCCATCGCGTTGTCCGACGTCAGCGGCGATGTGTGGGTGATCACATCGATGTTTGGATTCATGTCCAGAATCCGGTCCCTGGCCGAGTCCACCTTGAGCCGGCCAATGTCGGATGTGCCATGAATGATCTGACGCTGCAAGTTGGAGCGATCGACCACGTCAAAGTCGGCGACGCCAATCGTGCCGACTCCGGCAGCCGCCAGGTAGACCAGCACTGGCGATCCGAGGCCACCAGCACCGACGGCTAGCACTTTGCCGTCGATCAGCTTGCGCTGACCCAGCGGCCCCACCTGATCCATGATCAGGTGGCGCGAGTAGCGCTCGACCATCTCCGGCGTCATCGCATTGCCTGCGCCGCCGGCGATGGCCGGGATGACGGCCAGCTCGTCACCATCCGTGACCCGCGTTTCGGCGCCTTGCAGCGACGTGATCTCGTGGTTGTTGACGTAGACGTTGACGTGCTCGAGCAGCTCTTGCTCGCCGTCAAAGACCATCTCGCCAAAGCCCGGAAACCGTTGATCAAGATCACGCAGCACGCCGTTCACGTCGAGCCCGTCGGCGTCAACGAAGGTGCGGTTGCCTGTGATCTTGCGGAACGGCGTCGGGATGTAGACCTTCACGCTCATCTGATTGTCCTCTCGGCTGCTCCCCGTTGGGATCAGGCTGTGTCAGCGGTTCGCTGGTGAATTCTCGCTCAGTGGCATCGACAGGTATCGCTCGCCGGTGTCGCAGATCGTGGTGACGACTCGGCATCCGGCGCCCAAACGCTCAGCGACGATGCACGCTGCGTATACGTTCGCGCCCGATGAGATGCCGCACAAGATGCCCTCTTCGCGCGTCAGGCGCAGCATCATCTGCTCCGCATCGCTGTCCGAGACGCCGATCACCTCGTCGTACACCTCACGATTCAACACACCTGGCACGAACGACGCGCCGATGCCCTGGATCGCGTGAACCGAGAACCGACCGCCTTGCAGCACGGGCGATCGCTCCGGTTCGACCGCGGTGATGCTGATGCCGCGTTGTCGATCGCGCAGGACCTCTCCCACGCCGGTGATCGTGCCGCCCGTGCCGACGCCGGTGACGAACGCGTGCAGCCGCTCGCCGTCGCGCGTCTCACGGCCCTCGAGTCCAGCCCAGATTTCCAGTGCCGTGGTGCGGCGGTGGATCTCAGGATTGGACAGATTCAGGAACTGCTGGGGCATGAAGCAGCCGTCCTCGCGGGCGAGCTCTTCGGCCGCAAACACGGCCCCGGTCATGCCCTCGATCGCGGGGGTCAGCACGACCTCAGCGCCGAAGCGCTCGAGCAGACGCCGACGCTCGTGCGACATGTCCTCGGGCATGGTCAGGATCAACCGATAGCCCTTGACGGCCGCCACGAGTGCGAGTCCGACGCCGGTGTTGCCCGATGTCGGCTCGACGATCACGTCGCCCGGCCGCAGTGCGCCCGAGCATTCGGCGTCCTCGATCATTGACCGAGCGATGCGGTCCTTGACCGATCCACCGGGATTGAGCGACTCCATCTTGACCACCACCTCGGCCGCGCCGTGAGGCACGACGCGGTGCAGCGTCACCAGCGGCGTCGCGCCAATCAAGTCGAGCACGGAATCTGCCAGCGGCGGTCGGGTCAGGCTCAAGAGGGTCAGTCGTCTCGTGGAATGTCGTCGTACGGTGAGTGGAACGGTTGGCGGGTCAGATGTGATAGCGCCCGCCGGCCGGTGCGCCAAGCCGGGCCGATTCAGCGGCCAGGTCGGCGATGGTGCGGTCGGCCAGCACGTGCATCATGGCGGCGCGCACATCGTCCCAGAGTCGGACTTGTGCGGCCGCCCCGGTACAGCGCTCCGAGGCTCGGCCGTTTTGCGCGCCGCGCTCGAGGCAGTCGGCCAGCGAGACCGGACCTTCTAGCGCCTCGACGACCTGGTCGAGCGAGATCTGGTCGGCCGCCATCGCCAGCTGATGCCCGCCCTGCGCTCCGCGCGCCGACGCAATGAAGCCGGCCGCGCGCAGCCGGCCCAGCACCTGCCCGGCGAGCGACGCCGGGATTCCCTGCCGCTCCGCGATCTCGGTGGACCGAATCGGTGTGCCGTGATCGTGCTGTGCCAGATCGACCAGCGCACGAATGCCGTAATCGCTCGTGGACGACAGCTTCATCATCTGGACGACATCCTCGCGACAAACCCGCGGCGGGTTGGCGGATAATCTTGACTGAAATAGTAACATTTGCCGTCGGCCGTCACAGGCGGCTGAGGCGTTCCCGGCGGGAGATCACCCGTGCCCACCCCCGACAGTGCATTCGACGCGACAGAGATTGACCACACGGCCAGACGACTGGCCAACGCGCACCCGTCCGACATCATCGCCCAGGCGTTGGCGCACTTCGACCGCATCACGATCTCCTTCAGCGGCGCGGAGGACGTCGTGCTCGTCGAGATGGCCGTGCGAGAGGCGGCCAAGCTCGGCCGCAGCGTGCAGGTCTTCAGTCTCGACACCGGACGCCTCCATCCTGAAACGCTCGAGTTCATCGAGCGCGTGCGCGACCACTACGACATCGCCATCGCGACGTACTCACCCCAGGCCACTGCCGTCGAGTCCCTGGTTCGGGCAAAAGGCCTGTTCAGCTTCCGCCACGACGGACACCAGGAATGTTGCGGTATTCGCAAGGTCGAGCCGCTCAGCCGCGCGCTCGCGGATGTTGACGCCTACATCACCGGTCAGCGGCGTGATCAGTCGCCTGGCACGAGGGCCGAGATTCCCATCGTCCAGCTGGACCCAGGCTTCGGCCGCGAGGCCGAACCGCTCGTCAAGTTCAATCCACTCGCCAACTGGACCAGCGCCCAGGTCTGGCAGCACATCATGGCCTACCAGGTGCCCTACAACCCGCTGCACGACCAGGGGTTCAAGTCAATCGGCTGCGCGCCGTGCACCCGAGCCACGCATCCTGGCGAACACGAGCGGGCCGGCCGTTGGTGGTGGGAAGAGGCAACGCAAAAGGAGTGCGGACTGCACGCGATCAATCTGACCGATTAGCTCGCGGCCGTGTGCTGGATGATCGCGTCAACCAGCTCCCGCGCGACCAGCGGCGCGTGAGCCAACACCTCGCCATCCTCAGCGGTCACGACCGGCACGATGTCACCGAAGATCATCTCTGGCGCCTCCGACGCGTCACGCTCGCTCCACTCGAAGCGCAGCGCCGCGGACAGCGAGGCCATTGTCTCCCTCGCCGGCCCGCAGGCGGCGCAGTCAGCGCGAGTCCACAGGATGAGCTGCAGCGGACTAGCCACGGCCGACGCCTCCTCTGCGGCTGCCTCTCGATGTGTGCCGCTCGATGGTGCGGTTGGTCGGCACGGGACGCTGCGGGTGGCGTCTGAGATGCAGCGCCATCCAGACCGCGCCCGCCGCCGTGAGGATCGCCAGGAGTTGCGGGACGCTCAGCGCCCCGGCGATCGCTGCCTCGTCGGTGCGCAGGAGCGATAGCGATCCGCGCACGACCGCGTACGCGAAGACGTAGAACGTGAACCCCCAGCCGGCGCCGACGCCCATGCGGCGGAGCAGAAACAGCCCGCCGAGGATCATCAAATCCAGGATCGGCTCGTAGCCTCCAGCCACCGGGTGCACGGCGACCGGCTCTTCACCCTCCAGCCCGCGCGAGCCGCGGAACCAGCTCTCGACGCCCGGCGCCGACCATGGTCCATCCGTAAACGGATGTGTGTAGCGAAAGGCCCACGGCAGGTCCGACGCGTTGGCGAAATGCTCGCCGTTCACGAAGTCGCCAAACCGTCCCACCGCCTGGCCGAGAATCATGCCCGGCGCGGCAACGTCGAGCGCGACCCACTTGGGAAAGTTGGGCTTGAACAGCGTCACATAGACAAATCCGCCCAGGACTCCGCCGATCATCGCGCCGTAGATTGAGATGCCGCCGTCGGTCAACGCAAAGATGTCGCCGACTGAACCGATCTGATCGGTGTGCTCGATCACCCAGAGCAGCCGCGCACCGATGATGCCCGAGAGCACGGAGACGACCGCGATCGACATCGCGTCGTCTTCGGCGATTCGAGCCTGCCGAGCCAACCGCACTGACAACCAGACGCCCAGCGCGATGCCGACCGCCGTAAACAGCCCATGCCAGGTCAGCTCGAAGCCGCCGGTGTCGATCAGCACCGGGTTGATGTTGATGTTGATGATCGCGACCAGCTTCATCAGGTCGAACAGCTCAGGCATCGTCCCGTCTCCCATCCCCGACATGAGCGTAGTCGCCGCCGAACAGACTGCGCCTGATCCGCCGTGTCGGCTGCGTTGATTCGAGCTCCAACAGCCGCTCGAGCTCCGCGGTCAGGTCAACACCGTGGCCGGCTTGCCCTGCCAGCTGCACGCGGTCGTTCGTGATTCGCGCCCAAACTCGTCGTCGCGGCGTGAAGAATGTCGTGCTCATACCGACCAGGCCGAGGCCGACGCCGACCCAGAAGGCGACGCCGCCGGGATCGCGCCGCACGTTGAGGCCGGTGAACTCGCGCGGCCCCGCGTACTCGTAACGCAGTCCACTATGGACAATCTGCTGACCTTCATCCAGCTCAATCCGTCCCACATCGCCGCCGAGTCCGATGATCAGCCGGGAGGGGCGGCCGACCTGCCCCCCGGCCGAGGACTGGTTGGTCGCACCGACGGCCAGCTGCACGCTCTCGCCGCCGAGCGCGTCGAATGTCTCTGCGGTTCGCGCTTGGCCGAACCGTTCCAAGGCGATCAGCGCGTCGCCGGACGCGCCGGGGATGTCAGCTGCGACCTCGTAGAAGACCGATTCCGCGCCCAGCCAGGTCAGATCAATCGTGCCGACCGTGCGCGTCTCACCTACGTTCAGCCGGCCCTGTCGCGCGGTATCCGGCGCGACACCCTGGTAGGTCAGCTCGACGTCACCGCTCAGCGCGATCGATCCGCCCGGCTCGAGACTGCCGCGCTCCGTTTCCAGCTCTGGCGAGTAGTAGAAGAACCCCTCGCCCGTGGCGCCGTCTCGGAAGCCGAGCCAGAGCAGCTGGTCCTCGCCGATCGGCAGCGCCGTGAGGCGCGCCTCGTTCTGGGACTGGTCCAGCGGCACGATCCCATCGAAGACGGTCTCACCGCTGACCTCGATGGTCAGTAGCGGAGCCGGGGGCGCGTCCTGGCCCACTCCCAATTCAGCAAAAGTGAGGCCGGACGGCATGTCAGGCGTGGGCAGCACGCGGTACCAGAACTCGAACTCAGGCAGCGTCGGCAGCATCGTGACCGCGAGCGAGCGATGGGCGTCCAGCGGAATCAGTGTGTAGGCGGCCGGCAACGGCGAGTCGTCCTCCTCCGCAGGGACGTAGTCCGCGACTTGATGCTCGAGCGAGATCACCTCCTCCGACACCGTCGCCCCCCCGCGTTCGACGCGGATGCGCGGACCGATGATCTGTTGGTCGAGGAAGTGCGTCTCGGCGTACAGCAGCTGTCCCGTGTCTTGATCGAAGATGCGCAGCTCGGCCCCATGCTCCCAGTAGGCGGCCTGGTGGACGCGGTAGCCGGCCGCATGCACGGGGCCGTTGACAGTCACCTCGCCGCCGCCAACCTCGACACCCGCCTCTGCGACTCGGACATGGCTGCGGAAGTCCAGCGCTTGGCCGTCGTCGGCGAAGCGCGCGACCGCGTCGTCGACGATGATCTGCACCTGCGCGCGGTCGTCGCCGGGCGGAAAGAGGATGTGCGACTCGCCCTCGGCCACCCAAAACTGGTACTCCTCGCCGGCAAACTTCGTCACCAACGTCGCGCCGAGCAGCAGCAGCAGCGCCAGATGCGTGACGAACGTCGCTAGCTGCGCCCAGCCGTAGCGGTCGGCGAAGAGCACGACGCCGTCCGAATCGGCACTGACCTGCTCGACGCGGTAGCGCGCGCCGCGCAGCAGGGACGCAACCCTGGCCGTCACCGCATCGGGGTCCTCGCCAGCCGGCAACGCGGTCGAGGCTCGATGCCGGGCTCGCTCGAAGTACGCCGCGTTGACGCGCTTGGGCGGCCGCCGCACCGTCCGCCAGATCGGCGGGGCGCGGCTGACGGTGCAGACGGAGATTGCCAGCGCAACCAGCGCCACGACCGCGTACCAATACGGCTGCTTGTAGAGATTGAAGACGCCGCCCTTGGTGTCGTAGAACCAGGGGAACTCGGCCAGGACATCGGTGAAGCCGCCCCAGGTCGGGCGCTGCAGCTCGATATGCGCCTCGACCTGCTCCGGGATATCGGCCAGCTGCGGCGGCACCTGCGGAATCACGACCCCCACGGCGGAGAAGATCGCCGCGGCCAGGATCAATCCAATCGCCCACTTGACCGACGTCAGCCGACGCCAAATCCACCAAGCAGGATCAGGCCAAGTCTGCGCACGCATACATCTCAGCGTATCGGCGGACTCTTCAATCCCGAGCCGGTCAGCGGGACGAGGACCTGTTCGTCCTGCGTTACGATTCCTTGCTCTATGAGGATTGGCAATGCGGCCAGCGGCGCCGCGGAGGTTGGCTCGACATAGATGCCCCGCTCTCGGATCGTTTGGTGCGCGGATGCGATGGCGCGTTCGGGCACAGCCACCGCCGCGCCGTTTGACTCTTGGAGCGCTGCGAGCATCTGCGCCAGACGCGGCGGCCGGGCGACGGCGATGCCATCTGCGATGGTCGGCTGTGGCTGTTGCATGCTCCGTTCGGCCCATGTGGCGACCACAGGGCTGACGGACTCCGACTGCACCGCGATGAGCCGCGGCATGCGCTCAATCCGACCGAGCTGCAGCAGCTCCTGGAAGCCTCGATGCAGTCCGATCAAGAGTGAACCGTTGCCGACCGGCAGGACGATGGCGTCGGGCAATCCGTGCTCGGCGATCTCCTCGGCAGCGGACTTGATGCCTTCGCTGAAGTATGGACTGCGGTTGTGTGAGAGATAGGGAATGCCGCGTTCCGTGGCAAACTGCTCGGCGGCGTCAGCGACGGCATCGCGATCACCGTCGACGCGATGGATGTTGGCGCCGACGGCCGCAATCTGGGTCAGCTTGCCGCCCGCGGCGTCGGCGGGGACGAACACCTCGGCCCTCAGCTGCGCGGCGGCGCCATAGGCCGCGAGCGAGGCGCCGGCGTTGCCCGACGAGTCCTCGACGAACGATCCAGCGCTTGCGCCCGGGTCGTGCCAGGCGGCGGCAACCAGCATGGCCGCGCCGCGGTCCTTGAACGATCCCGTCGGCTGTAGAAACTCCAGCTTCAGCGCCAGACGGATGCGGCGCGCGTCGGGCCAGTCGAAGTCGATCGTTGGCGTCCCGCCCTGACCAAGCGGCAGCGCCGTCAGCGGCAAACGCAGGCCGCCCTCCGGCAGACGCGGATACGCAATCTCAAACAGTCCGCCGCAGTCTGCGCACGCCAGTTCGAGCGAGGCAGCAACCTCGCTCGAGCAGTCCAGGCAGCGCAAGTAGTGTCGGACGACAGGCATTAGCGGAAGAACTCTCGCAGTTCGGCGATGAGCAGTTCGGGCTCCTCCATCGCGGGGAAGTGTCCACCGGCGGGAAACTCGGACCAGTGAACGACATTGAAGGCGCGTGCCACCCAAGAGCGCGGCGGCATCGGCGTCCCGCGCCGCAGCTTGGCGAAGCCGGCGGGCACGTCCGCTCGTTCGCCCTCCGATAGTCGGACTCGCCCCCCGATCTCGGCTTCAACTTCGGCGCCTGGGCGGGTCGCTTCGTGATAGAGGCGCATCGCCGACGGCTGCGTTCGAGTGAACCAGTAGATCGCGGCCGTTGCGACGAGCTCGTCCTTGCTGAAGCGCTGGTAGAGGTCGGCGGTCGTCGGCATGGCGTCGCCCGACTTGATGTCCGAGAGCCGCCACCACATGTCCACGATCCAGGCCAGCAGACCCACCGGCGAGTCCTCGAGCGGGAATGCCATCGTCTGGAACTTGGTGCTATGGATGGCGCGGTGTGTGGCATCGTCGCGGACGTATCGCGCCTGTTCCTCACTGAAGAAGCGTTGCTCCTCAGTGCCCTGTGGACGCGCATCCGCTCCGCCTGGGGCGAGCGCCGCGGCCGTCAGGTGAATCCTCGAGATCCGTTCGGCATGGCGCAGCGCCAGCTGTCCGCCGACGGCCGCTCCCCAGTCTCCGCCGTGGTAGAGAAACTCGGCGTAGCCCAACCGCGACATCAGCTCGACCCACATGTCGGAGATGGCAGCGGCGCCGATCCCCGCCCGCGTCGGTATGTCTGACCAGCCATAGCCCGGCAACGACGGCGCGACCACGTGGAACGCGGGCAGCGAGTCGTCTTCAGGTTCGGCCAGCCGGTCGATGATCTTGCTGAAGTCATAGATCGTGGACGGCCAGCCATGCTGGATCATGAGCGGTCGAGCGTCCGCACGCGAGCTGCTGCGATGCACGAAGTGCACGCCCAGCGACTCGCCGTTCCAGGCGGTCAGCGTCGTGCGGTACTGCGGGAACGCGTTGAGCTGCGCCTCGAGGGCGCGCCAGTCGAAACCGTCCAGCCAGTACGCGGCGAGATCGCGGATGCAATCCGGCGCAGCCCCGTAGCGCCAGCCGGCGCCGGGCACCTCGGAGGGCCAGCGCGTGCGCTGCAGGCGGCCTCGAAGATCGCTCAGTTCCGCGTCCGGCACCGCAATGCGGAACGGCGCGATGTCCCAGGTCGCGGCAGACACGACCGCTACCGCAGCGGGCGGAAGAAGTCGCGAATGTCCTGGACGAGCAGTTCTGGCTCCTCCAACGCCGCAAAGTGCCCGCCGCGGTCGTGCTCCGACCACTGCTGGATGTTGAAGCCGTCTTCGAGCCAGCTTCTCGGCGCCGTGATGATCTCCTCCGGGAAGATGCTGAAGCCGGTCGGCGTTTCCAGACGGCCAGGCACAAAGTTCTCGGCCTGGTTCTGACGCATCTCGTAGTAGTAGCGGGTCGACGAGTTGATCGTCTGGCCGAACCAGTAGATCGAGATGTTGGTCAGGATCTCGTCCTTCGTAAAGCGCTTCTCGATGTCGCCGTCGCAATCGGACCAGCTGCGCCACTTCTCAGTGATCCAGGCAGCGAGACCGGCGGGCGAATCGGTCAGGCCATAGGCCAGCGTCTGCGGCTTGGTGCCCTGGATGGCCTGGTAGCCGGTCTCCTGCGCTTGCCAATGGGCGGCCTTGGCGGCGACGGCTTGTTCTTGCTCGGTCCAGGTCGACGGATCCGTCTCGGGCGGACGTCCGATCGGCATGTTGATCTGCGCGCCGATGCAGTGGTCCGGATCCTGATAGGCCACCTGCGCGGTGACGATCGCGCCCCAGTCGCCCCCTTGCGCGCCGTAACGCTCGTAGCCGAGGTCGGCCATCAGTTGGTTCCAAAGCAGCGCGGTGCGTTTCTGACCGAAACCACCGGACGTGGGAATCTCGGAGAATCCGTAGCCGGGCAGCGACGGCGCGACGACCGTGAACGCGTCCGCTGGATCGCCGCCGTGCGCGGCAGGGTCGGTCAGCAGGTCGAGGATCTTCGTCACCTCGTAGAAGGTGCCGGGCCAGCCGTGCGTGAAGACCAGCGGCAGCGGGTTGTCGCCGGCGCCCTCCTGGTGCACGTAGTGGACGGTATAGTCCTCGACGCCATCGGCCGAGACTTGCGTGGTGAACTGCGGTATGCGGTTAAGATACGTCTCCTGCACGCGCCAGTCATAGGTCGTGCGCCAGTACTCGCAGAGCTCCTGCATGTACGCCAGGTTGGCGCCGTACTGCCAGCCAGAGTCTGCCACTTCCGACGGCCAACGCGTCTGCGCGAGTCGGCGCTTCAGGTCGCGAATCTCAGTGTCGGGCACGGCAATCGTAAACGGCTCAGGCATCAGTCGGCTCCTCTCGCATCGGGCGAGTCAGTGGCAAACAACACTCGCACGCAGTATCGCACGAGGCTGCGGCCTATCCGCGTGAGTGACTCTCACGACAGGTCACAACATACGTCGCGCGACTACCGCCAAATGTCCCAGTCAAGTAGCGGAGACCGACGCTCAGGCTTCGAACAACGGACCGACGGGACAGCTGAATCCGGGCAGCACATCCAGCCCATCGAGTTCATCGCCCTCGCGGTACACGACGACGCCACGCTCGGCGTGATGGGCTTCGACGATGCGCTGCTCCGGGAAGGCCACCCAGACCAGCCGCACGCCATGCCGCAGCCACATTTCGGCCTTGTCGTTCAGCCTGTCCCGACTGTCATTCGGCGACTTCACCTCGACGATCAGTTCTGGAATCAGGTCGGAGTAAGCCGGATTACGCTGTTCCAGCGGCAGCTGGCTGGCAGAAATGAAGGCGACATCCGGGGCGCGCACGGTATCGGGGTCGCGCTCGATGTTGATCCCAGGGTCGCCCGCCAAGATGCGCCCGAGTCGACGCGGCTTCACGAAGTTTCCCAGTTCTCTGGCGAGCTCCGCGGCGATCTGTGCGTGTTCAACACCTGGCGGCATAGATTCGCAGAGTACCCCCCGAATCAACTCGCCGTGAAACCCATCAGCGGACAGCTGCATCAGGTCGTCGGCGGTCACCAACTTCGCCGGGGACTGCGTCGTCATGGTCAGACTCAATCTGGCGCCGCACGATGCGACGTCCACGCTCAGGATATCGGTCAGCCCTCGACCACGTCGCCGGCAACGGGGTCGACCCGCACGCCGTGTTCCTCGACCCAGGCCAGGGCGCGATCGATCTCGTCGTGGGAACCGTCCAGTTCGAGCACGACCCAGCCGAAATCTTGCTCGACGTCGGCCATGCGAATGTTGGTCACGACCTCGAACTCGCGGCCCAGCAGATAGATGATCGGCTCCGTCACGGCGTCGCCCTCAAAGGTGAAGCGGACTCGTCGGGTTGCCATGTTCAGCCTCCCACTGTTGCAGCTTGAGGAGCTTCGGCGAAGGCGTCCTCGAACGACTGCAGCGTGCCCTCAACGGGGATCGGCTGCGTCACGTGCTCGACAATTGCATCAGCCGTTTTCAGGCCGCCGCCCGTGATGAACGCCACGGTCGTCTCGTCAGGATCGATCTGCTCGGTCGCAATGGCCTGACGCAATCCGGCGATGGTCACTCCTCCGGCGGTCTCGGCGAACACGCCCTCGTACTCGGCGAGCAGCTGGATGCCCTCGACCACTTCGGCATCGCTGACGCCAGTCGCGCCGCCGTCGGTGCGCTTCATCGTCTTGAGCGCGTAGTAGCCGTCGGCCGGGTTGCCGATCGCCAGCGACTTGGCGATCGTGTCGGGTTTGACTGGTCGGATGTTGGTCGTGCCGCCGCGCCAGGCGGTGGTGATCGGCGAACAGCCCTCAGCCTGCGCGCCGATCATCCGGATCGGCGTGTCTTCAATCAGCCCGTAGCGCTGGAACTCCTGGAATCCCTTATGAATCTTGGTAAACAGCGATCCCGACGCCATCGGCGCCACCACCTGACGCGGCGCGCGCCAGCCCAGCTGCTCCGCCACCTCGTAGGCAAGCGTCCGCGAACCCTCGGCATAGTATGGCCGCACGTTGATGTTGACGAATGCCCACTGGCGATTGTCGGCCAACTCCGAACAGAGGCGGTTGACGTCATCGTAGGAACCGTTGACCGCCACAATGGTTGGGTTGTAGACGGCCGATCCGAGCACCTTGCCCGCCTCGAGGTCGTGCGGGATGAACACAATCGCGTCCATGCCCGCTCGCGCCGCATGCGCAGAGACGGAGTTGGCCAGATTGCCGGTTGAGGCGCACGCCAACGTCTGGAATCCCATCTGCCTCGCCCGCGACGACGCCACCGCGACGACGCGGTCCTTGAACGACCACGAGGGATTGCAGGTGTCATTCTTGATGTACAGCTCGCGCATTCCCAGCTGTTCCGCGAGACGGTCGGCGCGCAGCAGCGGCGTCCAGCCCACGTTCAGGTCGACAATGAACTCGTCGTCCACGGGCAGCAGGTCCTTGTAGCGCCAGATTGAGCGCGGACCCGACTCGATCCGCTCACGCGAGATCTTGGACTGGATGCCGTCGTGGTCATAAGCGACCTCGAGCGGTCCGAAGCAGAAGTCGCAGACGTGGAGCGGGTCGAGCGGGAACTCGCGGCTGCACTCACGACAGGTGAGAGAGGTGGCGTAGGTCATCGGGTCAGGGCTTTCGCTGAGCGGAGGCGGCGGCTGGGAGTGTCGGTCCGGCCCGTGCCCCTCAGGCGCGTTCGCGCCTATCGGAGCAGGGCCCCGGGCATCGCCATGCGGCCCAGCATCGTCAGATCAACGGTCGGTCGGTTCGTCATGACGCAAATCGTACAACAGTCGAAACGGTCAGTCCCAGACCACAGACATATCGATGACAAGCCCAGGACAGACATCCTCGCCTGAGAGCTCGGCGGGATCATCGAGCTGCTGAACTCCTCCATCGGCGCGGTAGACCCACACGATGCGCTGGTAGGGATCGATCAACCAGGCCAGTCGCACCCCGCCCTCGATCCATTCGACCATCTTCTCCTGCTGCTGGCCAAGGGACTGACCCGGAGAGCGCACTTCCCAGATCAGGTCGGGAATCACGGAGTACGGGCCTCGATACGGCCGCGTCGCTTCAGGCATGCGCTCGGGCGACACCCATGAACCGTCGGGAAACTTGCGGAATCCGGCGGGCAGATCGTAGCCGCCAGCGCTGTCGAATGTCTCGCCGCCTCCACCGTCCAGGATCCAACTGATCACCAAGTAGCTCATGCGCGCGGTTTCCCGACTTCCCTCCCAAGAGACCATGGCGACCCTCATCTCTCTTGCTGGAGTGAGCTCAATGCGGACGTGGCGGTTGGCCTCGCGGGTCTGTTCCCACCAGTCTTCGCTGAACTCGAAGCCATCGGGCAGCGTGATCAGCAGCTGACCCTCAACCTCGTCGGGAATCGTGGGCACCCAGCCATAGACAGCTGTGGACTCTCGGACTTCAGACATGGGACGCGCTCCTCCGCAGCAAGGTAGCGACTGTCTTCCCAGAAGGCAGGCCTCAGCCGTAGCGCTCTTCGCGCCAGGGATCGCCGTGCATGTGGTAGCCGTACATCTCCCAGAAGCCAGGCGCGTCGCGGTTCATGAACTCGACGCCGCCCACCCATTTGGCGCTCTTCCAGAAGTAGAGCGACGGCATCACGACCCGTACGGGTCCGCCGTGCATCGGGTCGAGCGGCTTGCCGTCGTGGGCGATCGCGAGCATCGCATGGTCGTCGGCGCGGATGTCGGCCATGGGCACGTTCGTCGTGTAGCCGCCGTAGCAGTGGAACATCACGTGCGTCGCCGAGGGACTGACGTCGAGCGCCTCGAAGAGGTCCGCGAGCAGCACGCCCTGCCAGGTGTTGTCGTAGCGCGACCAGTGCGTCACACAGTGGATGTCGTTGTGCTTCTCCGACACCCCGATGTCGGTGAACTGCTCGTACGTGAAGACCCGCTCGGCGGCGACCTCGCCCCAGACCTGCAGATTCCAGTCTGCCGGATCGACCATCGGCGTGCCGCCGTAGGTCAGGACCGGCCATTCGCGGACCAACCGTTGGCCGGGCGGCAAGCGATCGTCGCCCGTCTGCCGACGCCGATGCTGCAACTCGGAGAACTTTGCGCCTGTCAACAACTCACTCACGTCAGTGCTCCCTCGTCTGTCCAGTCATGATCAGGGTATCTGACGCCTGGCGCGGCACGTGTAATCTCGATACATGGCCGATCTGACTCCGCCAAGCGCCCCAGAAGCAGAACCGCTGCTCGAATCAGCGGCGGTCGGCGCGGCCAAGCCCCAGCATGAGCATGGCCATCTGCCGCCCAGCCGCCGCCAGTCACACTGGCGTTTCGCGGCGCTGGCGGCCGCAATCATCGTCTGTGACCAAGCCACCAAGGTGATCCTGCGAGCGTCGCTCCCGCTCGGCGATCGCGAGTGGTTGGCCGAGTTCTTTGCCTTCTCGCACATCGCCAACGACGGCGGAGCCTTCGGCATCTTCGGCGGACAAAACACCATCTTTGCGGTCTCGGCCGTCGTCGCGATTGGCGTGGTCGCGATCTACTACTTCTTTCCGCCCCTCGATCACTGGTTGATTCGCAGCGGACTGGCGCTGATTCTGGGCGGCGCCATCGGCAACCTGCTCGACCGTATCTACCAGGGGCACGTGACCGATTTCATCGACTTCATTCACTTTCCCGCCTTCAACGTGGCCGACGCCGCGATCAACGTCGGCGTGGCGGCCATCGTGATTGCGATCGTCTTCAACGACCTGCTCAAACGCAACCCCCGCATCAAGCCCAGTATCAAGCCCCGCATCGGGCCCCGATCATGACCGACTCCGAACCGCCAGCGCTGGAACTGATGGCCGACCGCGACGGCGAACGGCTTGACCAGTTCCTGGCCAGGCGGCTGGACGGTGCATCCCGCAGCCAAACGCGTCAGATGATCGACGAGGGCCTCGTGCGCATCGACGGCGCTCTGGAGCGTCCCGCCTACAAACTGCGCTTCGGCCAGCTGATCAACGTCCACTCGCGTCGGTCGACGCCGCTGGAAGCGCCCGTGGACATCGAACTCTCGGTCGTCTTCGAGGATGAGCACCTCGCGGTCATTGACAAGCAGGCCGGCCTGACCGTCCATCCGGCGCCAGGCGAGACGCAGCCCACCCTGATCGCGGCCATCCTCCACCGCTGGCCCGAAGTGTCTCGCATTGCGGAGGATGATCCGCAGACCGATCCGCTGCGGCCTGGCTTGGTCCACCGGCTCGACCGCGATACCACGGGCCTGCTGATGATCGCCAAGACCGCGGCGGCACTGCGCTCGTTGCAAGATCAGCTGCGCGAACGGTCGATTGACAAGCGCTACGCCGCGATCACGGTCGGCGCGCCTGACCCGCCAGCCGGGCTGATCGACGCTCCGATCGGACGAGATCCCGCCGACCCACGCCGCATGGCGATCCTCGATCGCGGACGCTCGGCTCAGACCGGCTACGAGACGCTCGAGCGATTCTCTGACGCTGCGCTGCTGTCTTGCCAGCTGATCACCGGCCGCACCCATCAGATTCGCGTCCATTTGGCCGCGATCGGCCATCCGATCGCCGGCGACACGATGTACGGCCTGTCGACGGAAGCGATTGACCGCCAGGCACTGCACGCCGGCGCGCTGTCCTTCCAGCATCCAGCCAGCGGTGAGACCGTCTCGCTGTCCGCTGACCCGCCGCCGGACATGCGGCGTCTGCTTGTCGAGTTGCGAGGCGGCGCATTGCTGCTCGGCGGACAACCGATGCCGCTCTCGTCCCGAGGCGCTGCTGATACTGTGAACCGACAGAGCGGGGCGTCCCGGCGTCGACGCCGCCGCCGCACACAGCGCATTCGCTAATGGCAATCAGATCAGCCCGAGGGAGACCATGAACCGCGTCCGCGTTCGCTACGGACCCTCCCCCACTGGGGAGCCGCATGTTGGCAACATCCGCACGGCCCTGTTCGACTGGCTGCTCGCCCGACGGTTCGGCGGACAGTTCATCGTCCGCATCGAAGACACGGATCAGTCGCGCGCTGTCGAGGGCACAGAGGAGCTGATCCTCGACGCGCTGCGCTGGCTCGGTCTGGACTGGGACGAGGGCCCCGACATCGGCGGTCCCTGCGCCCCCTACCGTCAGTCCGAGCGCCTGCCGCTCTACGTCGAAGCTGCCCAGCGTCTGCTGCGCGAGGGCAAGGCCTATCGCTGCGATTGCAGCTCGGAGCGCCTCGACGCGCTGCGCAAGTCTCAGCAGCAGGCCAAGCAACCGCCCGGCTACGACCGCCGCTGCCGCGAACTCGGCATCAGCGCCGACGTCGAGCACGTCGTCCGCCTCGCCATGCCGCTGGACGGCGACACCATCGTCAACGACGCCCTCAGAGGCGAGGTCTCGTTCCAGAACGCGCTGCTCGACGACCATGTCCTTCTGAAGCGCGACGGCTTTCCCACCTACCACCTCGCCTCGGTCGTCGACGACCACCACATGGACATTACCCATGTCATTCGCGGCGAGGAATGGCTCTCATCGGCCCCGCGGCACGTGCAGACGTACGCCGCATTGGGCTGGGACGAGCCCGTCTGGGTACACATCCCAATCATCCGCGGTCCAGACAAGGGCAAGCTCTCCAAGCGGCACGGCGCGACGTCGATCCGCCAGTACGCCGAAGCTGGTTACCTGCCCGAGGCGCTGCTCAACTTCCTCGCGCTGCTGGGCTGGTCGAAGGACGAAACGACCACCATCATGACGCGCGAGGAAATCACCGCACACTTCAGCTTCGAAGGGCTGGGACTGTCCTCCGCCATGTTCGACATCGAGCGGCTGCAGGAAATGAATGCGCGCTACATCCGCGACCTCGAACCGCTCGACTTCCTGCAGCGCGGGCGGCCGCATCTGGAACAGGCGCTGGGACGCCCGCTCAGCGACGCCGAGCTCGACTCGCTGCTGCCGATCACGCCCGCCATCCAGGAACGCGTCAAGCTGATGCCCGAGTTCGTCGACTATACCGATTTCTTCTTCAGCAGCGGACCGCTCAGCTACGCCAACGCCGAGCTGATGGGTCGCGGCTACAAGAACAAGCCGTGGCAGGCATTGGAGTCGGTCGAGGCATCACTGGAACGTCTGCGGCAGGTGGAGGACTCGGATTGGACCGCCGCGACGCTGGAATCTGCGTTGCGCGAGTTGGCCTCCGAGCGGGGCGAGAAGCCAGGCGCCGTGTTTACGCCCATCCGTGTCGCTGCAACCGGCAAACGGATCGCCCCACCGCTGTTTGAGACGCTCGAGACACTTGGCCAGCCGCTGACCCTCGAACGGCTCAACGCCGCCGCCGAACGCCTTGCCCGACCCGACGACTAGCGTGATAAACTGACTCACCGTTGGGGATTGGTCTAGTGGTAGGACGACTGACTCTGGATCAGTTAGCGGGGGTTCGAATCCTCCATCCCCAGCCACCGGCCGTCACCAGTGGGGCATTCGTCTAGCGGCCAAGGACACCGCCCTCTCAAGGCGGAGATCAGGGGTTCGAATCCCCTATGCCCTACCAAACGGCACCATACTGCGAACTCCTTCGCTCAACTCCACTTCCGCCACATCCGCCCCCCGCAGCGGCCCGTCCTGCGGCGTAGGAATCGTGTAGCGAATCACCGCCCGGCCTGGGCGCACAGAGATCCGCTTCACGAACGACCGGATGAACGCCTTCGTCTCGGTCACATCGCTGGTCTTGAGGAACTCACTCATCTCCGCAGCGAACCTGGCGACCACATCGGCGCTGTCCAGCAACTCCCGCCGCTCGGCCAGGATCGAACGAGCTTCCTCCGCTGACTCTTCCAGGTGAGCTTGACGCTCCTGGTGCACGCGCAGCCGCGGCAGAATGTCGTTGACCTCCATGTCCGAGCTTTCGACGATGTGCCAGAGCCGATCCATCTTCCGGCGCACTTCTTCCAGTTCCGCCTCGATCGTCTCCAGCCGCTCCCGCTCCTCCCGGGCGACGCCGTCCATCTCTTCGTCCAGCATCTTCACCAACTCGCGGATATTGCCCTCTGTGAGGAT
>JAJEBU010000083.1 GCA_022822375.1 Dehalococcoidia bacterium
GATGGCCGAATGTGTTGTCCCGTCCGGCGCTGATCACGGCCAGCGTCGGACGCACCGCATCGAGCATGAGCGCCGTGGTTGAGAATCGGCTGCCCTGATGCGCCACCTTGAGGACGTCGCTGCGCATGTCGCACGGCTGCATCGAGCCTGGACAGGACCGACGCACCAGATCGATCTCCTGCGCCGCATTGATGTCGCCGGTGAAGAGGAAGGCGGCGTCGCCATACGTTGCGCGGATCACAATCGAGGTGGCATTCGGATCGTCCACAGACTCGAGCGCCAGGCCGGAGGTTGGAGGCCAGAGGACATCGAGGTGCAGCGGCGTCGAGCCGGGAAACGCGATTCGCAGGCCCGGTTCCGACTCGATGATCTCGACCCCATGACGCGCCAGCAGGTCCAACAGGCGTCGGCCGAGTGATGTGTCCTGCATGTACGCGCTGACCAGCGCCTGGCCGATGTCGTAGTGGTCGAAGATCGCCCAGAGCGCTTCGGCGTGGTCGGTCTGCGGATGCGTGATTACGAGCAGATCGATCCGTGTCGAATCGGGCGGCATCTGCCGACGGAGTGCTGCGAGGGCCAGATCCGGCTGTTCGCCGGTGTCGATCAGGATCGTCTGCCGATCAGCGGTGACGATCAGCGCGGCGTCGCCTTGGCCGATGTCGAAGAAGTGGACCTTCAGCAACGCATCGGGCGCGGCTGAGACCGTCAGCCACAGGATCGCGGCCGCGGCGGATGCGGCGCCAGTGACGGCGATCGCCGTGAGGTGTTCTCGCAAGCGGGGGATCAGCGTGAAGCCAAGAGCATGTGGCGTCTCCTTGAGGTGTGCGCGACGCGGTCGGCGCCAACGCAGGATGCGCTCGTGATGCGGCCGCCAGGCGGCGAGACCGATCGCTCCGTAAATGATCAGCACGTGGGCATGTCCGAATCCTCGGATCGACGCGCCCGCGCCGGGCAGTTCGGCGGCTCCTTCCGCGACCAACACGAGCCAACGCAGCGGCAACCAGGACAGCGGCCAGGCGGCGGCCTGCGCCGCCGTTTCCCAGACGAGTCCAAGAGCGGCCGTCGCGGCCGAGCCGATCAACATCCAGCTGAAGAACGGCGCGACGAGCAGATTGGCAGGGATGCCAATCAGCGCGGCGCGTTCGAAGTGCAGCGCGATCAGCGGCAGCGTCGTCAGCGAAGCGACGAGCGTGACCAGCGACGCATCGCGAACCGCGCCGGTGAACCCGCTCTGTCCGCTGAGGAAGTCGCGAGACAGGGTAGGCATCAGCAAGACGATGCCGAGCGTTCCGGCCAGCGTGAGCTGGAACGATAGATCGAGCAGGATTTGCGGGTCTAGCGCGGTCAACAGGGCGGCCGTCGCGGCCACGGCGTACAGGGCTGAAGCGCCGCGCCCGAGCAGATGGGCAGCTGCGAACACGATGGCCATCCACATCGCCCGCTGCACCGGCGGATCGGGACCAATCAGCAGCCCATAGCTGAGCGCGGCCACGATCGCCAACGCCGCAGCCGGACGCCGCCCGGCGATCCAGGCCGTTGCGGCAATCACGATCGAGGTCAGCAGCGTCAGATTACTGCCCGAGATCACGATCAGGTGTGACAGCGAGGTGTCGTTCAGCACCGAACGCAGCTCAGTGTCAATGCCATCGCGCCGGCCAGTGATCATTCCCTGAGCGAGCCCTGAGATCGGCGGCGGCAGCGCGTCCCGCAGGCTGACGTTGAGCGCCTCGCGGGCATCCGCGGTCCAGCCTTGCGTCCACCGACTCGGCCAGCCCAGCGCCGTATCCTCCAGCACGTGGACCGATCCCGGCCGAGCCAATCCGCTCGCGGCGATACCCTGCGCTTCCAGCCACTCCAGATATTCCGATGCCTCAGATGCCACACCTGCGACGGGCGTCAGCGTGGCCTCAACCTCGATCCGTTCGCCGAGCTCGAGATCGAGCGCGTCGGGGATGAACAGGGAGACCTGCGCCTCGACTTCCCGCTGCTCGGACGCCAACGAGATCGACTCCGTCTGCAGCAGCACTCGCGTCCCCGATCCGCGGAACTGTGGTTCTTCGGCCACGCGTCCGACGATGCGGACGTGCTGCCCGTTGAAATCGGCCGCCGCCAGTCCCTCGGACTGGATCGCGGTCGACTCCGCGCGCCAAATGCCGATCCCGAGGATGACTGGCGTCAGGGCAAGGAGGAGTGCCGGCAACCGGCGTCGGCCGATAAGATCGGAGCGGAGCATCGACGCGACGGCGAGCGCTGTCGAGCCTGCCGTGGCGAGCGCGGCAATCCACAGCGCCGCATCGGTCGCAACGAGTGCCGCTCCGATGATCAGCGCCAGCGACCAATGCAGCAACGGCGGCCAATACGGAGCCCGCAACTGGCGCAGCGCGCTAATCGTGCGGCGAGACATAGACAGCGGCAAGAATCTGGATGGCGGCGACGTCGTTGTGATCCAGCACGCCGCGATCGAATAGATCAGCGAGCGAGCTGAACGGCTCGATGGCGCGCAGCGCCACGATCGCCTCGGCCCGCGACGCGCCAATGCCAGGTAGGGTTTGCAGCTCTGAATGCGTCGCGGTGTTGATATCGATTCGCAGGCGGGTCGTCTGCGTCTTTGGCAGTTCGGTCATGTGGATCGCGGGCGACAGCGGCGGATCGCTACGCTGGTCCGCCAACACGGCAAGCCCGGCAGCAGCTGCGACCAGCGCCGCCGTCGCGGGCAACCACAAGACAAACCGACGCAGCGCAACCCAGAGTCGCAACCGCGGAGACATCGCCGACTCTCCAGTCGGACTCGGCGGGAGAATCTCGTTCCAGAGCGATGGGATCGGCATGCCGCGGTCCCCCAGCGAGGCGTGTGACGCCCGCACAGAGCGTCTGTGAAAGGTATGTCATCTTCTTGCGCCAACGGGTCACGACGCTGCCCGCCGGCCGATACATTGACTCCACGCGGTGCGAGGCAGGAGAAGCCGGGCACGCGATGCAGAGAAAGCGGAACGATGACTCGCTCGGTGCTATCGGTGGCGGATCTATCGGCGGATGAGATTGGGCAGACGCTCGATCTCGCGTTGGAAACCAAGCGCGGCCGTCGGACGAGCGCCGAGTTGGCGGGCAAGACCGCGCTGTTGATCTTCCAGAAGCCGTCGCTGCGGACCCGCGTGTCGTTCGAGCTGGCCGTGTCCAATCTGGGCGGACGGCCGCTCTATCTGTCGCCGCCCGAAGTGGGACTGGGCGAGCGAGAGTCTCCCGAAGATGTCGGCGGCGTCGCGGGCCGCTACTGCGATCTGATCGTGTGCCGAACGTTCGACCAGTCCAACCTGGAGCGGCTTGCAGCCTCGTCGGGCGTGCCGGTGGTCAACGCGCTGAGTGACTGGGAACATCCCTGCCAGGCACTCGCCGACCTGCTCACGATCCGGGAGCACGGCGGCGCCAAGGGGCGCGTGCTCGCCTACGTCGGAGACGGCAACAACGTTGCCCGATCACTCGTCCTCGCCGCGTGCGGCGAGGGGATGCACGTGCGCCTCGCCTCGCCGGCCGGGTACGAACTTGACGCAGCCAGTGTTGATGCGGCATCGCAGCGCGCCGATGCATCCGGTGGATCGATCGTGCTGCTGTCCGACCCGTCCGAAGCGGTTGCGTCTGCCGACGTCATCTACACCGACACATGGACCTCCATGGGCCAGGAGCTTGAGGCGACACAGCGGCTTGAGGACTTCACCGGTTATCAAGTCAACGCCGAGTTGGTCGCTGAGGCCTCGCCTGCCGCCGTGGTCATGCACTGTCTGCCCGCTCATCGCGGTGAAGAGATTTCGGACGATGTGCTCGACGGGCCACAGTCGGTCGTGCTCGATCAGGCCGAGAACCGCTTGCACGCGCAGCAAGCGCTGCTGGCCTGGTTGTTCAGCCGTTGATGCGCCCAGGAATCGCGTAGCCTGTGGCCACGCTGCATTCGCCGCGCCGCATTCAATGCGTGAGACCGATCCCGCGTGAGAGAGCTGAGGCCAGGTCGTGGACGGCTTGATCAACGACATCGAGATTGCGTTCAACTCGTTCAGTTGGACCAACCTGTTCGAGGTCACGGCGATCGCGGTGGTGTTTTACGCTGGTCTCCGGCTGCTGCGCGGGACGACGGCGATGTCCGTGATCCGCGGCATGGTCTTGGTCGTGGTGCTGATCTCGGTGCTCGGGAGGGTCGTCGATTCGGTCGTATTGGACTGGATCGTTGACAACGCCTTGGCCGTGCTGCTGATTGTCGTCCTGCTCGTGTTTCAGCCGGAGTTTCGGCGCGCCTTCGAGCATGTCGGCCGCGCCGGCGGCTTCCGACACTGGGCCAGTCGCAGCCAGCCGTATCGCGCGCTGATTCCGATGGTGGCGACCGTCTCGCACCGGCTCTCGCAGCAGAGCGCCGGCGGATTGTTCATCTTTGAGCGCGAGACAGGGCTGGACGAGCTGGCCATCGCAGGAGTCCGACTCGGCGCCGAACCGACGACGCACCTGCTGGAGAGCATTTTCTGGCGCGGATCGCCGCTGCACGACGGCGCAGTGCTGCTGCGTCCCTCGGAGGTGGTCGCGGCGGCCGTGATCCTGCCAACACCGAGCGGCGGCATGTCGATCCGCCAGGGCGTCGGCGAGCCTGGTTCGCATCTGGGTACACGCCATCGCGCCGCGCTCACGATCTCCGAGGAGACCGACGCCGTCGCCGTGATCATCTCGGAGGAATCCGGCACAATCTCGGTCGCAGCCGGCGGTGAGCTGTCGGGGCCGATGTCGGCGGCGCAGCTGGAAACGGTGCTGGCACGGCATCTGCACGCTCGACGGTACGGCTCCAGACTCGGCGGACGAATGTCCGGCGTCGCGGCAGATCGCCGCTCGACCGCGACATCGACCGCCGGCGGCGACTCGACGGGCGCCTAAGTGCGACGGGTCGGCCAGGAAGCGGCGCTGCTCTTCACGGTGACGCTGCTCGCGCTCATCGTCTGGTTTGTCATCGCTGACACCGAGAACCAGCAGATCGAAGCTCGGCTTGGATTCTCCCTTGAAGTCGAGGTCACCGAGCTGAGCGCAGAGCTTGCCGTCACCGGCGATCCGCTGCCGGTCACCGTCACCGTGATTGGCCGCGAACCCGACGTCGAGGCCGCGCGTCCCGAGCACTTCCGAGCCACAGTCTCGTTGCGAAACCGGTCCGCCGGCCGTCACAACCTTCCCGTCCGCGTGGACACCCTCGAGGGCGACGTGCGTGTCCGCGCGGTCCAGCCCGAGACGGCCGTCGTCATCCTCCAGGAGACGGTGGAGCGTGAGGTGCCGGTCACGGTCGAGCTGGCCAATCCGCCGCCGCTCGGATTCTCCGTCGGCGACTCTGAGGCGCTGCCGTCCACCGCGATTGTCAGCGGTCTGGCGGTGGACGTGGAGTCAGTCGCGACCGTCGTGGCGCGGCTCGACCTGGGCGGCGCACGGGTCAGCCTGGAGCGCGAGGTGATGCTCGAAGCGCGCACGGCGGCCGGCGGGACAGTCTCGCAAGTGCTCGTCAATCCGCGCTTCGCCGCCGTCCATGTTCCGATTGAGCAGGAGGTCTTCCGTCGCACCTACTCGATCCTGCCGCAGGTCGTCGGTGCACCGGCACAGGGGTTCCGAGTGCGATCGATCCGCTCCATCCCGCCGACCGTAGACGTGCTCGTCTCGATCGAGGGACTCAATGAGGAATCCGAAGTGTTGACCGAGCCAATCGACATCACAGACGTGCAGCAGGACGTATTGGTCTCGGTCCCGCTCATCTTCGGCGCGACGGCTGCGCCCGCGGCCGAGTCGCAACCGACCACACGCGTCGTCGTCGTCATCGAACCCGTTGTCTCCAGCGTCACGCTGCCGGTCAACATCGAAGCGGTCAATCTCGCCAACGGCCTGGCGATCCAGTCTGCATTGCCGCGAACAGCGCGCGTGACCTTGCGCGGGCCTGTCGCCGTACTCTCAGATCTAGACGGACCGCTGCCGACGCTCGAGCTGGACCTTGCGGGCCTGTCGACCGGCCGACACACGGTCACCCTCCAGTGGCGCGCGCCTCGTGATTTGGAGTTGACAGCCATTCTGCCTGCGCAGCTCAGCGTCGTGCTGACGGAGATTGTCGGCGAGGACAACGCGTCGGGCTCGCAAGCGGATAGCGTGGGGATCGATGGCACAAGTGGGCAGAACGGCGGCGACGATGAGTGAAGAGACCAACACCGTGACGGACCTGCCGCAGGTCGACGTGCGCGCCGTCCCGCGCAACACGCTGCCGACGGTGGCCATCGTCGGACGGCCCAACGTCGGCAAATCAACGCTCTTCAACCGCCTCGTGCGGCGCCGTCAGGCCATCGTGCGCGGAGAGCCGGGCACGACTCGCGACCGCAACTACGCCGAGGCAGAATGGCGCGGACAGCCGTTCTCCGTGATCGACACGGGCGGCCTGCTCGGCGAGCAGCTGACCGGTCCCTTCGCTGATTCGGTTGCGGAACAGGTGCGGCAAGCCGTCGCAGAGTCTGATGCCATCATGCTCGTGGTGGACGTGCAGACTGGCGCGCTGCCGGCCGATGAGGATGTCGCCGCGCTGCTGCGCGAGGTCTCGCAGCCGGTCACGGTCTGCGCAAACAAGTGCGACAACGACCAACTCGCCGCTGAAGCCTCGCAGTTTTTCGCGCTCGGACTCGGCGATCCGGTCGCCGTCTCGGCCCATCATGGACGCTGGATCGATGATCTGCTCGACAGGGTGACGGCCGACCTCGCCGTAGCCGAACCGATGGAAGCGGACGATGTCGCGTGCCGCCTCGCCATCGTGGGCCGCCCCAACGTCGGCAAATCCTCGTTGGTCAATGCGCTGTTGCGAGACGAGCGGATGATTGTCTCGGACGTACCGGGTACCACACGTGACGCCGTCGACACGCTGCTCAGCTTCGACGGTCAGCGCGTGTCGCTGGTCGACACAGCGGGAATCCGACGGCCAGGGCGTGTTGCACCAGGGATTGAGCGCGCGTCAGTGCGCCGCGCCGGCGCCGCTGTCCGACGCGCGGATGTCTCAGCCGTCGTGATCGACGCCCATGAAGGTGTCACGTCTCAGGATCTGCACGTGCTGGGCATGGCGATGGATGACGGCGCGGGCGTGGTGATCGTGATGAACAAGGCGGACCTGGTCGACGCTGAGGAGGGTCTGCGCAACAGCCGCGAGCGACAGCTGGCCGGCCGCGCCCGATTCGTCAGCTGGGCGCCGATTGTCTGGATCTCCGCGCTGACCGGCGATGCGGTGGACTCCGTCGTCGCGGCGGCGCTGCACGTCGCTGAGGCGAGGCGCACTCGCGTGCCGACGCCGCGTCTGAACGCGATGCTGCGGCAGGCACAGGTCGAGCGGCCGCCAGCGACGTACCGCGGCAAACGGATCCGCTTCTTCTACGGAGTGCAAACCGCCGAGGCGCCGCCGGCGTTTACCTTCTTCGTCAACCATCCGGACGCCGTGCACTTCTCCTACGAGCGGTACCTGATGGGACGCATTCGACGCACGTTTGGCTTCGAAGGCACGCCGTTGCGCTGCGTCTTACGCGGCCGCGACCCCGACAATCCGCGCGAGTAAAACCATGAGACCTGCGAGACGAGCGAGATAAGCGAGGCTGGGGACATGGTCGAGGCCTGGATCATCGGTGGGCTGATCGGTTATCTGCTCGGCTCGATCCCGACGGGACTTTGGATTGGCCGCTGGCGCGGCGGAGGCGATATCCGCGCCTCGGGCAGCGGACGCACCGGCGCGACCAACACGTTTCGGACGCTGGGCCTGCGCTGGTCGGTCGCGGTGCTGGTCATCGACGCGATCAAGGGTGCAGCGCCGATCCTGATCGTGATGACCGTCTGGGACAGTCCGACCGGCGAGGTGATCGCCGGCGTGGCGGCCATCGTGGGGCATCAGTTCCCGCTCTACGCGGGATTCCGCGGCGGACGCGGCGCGGCGACGGCGTTGGGCGCGTTGATCGTACTCATGCCGATGGGCGTGCTCTTCGCGCTGGGCGCAGCGGCGCCGATCTTGATGCGGGTTCGCGTCATGTCGTTGGCCACCTTGACGGGGGCGACGGCCGCATCGGTCGGCATCTCTCTGCTCGCCGTCTACGGCGGCGCGCCCGACGCGTACATCGGCTTTGCCATCGTGACCTGGGCCCTGGTGGTCGCTGGCCACCGAGACAACATCCAGCGCATCGCCGCCGGTACCGAGCGTGTGCTCTCGATGGGTCGGTCGAGCGCATGAAAGTGCTGGTCGTCGCCGCCACGTCGTGGGGCTGCACGCTCGCCGCATGTGCGCATCGCGCCGGCCACGACGCCAGCGTGCTCTGCCGCTCGGAGTCTGAGGCCGCAACACTGACCGAGTCCCGTGAACTCACCCGCCTGATGCCCGGCGTCTTGCTGCCCGATGAGATCGCATTTGTCACGGAACCAAGCGGTCCGCCGCCCGGCGTGGTGATCTGGGCCGCCCCGTCGCAGCGGTTGAGAGGCAACCTGCGAACGGTCTTGCCCATGCTCACGCCCGGCGACACTGTTCACGTGTCCGCGGCCAAAGGGCTCGAACGAGGCTCGCATCAGCGGATGACCGAGGTTCTCGATCAAGAACTCAACCTCGCCGGACGAGACGCGCGGGTCGGCGCGGTCTCGGGACCGAACATCGCGCGCGAGATCGCCGCAGGATTGCCAGCGGCCACCGTCGCGGCCGCTGCCGACGAGTCCGACCGCGAACGGATCCAGCACGCCCTCAACTCCACCAGCTTTCGTGTCTACACCAATCCCGACGTGATCGGCGTCGAGTTGGGAGGCGCGCTGAAGAACATCATCGTCATCGCCGCCGGCGCCGCGTCTGCGCTCCGACTCGGGGACAACGCTCGGGCGGCGCTCTTGACACGCGGGCTATCGGAGATCGCCCGAATGGGCGTCCGGCTTGGCGCCGAGCCATCCACATTTGCGGGACTGGCCGGGCTCGGCGACCTGCTCGTGACGGCGATGAGTCCTCGTTCCCGTAACCGCAGCTTCGGCGAGCGGATTGGCGCGGGCGTGCCGACCACAGATGCGCTCGCGGACACCGCGAATGTCGTGGAGGGAGTTGAGACCGTGCAAGTGGCGCTCGAGATGGCTGAAGCGTTGGGTGAACCGATGCCGATCTCGACGGCGGTATCGGATGTGCTGTTCGCGGGGTTGGACGCGCACGCGGCGATCCGGGCGCTGATGGAGCGTGCGCCGACGGTGGAGGGCTGAGCCATGCCCGAGTCGCGCGAGTATCCGGACGCGATGGCCCCGCTCGACGGCCTGCGCCATGTGCTGGAGGCAATCGCGTCGGGTGCGAGCGACCTGGAGCCAGAGGCGCTGCACGCCGTCTCGCGGATCGGCAGCCGAGAGCACAGCGCGGCCCGTGAACAGTTCAACCAGCTCGAATCGCCCGAGCGATTTGCCGCCGCCGACCGCCTGCGTCAGGCCGCGGTGTCCTTCGCCGGCTACGACTTCACCAACCTCTTCGCGCTGCTGATGGCTGACGGCGACGCATCAGTTCGGACCGTCGCCGTGCATGGACTGTCAGTCTCGGAGACCGCCGATGCGACCTCGCTGATGCTTGCAACCGCGCAGTCGCAGGAAGAAGAAACCAGCGTGCGCATGGAGGCCGTCACCGCGTTGGGCGCGGTCGCGCTGCGATTGGAGATCGGTTGGGCGTCGGACGAGCGGACGCTCGGAGTGGTTCCCGCGCTGCGCGCACTGGCCGAGGATGCGCTGGAAGACGAGCAGCTGCGCGCCGCGGCGATCGCCAGCGTCGCCGTGATGAGCGAAGCGTGGGTCGCCGGTCTGATCGAAGACGCCTTCGACAGCGACGATGCCGCGCTGCACCTGGGCGCCGTTCAGGCGATGGGCCGCAACGCCGACGAATCCTGGCTGTCCTGGCTCGAGGGGTCGCTCTACTCGGAGGATGAAGACGAGCGTCTCGCCGCGGCGATGGCGATCGGCGAGATCGGCTCGGAAGAAGGAACACCGCTGCTGCTGGACCTCTTCGACGACGCGACGGCCAACGAAGAGTTGCTCGCCGCCGCCGTCGGCGCGTTGGGCGAGATCGGCTCTGAAGAGGCGCTCGAACAGCTCGAGCAGCTGCGAACACATCCCGATCCGTCGCTGCGCAGCGCCGCCCAGGACGCATTGACCCAGGCCGCCGAGGCTGATGACTTCTCCGACTTCGAGCCGCCCCTCGACTCCATCGATGAGGCTGGCCCGTCGGACCCTCTGATAGATTGAGTTCATCATGTGTGTTGGAGGAGGAGTAGAGGTGCGCAGCAGCAACGAGCGTCCGCGCAACGCGGGCGGCCGACGCACCGCGTCATCGCCGAAGTCGATCAAGAAGGGCATCGCCGTCAGCGCCGGCGGCGTGGTGTGGCGCGAACGGCCAGAACCGGGCGAGGTGGAGATCGTGCTGGTCCAGACGCCCGCACGACGCTGGTCGCTGCCCAAAGGCACGCCCGAGAACGGCGAGAAACTGGACGAAACGGCGATCCGGGAAGTCTCCGAAGAGACCGGTCTCGAAGTGCGGTTGGATGAGAAGATCGGCGTCATGCGCTACTCCTTTGGCGGTCAGGAAGCGCGGATTGACAAGGCCGTGCACTTCTGGCTGATGCAACCGACCGGTGGATCCTTCGCCAACCACGACGACGAACACATCGACGTGCGCTGGGTCGGTCTGGGCGACGCGATGAAGATGGTGAGCTACCGAAACACCGCCTGGTTGCTGCAGGACGCCGCCGTGCTGATCGACCGGCGAGTCGGCCCGCTGCAGGATTCCAGCAGCTGAGTCCTCGCACTGACCTGACTCGACCGTTCGAGCGGTCTACCCTGCGCAGCAAACCACGTCACAGATGCAGGAGCGTCGCTCGGTGGTCTCGATCCCCGCTGACACGATCGCCGAGGGCGAGTTGGTGCGGTTGCGGCGCAAGCGCTTGGACGACGCGCAGCTCGACTGGATTTGGCGGACCGACGTTGAACTGGCCGAGCTTGACGCGGCGCCGCTCAGCAATCTGACGTTCGAGCAGTATCGCAACCAGTACGCATGGCAGCTGCGCTCGACGCCGGTGTATCGCTCGACGTTTGCGGTCGAGGCGCTGGTCGATTCGCGCCACGTCGGCAACGTGATGTACTACAACACCGACTTCCAGCGTCGCGAGACCGAGCTGGGCATCCTGCTCGGTGATCGCACGGTCTGGGGCGGCGGATACGGTCGAGAGGCCGTGGTGCTCTTGCTCGACCACGTTTTCACGAACACATCGTTGACGCGCGTCTACCTGCACACGCTCGACTGGAACGTCCGAGCACAGCGCGCATTCAGCGCGGCAGGTTTCCGCGACTGCGGCCGTGTGAGGCGCGGCCCGCATCGTTTCCACCAAATGCACGCGTTGCGCGAGTGGTTCTGGGATCGGGAATATCAGCTTCGCGGCAAGTGGGCCAGGTAGGGTGCTGCAGGGACGCTGGCACGCCAAAGGGGCGGCGCCGATCGCCGCCCCTTCGGAGAGTTCTCGAAACCGGAGCGATTAGCCGCGGCTGGGCAAGACGACGACGCCGTTGCCCGGCGTGGAGACCGAACCGTCCGCGCGCACACCCTCGATGTTGAGCTCAACGAAGTTGCGCTCGCCCTCGGTGTACTTGCGGGTGACGGTGCCGCGCAGCAAGAACTTCTGGTCCTTGGCCGACTCGCGGCCCTGCGCTGCCGGGTCCATGCCACGGTAGGAGCACTGCACGCGCTTGACCGAGCCCTCGGGTCCTGCGAAACGCCACAGCAATTCGCCCAGGAAGGCGTGCTTCAACGCGCCATGGACGATGATGTCGTCGAGGCCCGTGTCCTGCGCGTAGGACGTGTCGTAGTGAATCTGGTAGAAGTCGCCCGAGCCGGCGGCCCACTGAACCAGCTGCTGGCTGGACGGGTTCTTCTCCAGTTCGGGAATGTTGTCGCCGACTTCGATGTCCTCGAAGTAGATCTGGTCAGGTACTGCGTCCGACATGTGCTGTTCCTTCCGCTGTCGGGATCTATATGGCTGAGGTGGTGGCGCGCCTAGGATCCAGGCGCCGGATAGGAGATGCCAGTGCCGCGCGAGTAGGCGACGACCTTGCCGTCCTGGTTCGTGTACGTGGTCTCCGACACCTGGATCAGCATCGGGACGCCCAGCGCGCCCGACCATCGCTCGTTCAACGACGCCAGAGCGGTTGATGACGTGAGCGTGTCGCCCGCGCAGATCTGCTCGCCGGTGTACTCGATGTCAGTTCCACCGTTGAGCACCAACGGATACGGAGAGCGGAATCCGCCGCCGCCCCGCCGCCCGCCGAAGGTCGCGTCTGATTCGGCCGGGTTGAAGATCGGTGTGCCGAGGTAGCCCGGAGGCGCCGGCAGGCTGCGGAAGCCGCGCTCGGTCGCCGCCGCCTCGTCGTAGAAGACCGGATCGACGTAGCCGACCGAGCGGGCGAACATGCGCACGCTCGTCGTGGTCAGCTCGCTGATCGTTTCCGGTCCCTTGACGCCGATCAGGGCGCGCATCTCGTCGGTGATGACCGACTCAAACTCTTTGTCTGCCATGTGTTGCCTCTCTACCCGCTGTTCGGGTGTGGTGTCGGGTGTGGTGTCGTGCAGAGTCTAATCGGCGACCGCGACGCCGCCGATCTTGAGCTTGCGCGGACGCGAGGGGATCGCGAACTCCTCGCCAGTCTCCATGTCAACCGCGCAGAAGTTGCCCAGCTTCAGCTCGCGGACCAAGTCCTGCCACGTCTCAATGGAGTCGGTCTCGAACCAGGTCGCGACCTTGCCAATGTCGTGCACGGCGTGCGAGTCTGTGCCGGCGGTGCCGTTCATGCCAGACTTGGCGGCGAGATCGGCGGAGAACCGATTCTCTCGCTCTTTGCCGCGGCCGTTGAGGATTTCCAGGGCAATCACATGCTCCATCGCGGAGTTGTTGAGCGCCTTCTCGACGGCGATGTCCCACTCGTTCTGGTCGTCCTTCCAGGCGATCTGACGCCGGTACGGGTGCGCCAGGACCAGCGCGCCGCCACGCGGATACACATGCTCGGCCAACCGATCGACGCGATGCATGCCAAAGACGTACTTCTCCATGCCCCAGGCCAGGATGTGGCCAGGGTCGGTCGACACCTCGCAGCCGGGAATGACCGTGATCCCGATCTCTTCGGCGATCTGTTGTGCTTCCGCCTCGGGCCAGAGCGCGTCGTGCTCGGTCAGACAGATCGCGTCAAGCCCAGCGTCCTTGGCGCGCTGGGCCAGATCCTTCGGGTCGAGCACGGAGTCGTGCGAGCGAGGCCAAGTGTGGTTGTGCAGGTCGATCAGCATGCAGGCGTCTCATTCCAGGAGTTCCCAGGAGTCCCCAGGCGTCCATGGCCACGCATGGGCGGCGGGCACATAGTATCAGAGCGCCCGATCAGCGCCCTCGCAGAGCGGTTCGATGATCCGCAGCACGCCGCCGAACGGGCGCTCGGAGGATCGGCGAAGCCGATAGATTGAGCGATGCGGAGTGGGGGATATACTCCCTCAGAGTCGCCCGCCGTCGGTGGCGGGCACGACGTCAGAGCGGGGCGGATCGCGATGGACAACGTCCTCGAGCAGTACGGGCACTTGGGGATCTTGCTGATCTTCGCCGCGGTGTTCCCGTCGATTCCGCTCATCGCCTCGTGGGCGTTCTTCAAGTTCGGCCTACGGCCGCGCATGCCCAATGCCGTCAAGTCCGACACCTACGAATGCGGCGTCGAGACCGAAGGCCCGACCTGGGTGCAGTTCAACTTCCGCTACTACCTCGTCGCGCTGATCTTCGTGCTCTTCGACGTCGAGGTCATCTTCCTCTTTCCGCTCGCCGTGGCGTTGGACTCCGTCGTCGTGACCGGCCTGGTCGCCGCGTTGATCTTCATTGCGGTGCTCTTCCTCGGCCTTGTCTACGAGTGGCGGCGGCAAGCTCTGGAGTGGCGCTAACGTGACGACCCGCTACGACGCCGAGGCCGCAGCCGCGCTGGTCAATGACGCCATTTCGGGCGCAGCCTGCGTGGACGACGGCGACCTGTACCTGGATTCGACCCGCCTCGTTGACGCGGTGCGCGTCCTGCGCGACGGCGGCGAGAGCGACCTCGTCTTCCTCTGCAACTTGACGGCCGTCGACTACGAGCGCCACTTCGAAGTCGTCTACCACCTGCAATCGCTCGATCTGAACCATATTCTGACCGTGAAGGCTCGCCTGCATGACCACGAGGATCCGGCGCTGCCGTCGTTGACCGGGTTGTTCCACGGCGCGCACCTGCAGGAACGCGAGGTCTACGACCTCTTCGGCATTCGCTTCGACGGACACCCCAATCTGCAGCGCATGTTCCTCTGGGACGGCTTTCCCGGTTATCCGTTGCGCAAGAATTTTCTGCAGATGCCGGGCGATGTGCGGGCCGGCCTGCCCGGGTTCCCCCACGAGAGCGAAGAGAATGCCTGGCCGGTGCCGGGCAGCGTGCCGCAGCGTCCCTACCATCCCAATGACCCGGCTCCGCCGAGCGATGTCGCGGCGGTAGAGGGCGAGGAGGCGTCGTGACCACTTCCGACGACACCCGTCTGGCCATGCAGGGCACGATCGAGGCGCTGACCGCGGGTGCCGGCTCCGAGCCGGTCGTTGTCAACCTCGGACCTCAGCATCCATCCACGCACGGCGTCTTCCGCCTGAAGGTCACGCTCGACGGTGAGATCGTGCAGGATGCCGAGATGCGGATCGGCTATCTGCATCGTTCGATGGAGAAGCTGGCCGAAGAACGCACCTACACACAGAACATTCCCTTCACAGACCGCATCGATTACCTCGCGGCGATGTCCAACAACCTCGCCTACTGTCTGGCGGTCGAGGAGCTGCTCGGCATCGAGGTGCCGCCGCGCGCGCAGGCGATCCGCGTGATGTTCGCCGAGCTCCAGCGTGTGGCCTCGCATGCGATGGCCAATGGCACCTTCATCAACGACTGTGGCGCCTGGCACACGCCGCTCTTCCACATGTTCCGCGACCGTGAGCGCGTGCTCGACATGTTCGAGATGACCTGCGGCGCCCGCCTGACTACCAACTACATGCGGATCGGCGGCGTCGCCTTCGATCTGCCGGACGACCTGCTGCCCACGCTCGAGCGGTACCTGGCAGACATGCCCGAGAACATCGCCAACTACGAGGCGCTGCTGCTGGAGAACGAAATCCTGCACGCCCGCGCGCGCGGTGTCGGTGTGATCTCGCCAGAGATGGCCATCAACTCGTCCCTGTCGGGCCCGGTCTTGCGCGCCACCGGCGTGCCCTGGGACCTGCGCAAGGCCAACCCCTACTGCGGCTACGAGCAGTACGAATTCGATGTACCGGTCGGCGAACGCGGCGACTGTTTCGACCGCTTCCTCGTCCGCATGGCCGAGGTCAAGCAGAGCCTGCACATCCTGCGCCAGGTCGTCGACAGCCTGCCCGAGGGTCCGTACCTGGCCGACGTGCCGCTGCACGCGCGGCCCGAACCCGGCGAGGCGTACGCCCGCGTCGAGTCTCCACGCGGAGAGCTGGGCTTCTACCTGGTCTCGGACGGCGGGCCGGCGCCGTACCGTTTCCACTGCCGGCCGCCGTCGCTGATCAATCTCTCGGCGCTGAAGGAAATGTCGATTGGCGGTACCCTTGCTGACGCAATCGTCACGCTGGGGTCGATTGACATCGTGGTGGGGGAGATCGATCGATGACCGAGCTCGCCGGCCTCAGCGGAATTCTGGGCGCGTGGTATGACTTCCGCGACCTGAACAACCTGCAGCGGCTGATCACCGAGTGGATCGCCGATTGGGGGCCGGACTGGCTGGCCTCGATCGTGACCGGACTGCTCGGCGCGCTCGGCATCCTCGGTGTGATCGGACCGACGCTGCTGGTCTTGATCTGGGTCGAGCGCAAGGTGATTGCGCGCTTCCAACAGCGCTACGGACCCAACCGCGTGGGACCCAAGGGATTGCTCCAGCCTGTTGCCGACGCCGTCAAGCTGATCCTCAAGGAGCAGCTCGCGCCGCGCGCTGCCGACAAGCTGATCTTCTTCCTGCCGCCGGTGCTGATCTTCATCCCTGGCATCCTGATCTGGGGCGTGCTGCCGTTCGGACCGCGCATGTCGGTGGCCGACCTCAATGTGGGCGTCCTCTTCTTGCTCGCCGTGTCCGGCACGGCCGTGCTGGTCATCTTCATGGCCGGATGGTCGTCCAACAACAAGTACGCACTGCTTGGCGCGATGCGCGCCGTGGCGATGTCGATCTCCTACGAAGTGCCCATGGTGCTGGCGCTGCTCACGCTGGTGGTGTTCTCAGGCACAATGTCGATCAACGGCATCGTCGAGTGGCAGCAGCAGGAAGACGTGATCTTCATCCTGCTCTTCCCGCTCACGGCGCTGGTCTTCTTCTTCGCCGCCTCGGCTGAGCTCAACCGCACCCCGGCCGACATATCAGAAGCCGAATCCGAGATCGTCGCCGGTTACCACACGGAGTACTCGGGCATGCGTTTCGGCCTCTTCTACGCGGTCGAACTGGGCAACACGTTGGTGGTCTCGGGCTTCATCGCGACATTCTTCCTCGGTGGATGGTGGATGTGGGGACTGGACGAATGGGTGCCCAGCTGGATCATCCTGCTGGCCAAGACAGGCGCCGTCTACTTCTTGCTGATCTGGACCCGAGGCACCCTGCCGCGACTGCGCGTTGACCAGCTCATGAGTCTGTGTTGGAAGGCGCTCGTGCCGGCGACCCTGTTATTCGTCGTGGTCGCCTTCGTCCAGCGCACGCTGCTCATATCGGAAGGCTGGGACACGACCATTGCACTGCCGATCATGGCGGTGATCAACATCGGCTTGTCGCTGGGTGCGATCATGCTGTTCGCCCGCGTCGCGCGACCCGCGGACCTGCGTCGTCCAGCCCGGATTCGGATGGCGGGCGCAGAGATCGGCGGGCTGCGAGCCGCGCGCAGCGTCGCCGCGCGCAGCGAGGAACCGCAATTCCAGGTGGGCGGCGACTAAGATGAGCGAATTCGGCTTCCACCTCGCATTCTGGTCTCTCGCGGCGATGACGATCGGCGGCGCGTCGATGATCATGGTCAGTCGCAACCTGATTCACGCGGTCGTCTGGCTGGTGCTGTCGATGCTCGGCGTCGCCGGTCTCTATCTGACACTGTCGGCCGACTTCATCGCAGTCGTGCAGGTGCTGATCTACGTCGGCGCGATTTCCGTGCTGATGCTCTTTGCGATCATGCTGACGCCGCGCGCCGAGCGCGACAACTCCTCGTCCCTGAAGACCGCCGGACCCGCCGGCGTCGTCGTGATCATGGTCATGATCGCCACCTTCTGGGTCGCCATCGACACCGATTGGGGCTCCGTCCGCGAGGCTGCGTTGACTGATCAAGCGCGGCTGATCGGCGAGAGTCTGATCAAGCATTACATCCTGCCATTCGAGATCGGCGCGGTGCTCTTGACCGCGGCCCTCGTCGGCGCGATCGCGCTGGCCCGCGAAGACGACGAGGACGCAGCCGTCCACGCCGCCTCGCTGCAGGCCGAACTGGACGGCCGGGAGTTTGACCCGGTCGACGTCGTCGACCCGCCCCTTCCGGCCGTGTTGACGGCAGAGTTGCCTGCCGAGCCGGAGAGCGAGGCTCGAACATGATCATCGGTCTCGAGCACTACCTCGTCCTCGGCGCGATCCTCTTCTGCATCGGGTTCTTCATTGCGCTCTCGAAGAAGAACGCGGTCGGCGTGCTGATCGGCGTCGAGCTGATGCTCAACGCGGTCAATCTGACGCTGGTCGCCTTCTCGCGCTTCAGCACGACCGAGATCGCCCTCTCGACGCAGGTCTTCGTGGTCTTCATCATTGCCGTCGCGGCCGCGGAGGTCGCCGTCGGCCTGGCGCTGGCGCTTGTCGTCTATCGCAACCGACAAACCATCTCGGTCGACCGCACGACCTTGCTGAAGGGCTGATGCTGGGATGTGGGCGCCACTCATGACCGCACCGAACCGCTACGTCGCCGAGACGCTGCGCGAGCTGTTGGCCGCCGAAGGCGTGTCCGTGCGCTTCGTGGTCGAACCAGATCGACAGGCTGACGGCGACTTCGCGCCCGTGATGCTGATGGTGCCCGACTCGAAGACCCACGTCGCGCGGGAAATCCTGGGGAAGGTGTAACGGCGTGTCCGAGACCATCTTCTGGACGATTCTGTTCCTGCCGCTGACGGCGTTCGCGCTGGCCGGCGTGTCGGCCTTGAATCAAAACCTGCAGCGTCAGATTCCTGAGTGGGATCCGCGCTACCCCAGAGCCTTCAAGCCAATCGCCGACCAGTTCTGCGGCCCGCGCCTGGCCTCCACACCGCTGATTATTGCGCTCGCCGTCGCGTTCGTGCTGGCGTTGATCAACCTGATCGACTCAATCGGCCTGCGCGGACTCCCGCTCGAGATTGCCACGCACCAGCTGTTCACCGCCGGCGACCTGACGGTCAACCTTGGCGTCCGAATCGACGGGCTGACCTCGGTCATGCTGGTCATCGTGACCGGCGTGTCGTTGCTCGTGCAGGTCTATTCCACGGGATACATGGACGGCGATCACGGCTACCGGCGCTACTTCACGTTCATGGCTCTGTTCACGACATCGATGATCGGCCTCGTGCTGGCCGACAATCTGCTGATGCTGTTCGCGTTCTGGGAGCTCGTCGGCCTGACCTCGTACCTGTTGATCGGGTTCTGGTTCCATCGGCCGGCCGCGGCCGCAGCGGCCAAGAAGGCCTTCCTGGTCACCAGGCTCGGCGACCTGGGCATGCTCGCTGCTCTGATCCTGATCTACTCGAAGACCGGCAGCATGGACATTGCCGAGATCAATGCGCTCGCCGATCACGGCGCAGAGGCGGGCATGTTTGCGCTGAACGGCCTGATGATCGGCCAGACGGCGATGACGTTGTTCGGGCTGGGACTGATCGCGGGCGCGATTGGCAAGTCGGCCCAGTTCCCGCTGCACATCTGGCTGCCCGACGCGATGGAGGGCCCGACGCCCGTGTCCGCGCTCGTTCACTCCGCGACGATGGTCGCCGCCGGCGTCTACCTGCTGGCCCGTTTCTTCCCGGTCATCCATGCATCGTCGACCGCGTCCGACTTCATCGCCTGGATCGGCGCGGGAACGGCGCTCGGCGCTGCGATCCTCGCGCTCGTACAGGTCGACATCAAGCGGGTGCTCGCCTACTCGACGATCTCGCAGCTGGCCTACATGATGTTTGCGATCGGCGTCGGCGGCTACGTGGCGGCGGTCTTCCACCTGATGACGCACGCGTTCTTCAAGGCGCTGTTGTTCCTGGGATCGGGATCAGTCAATCACTCGACCAACACCTTCGACATGCGCAAGATGGGCGGCTTGCGGGCGATGATGCCAATCACGTTCGCCACCTTCGTCATCGGTACCTTGTCTCTGGCGGGCATCATCCCCTTCTCGGGCTTCTGGTCCAAGGACGAGATTCTGATCTACGCGTGGGACAACAACAAGGGCGTCTTCGTGCTCGGCCTGCTGGCCGCAGGATTGACCGCGGCCTACATGGTGCGCGCGGTCTACATGACGTTCTTCGGCCAATACCAGGGCGGCGAGCAAGTCGCGCCTGGCGAGCACGGCAACGAGGACCCCTCGCATCCGCACGAATCACCGCGCAGCATGACCACACCGCTGATCATCCTCGCAGTGATCTCCGTGGTGTCCGGCTTCCTGACCTTCGGCGGGGAGTTCCAGACGTGGATCTACGGCGCGCTGCCGCATCCGCACGATGGATCGTTCCACTGGAGCTGGGGCATATTCCTCGGGTCAACCGCATTGGCGGTGGGCTCAGGATTCGCCGCGTTCTTGTTCATGCACCACCGAGATCGCGTGCGCAGCTGGGGCGTCGGAGGCATCTGGCCGATCCCCGAGGCGCAACGCGTTGCGACCAACCTCTTCTACCTCGATGCACTCGGCGAGAATTTACTCGCGCGGCGAGTCTTCTACGGCTGGATCGCCCGTTCCTCTGCATGGTTTGACGCCACCGTGGTCGACGGCGTCGTCAATCACGCCTGGCGTGGAGGCCTCACGGTCGCGGGCGCGGCCCGATTCGTCCAGAACGGATGGGTACAGGCGGGCACCATTTCAATCGGACTCGGCGGCATGATCATCTGGATCGCCGTCGTGTTGTTCTAGGAGCGGTCGATGGATCCGGGCTTTCCCGTGCTCTCATTGCTGATCTTTCTGCCCCTCCTGGGCGTCGTGCTGATCGCGCTGCTGCCCGGTAAGCACACGCCCACCGATTGGTTGGTGCAGAACGCTCCCGGCAACCCCGTCGACTATCCCAAGTGGATCGCGCTCGGCATCGCGCTGGCGACATTGATCATCTCGCTGGTGATGTTCATCCTCTTCGACCGCTCAGCGGCCGGCTTCCAGTTCGTCGACGAGTTCGATTGGATCTCCGCGGAGGCGGTCGGATTCAACGTCAAGTACGCCTTCGGCGTCGACGGACTCTCGATGCCGCTGGTCTTCCTGACCGCCATCCTGTCCGTCGTCGCTGTGCTCGTCTCCTGGCGCGTGGACCTGCGCACGAAGGAGTACTTCGCCTGGCTGCTCGTGCTCGAGACCTCGGTGCTGGGCGTCTTCACCTCGCTCGATCTGATCATGTTCTTTCTCTTCTGGGAGCTCGAGCTGATCCCGATGTTCCTGCTGATCAGCATCTGGGGCAGCGGCAACCGCAACTACTCGGCGCTCAAGTTCGTGCTGTACACGGTCTTTGGATCGGCATTCATGCTGGTCGGGTTCCTGGCGCTCGGCGTCGCCGCGGACACCTTCGATATTCGCGAAATCCGCCACGACGCCGTGGCCGCCGCGTTCCTGCCGGCCCCAGCCATCTTCGCCTTCATCATGATCGCGTTCGCCATCAAGCTACCCGTCGTTCCCGTCCATACCTGGCTGCCCGACGCTCATACCGACGCGCCGACCGCCGTCTCGGTTTTGCTCGCCGGCGTGTTGCTGAAGATGGGCGGCTACGGCATCCTGCGATTGCTCTTCACCCTGATGCCCGATGTCGGTGCCGACGCGGACCTTGCGCTCGCCATTATCGGCGTCGTCTCGATCGTCTACGGAGCGATCGTCACGATCCGTCAGACCGATCTCAAACGCCTGATCGCGTACTCATCCGTGTCGCACATGGGATTCGTGCTGCTCGGCGTCTCGGCGCTGGGCGTCACGGGTCTCAGTGGCGCCGCGATGCAGCTCGTCACGCACGGACTGATTACGGGCATGCTGTTCGTCATGGTCGGTCTGGTCTACGACCGCACCCACACGCGCGAGATTTCCGAAATGAGCGGCCTCGCGCATCACATCCCGCTGTTGGGCATCGGCATGGTCTTCGCCGGTCTGGCAGGGTTGGGACTGCCCGCGCTCGCCGGTTTCGTGGCGGAGATCACCATCTTCCTCGGCGCGTTCGAGTCGCAGACCGCCGCCGTCTCGGTCGCGCTGACCGGCGTGCTGCTGGCCGCGGCCTACATCCTCTGGGCGCTGCAACGCACCTTCTTCGGACCAAAGGACGACCGCTGGGCGCACCTGCCCGACGCCAATCACTGGAGCGAATTCACGATCATCGCCGGGTTGATGGCGCTGATCGTGCTGCTCGGCGTCTACCCATCAGTCGTCATGGACCTGCTGGAAATGGGCGTTGAGCCCATCGTGGAGAGCATCGAGACCGTCGTCTCGGCGGGAGCGGGAGGCGGCTGATGCTGAGCGACGTCAACCTGCTGGGTCCCGAGCTCGTCCTGCTCGTCGTCGGCGCATTCTTGCTGATCGCCGACCTCTTCCTCAAGGATCGCCGGCTGCTAATGGGCATTGCCGCCCTCGCGCTGCTTGGTTCGATCCTCTACTCGGCGATCCTGCTGACCGAAGGACACATGGGCAGTCAGGGGTTCGGCGGCGTGCTGGTCGTCGACAAGTTCGCTGTGTTCTTCCAGATTCTGATCGCGGGCGCGGCGCTGGTCGCCGTGCTCGTCTCGACCGAGACGCTCCAGCGGACGCCGTCCCGGCGCGGCGAGTACCTCGCGCTGATCCTCTTCTCCACGGCCGGCCTGCAGCTGCTCGCCGGTTCGCGCGACCTGATCATGATCTTCATCGCGCTCGAACTCACCTCCATCTCGCAGTACATCCTGGTCGGCTTCCACAAGGATCGTTGGGGCTCCGAAGGCGGCTTGAAATATCTGCTCACCGGCGCGATCGCATCGGCCGTGCTGCTCTATGGCATGGTCATCCTGCTCGGCCTGACCGGATCGACCAACCTGTCCGAGATTGCGCAGTACATCGCCTGGCAGGGCGAGGGCAGTGAAGAAGCGCTGATCCTCGCCGCGACCTTCCTGATCGTGGGCTTTGGCTTCAAGGCCGCCGTCGCTCCATTCCAGATGTGGGCGCCCGACGCCTACACCGGGGCGCCCACGCCCATCGCGGCCTATCTCTCCGTCGCCTCCAAGGCCGCCGCCTTTGCCATCCTGATCCGCGTCTTCTTCGAAGCGCTCGGCGACGATCTGCTGGCCGAACACTGGAAAACGATCTTCGCCGTTCTGGCGACCATCTCGATGGTTGTCGGCAACTTCTTCGCCATCCGCCAGAACAACATCAAGCGGATGCTGGCCTACTCGTCGGTCGCCCAAGCAGGCACCCTGCTGATCGGACTCGCGGCCATCTCCGCCGACCGCTCCGAGCTGCTCGGAGCGAGCGGCATCCTCTTCTACCTCGCCGGCTACACCGTGACCAACCTGGCCGCGTTCACCGTGATCGTGCTGGTCGCCAACCAGAACGGCGGCAGCTACGACCTCAAGTCGTACCGCGGATTGGGCGCGCGATCGCCATGGCTGGCGATCGTGCTGGCGTTCGCGCTGATCTCCCTGATCGGTCTGCCCCCGACCGCGGTCTTCTTCGGCAAGATTTATCTCTTCGAGACCGCCGTGCAGAGCGGACTCACCTGGCTCGCGGTCGTCGGCGCGGCCAACACCCTGGTCTCCGCCGCCTACTATCTGCGACCGGTCAAGGCGATGTTCATCGACGACGCAGAGACGGAGCCGTCGGACGAGATCATGGTTCGACCCGCCAACAGTGTGATCGCCACGATGGGCCTGGTCACCGCTGGCGTGCTGGTGATCGGACTGCATCCAGGACTGTTGATCAACGCCGCCGAAGCAGCCGTCGCCGCCATATTCTCGTGATGTGAGCACCGACCAGCACATCGTCGACATCTCGGTCGACGCGCCGTTTGTCCACCGTGTGGATGTGGACAACCTCCGTCAATGCGTGCAGCAGACGCTCGCATCGCGCAAACTGCGCACAGTGCGTGTCATCAGCCTGCGGCTGACCGATTCGCGCACGGTGCGCCGGCTCAACCGTCGCTACCGGGGACAGGATGCGGCGACCGACGTACTGTCGTTCAACGTCGATTTCGACGGACTGCGACGGCCCGATGGTGCCGTCGAGCTCGGCGAGTTGATCATCGCAGTGCCGGTGGCGGCGCGCGGCGCGCGGGAGCGGGACTGCTCACTCGCGGAGGAGTTGGCATTGCTGACTGTACACGGCACGCTCCATCTGCTCGGCTTCGACCACGAGGAACCGGACGAGGACGCGCGCATGAAATCGCTGGAACGTACCGCGCTCGTGCGGGTCGGGATGGCGTCGGCAGCGAGAGCATGACGGCAAGCGGCTTGACAGAGATAGATAATATGTTCTATCTTCAGGGCGGGCAACACGAGGCAGATGGAGGCCCAGCATGAGTGGCACAGTGCTCTACCGCAAGTGGCGGCCGCTCGACTTCGGCGAAGTCGTCGGGCAAGAAACCGTCGTGCGCACGCTGCAGAACGCGGTCGCGCAGGACAAGATTTCGCACGCCTACCTGTTCTGCGGTCCGCGCGGCACGGGCAAGACTACGACGGCGCGAATCCTGGCGCGAGCGATCAACGGGCGCACCGCGTCGAGCGGCGGAGCACTGGGAGACGGCGGCGACCTCGGCTTTGACCTGGTGGAGATCGATGCCGCGTCGAATCGCGGCATCGATGACATTCGCGAGCTGCGCGAGCGCGCCAACTATCAGCCCGGCGCCGCACGCTTCAAGGTCTACCTGATTGACGAAGTGCACCAGCTCACCAGCGCGGCCGAAGACGCCCTGTTGAAGACGCTTGAGGAGCCGCCGCCCCATGTTGTCTTCATCCTCGCCACGACTGATCCGGAATCGCTCAAGCCGACGATCCTCAGCCGCTGCCAACGATTCGATTTCCGCAGAGTTGGCGTCGATGACATGGTCGCGCGCTTGCGCGCGATCGCGGAGTCGGAAGGCATCGAGATCCCGGACGAGGCATTGCGGCTGATCGCACGCGAGGCCACCGGCTCACTGCGCGACGGAGTCAATCTGCTTGATCAGGTCTGGGTCATGTGCGGCGCCTCTGTCACGCTCGATGCAGCCCAGGAAGCGCTCGGACTCAGCCCCGACGCACGCGCTCTGGAATTGGCGTCGGCGGCGCTGCACGGCAAACTGGCCGAGGGCCTGTCCGTACTCGCCGCCGTCCAGCAGGATGCGATCGACTTCGCCCGCTTCAAGCGGCAGGTCGTCACCCACCTCCGACACGTCCTGCTCACCCTGACCGGGGCATCGGAGTCGCTCTCGCTGTCTGGACCAGAACTCGAGCAGTTGCGCGAAGTCGGACAGGGTGTGGACGCCTCGGCGGCAGTGACCGCCTTGCGGGCATTCTCGGAAGCCGACGTGCGCCGCGATCCATACCAACCGCTGCCACTCGAGCTTGCGCTGGCCTCCATCGTGTACGGTCCGCCCGCCTCCGCCGCGCCAGCGCCTGGACCTGCGCCGCAACCGAGGCAACAGAGCCAACCGCGCCAGCAACAGGCGCGTCGACCTGCGCGCGAGCAGACGCAGCAACAACGCCCAGCCAGTCCAGCTCAAGAGCGTCCCGCCGCGCGACAACAGCCGCCGGCGGCGTCGGCCGAACCGCATGCCGCACCGACCAACGGAGCCGCACCAGCACCTGGACCGGCGTCGCGGCCGAGCCAGCCGCCGCCTGCAAGTGCGCCGCCCGATCAGATCCTGCAGAGCCTCCGCGACGCATTGCGCCAACGCGGCTACGGTCTCGTCGCAACGATGATCAATGGCTCGTGCCAGATCATCTCGCAGACCGAGGACTCGCTCACGCTCGGCTTCTTCGACAACTACCTGCAGATGCATATGCCCAAGGTGCAGGACGAGATTGGGCAGGTATCCGCCGCCGCGTCGCAAGTGCTCGGTCGTCAGATCACCGTCCGTTGCGTGCCCAACGACGGCGCAGCCGCCACCTCGACGTCGACTGCGTCCGCGCCGCCCGCCGCACCGAGCCCGCAGAACCCACCGCCAGCCGAGCCGCCGCAGAGCGTCATCGCGCGCGAGGCGGCGTCGCGCTTTGGCGCGCGTCCGTACCAGGCCAACTAAAGGCGTACACTGGCGGTACGCAGGCGAGGGGGTTGTCGATGGCAAAGCGCAAGGGCGGCATGTTTCGACCGTCGCGGTCGAGCAAGGCCCGCGGACAAGGAGCCGCCGGCGCCGGCGGCTTCTCGCCCGATATGATGCGCCGCGCGCAAGAGTTGCAGACCCAGCTCGCCGAGGCGCAGGATGAGCTGAAGGACGCGACCGTTGACGCAACCGTCGGCGGCGGTGTGCTGTCGGTCACGCTCGGTGGCGATCACCGCCTGCGCGAGGTGAAGATCGATCCTGACGTCGTCGATCCGGATGACACCGAGATGCTGCAGGACCTGATCCTCGCGGCCGTCAACGAGGCGCAGGATCGACTGGAGGCGATGCAGCAGGAGCGCATGTCGGGCCTCACGGACGGTCTGCCACTGCCCGGCCTGCAGTGATCGGCGGGCGACATGCGCAGATCGCCGGCCACCGCGCCGACCATCGCGCGGCTCATTGACGCGTTCCACCGATTGCCCGGCATCGGCCCCAAGAGCGCGCAGCGGCTCGCCTATCACGTCCTACGCGCGCCCCGTTCCGAGGCGGAAGACCTCGCCGCCGCTCTGCTCGACGTCAAGAACTCGACCAAGCTTTGCCAGATTTGTCAGAACATCACCGACGCAGATCCCTGCGAGCTCTGCTTGGACCCGCAGCGGACGGTGGCGACGATCTGCGTGGTCGAAGAACCGCTCGATGTCGCAGCGATTGAGCGGGCCGGCGTCCACCGCGGCCGCTACCACGTGCTGCACGGGGCGATTTCGCCGATGGACGGCGTCGGCCCCGACGATCTGCGGGTGCGAGAGCTGCTCAGCCGGCTTGGCGATCCTGAGGTCGAGGAGGTCATCTTGGCCATGAATCCAAACCTCGAAGGCGAGGCGACGGCCGGCTATCTCTCCCGCGTGATCGCCACGATGGGCGTTCGAATCACGAGGATCGCGCACGGGTTGCCAGTCGGCGCCGACGTCGAGTATGCCGACGAGCGCACGCTGCGCGCTGCACTCACTCACCGCGTGGATGTTGAGCCTGAGCAGAACTCGGACGGCTCCTGATGCCTCGCGTGCGGCCGATGCGGACAGAGGCCATTGTCCTCAGACAGCGTCCACTGGGCGATGCCGACCGCATCTGCGTGTTGTTCGCGCCTCTGCACGGGCGGATTGAGGCGGTCGCGAAAGGCGTGCGCAAGCCGCTCAGCAAGGTTTCGGGGCACGTAGCGCCGCTCAGCCGTGGTACGTTCGGCATCGCGCCCGGACGCTCGCTCGACATCATCACCGAGGCGCAGACGCTCGATGCCTGGCCGTCGCTGCATGACGACATCAACCGCATGACTGAGGCGCTGGCAATCGCCGAGTTGGTCGACCGCTCAACCGATCTCGACATCGCGGCCAGACCGCTCTACCGACTGCTGCATCAGTCGCTCGATGCGCTGGCGAGCACGCCGTCGCCGGCATCAATTCGTTGGTGGTTCACACTACGCTTTCTCGACCAGCAGGGATACCGCCCTGAGTTGGAGGCATGCGTCCGCTGCCGAGCCGTGCTGGAACCGGACGGCAACGGATTCGCGGCAACCGAGGGCGGCGTCGTCTGCCCGCGATGCCGCAGCGGCGGACTCGGACAGCCCCTATCCGCTCCCGCATTTCGATTGCTACGCTACATGCGACGGTCGTCGTGCGAGGCCACGGCGCAGGTCAACGTCGACGCCGCCACCGCGGCCGAGATTGAACGTCACCTGCGTCTGTCCGTCGAACAGGCGCTGGATACGCGGCTTCGGTCGCGCGACTTCGCCGATGACCTGGCCCGAGCCGAAACGCTGGGCAAACGCGCGACCAACGCCGCATCGTCAGGAAACGGGCAGCGAGAGGATCAGCATCGTGCCACTGTATGAGTATTTGTGCGAGGACTGCGCCGGCATCTTCGAGGTCGTGCGTCCGATCCGCGAAGCGCCCGAACCCCAGCCGTGTCCCGAGTGCGACGAGGAGTGCGAGCGGGTCATGCCCTCGTCGTTCTCCGCCTTCATCATGCGCCAGGGTTACCCGCGACGCATCCCCGACAAGGGCACCTACTGGCACCTCGGCCAGGAAGTCACCTACCTGCCCAAGCAGGCGCGCCCCTACGAGCACCCGCAGGTCACCAAGAGGCGCGAGAAGGAGCCGCTCTCGACCCAGGACTACACCGACCTCGTCGACAGGAAGATTCACGAGCGTCGCCTGGCGCGGGAAGATCGCCGCAAGGAGCGCGCGCTGAAGCGCGACCGCATTGCCAAGAAGGCGCCCGAGCTCAAGCCGCAGCCGCTGCCCCAAAAGCGCGATTAGTCCAGCGCTAGAAGTCGCGATGGGTGACGAACTCAGCGATGGCGGTCAGTTGCTCGCGGGGTCCTGAGTTGGGCACGCGGTTGAGCGCCCCCAGGCCGCGCTCGCGCCAGTCGTCCACCGTTTCCATACAGCGATCCACGATCGACGGCTGACGCGCCGCGTCGAGCGCTTGGTCGAGGCGGGCAGCGCGATCATCGTCATCCTTTGCTTC
>JAJEBU010000085.1 GCA_022822375.1 Dehalococcoidia bacterium
GAGCGCCATCGCGCGGCCCAAGCCGCGCCCCGCCCCAGTCAGCAGGACGACCTGGCCATCGAGTCGGAATCGGTCGAGCGTCGACATGCTGCGTACTCGTTAGGTAGTGCCGGCTTTGCGCTGCTGCGCGGCGGCTGAGCCACGGCCGTCGCCGAAGCGGTTGTCGCGCCACTCGAGCGCGGCTTTGAGGCCCTTCTCGCGCGACATCTTGCCGAACTCCTGGACGGCAGGCGCGAGGTGCGCTCGCGCATCGTTCTCGGAGGCGAGCCGCTGCAGCGTCCGGGCGCCCATGATTTCGAGGCCGAGGTTAACGATGCGCTTGTTTGCTGAGAGCAGTTCGTGGTCGATCATCGCCATCTTGTTGGCAAGCTCCTCGACCTCTTCGTCGAGTCGGTCGGCGGGTACCGCGTCGTAGACCAGTCCGCGCTTGGCGGCTTCAGCGCCCGAGATGCTGTCGCCGGTCAGCAGCATCCGCTTGGCGAACTGCGGTCCGCCGTGGTAGAGCCACATGTGCGCGGGCGGCGCGCCCATCGCGCGGACGGGCGGGAATCCGATCACGGCGTCGTCTGCGGCGATGATGATGTCGGAGAGCAGCACCAGGTCGGTGCCGCCGGCGAGGCAGTAGCCGTGCACCTTGCCGATCACAGGCTTGTGCATGTCGAAGATGGCCATCCGCGCGCGCTGCGCCTTCTCCATGCCCCAGGTGTCGTCGTCAAAGCTGACCCGACCGCGGTAGACCTTGTCGTAGGTCTCCTGCGAGTCTCGAGTGGAACCGGTCAGGTCGTAGCCGGCCGAAAAGGCGCGACCAGCGCCGCTCAGGACGACGCAGTGGACGCCGGTGTCGTTGTCGGCTTCCCACATCGCGTGGGACAGCTCATCCTGCAGGGCGATCGAGAGTGCATTCAGCTTCTCGGGGCGGTTCAAGGTCACATAAGCCTTGCGATCCTCGACGCGGTAGAGGATGTTCTCGTAGTCGGTCATGGAATCTCCAAACGTGCGGTAGTCGTCGCATTCTAGGGGACCAATCCGGCGTGGCGGCCGAACGTCGGCTGCGAGTCGAGCCGGATGATCAGGTCGAGCAGTCCTGACGGCTCCCAGCTGCGGCGGCTGGGCGGCTGATCGTGAATCGGGATCAGGATGCCGGCGGCCTCGAGTTGCCTCAGACCCAGATCGACCGCCGGCAGCGAGCGACCGCTGAACTCTGCAGCGTCGGCCCGATTCAGGACAGAATATGCGGGAAGTTGATCGAGGATGATCCAGGCAGCGGCGTCCGAGCGGGGATTCGCGTGATCGCGCAACCGCTGCCTCCAGTCAGCCGTCAGTTCGGCGACGGAGGCCCGATATCGCTCAGCCAGCGCCACGCTGCTCAGAACGGCCACCGCCATGGTCCCGAGCCATTCGTCGAGGTCGCCGTCGCGGTACGCCTCCAGTCCGCGGATATAGGCGTCCCTGGCGTGCGAGAGGGCCACGCTGACCGGCGGCGTCACGTGCGGGGCCAGGCCGCGCCGGCGTAAGAGGATATGGATCAGCGCCCGTCCGGTGCGTCCGTTTCCGTCGTCGAACGGGTGAATCATCTCGAATTGTGCATGCGCAACAGCCGCCTGAAACAGCGGCGGCATCTGTACGGAGTTGCAGAACTCGCACAGGTTCTCGATCAGGGCCGGCACCTGCTCAGGCGGCGGAGGCACGTAGTCGGCGCCGCACGGGTTGTAGTCGTTGCCGCCGATCCAGTTCTGCACGGTGCGCAGTTGCCCCGCTGTCCGCAGGTGGCCGCGCATGAGCACCTCGTGGATCTCGAGCAACTCGCGCGGATCCAGTCGTTCCACCGTCGCCGTGCGCCCGATCGCGAGCTGCATTGCCTCGACGTTGCCAATCACTTCGCGCGCCCGCGAACCGACCCGCCGACCGACCCGCTGCCGCGCTTCGGCGCGGGCGAGCGCTCGGGCGTCGAGCTGGATGCCTTCGATTCTTGACGACGCGATCGACTCACTGCGCATGAGCAGATGGGTGAGCGGATCGAGCAGTCGGTCGGCGGGATACTGCAGACGCTGCAGCGCAGATTCCGCGTCCGCCAGGTCGGTGGCGAGATCCATTGGTAGGTGGAAGTCGGCAACGCCGATCGCGTCGGGGATGAATGCCGCGTAGTCGCACGGACGGCGAAAGCGTCGCGGTGCCAGGGTGTCCGTCCTGGGCTGCCAGGATCGATGGACAAGTGTGCCACGCATGCATCCGTTGCCTTCGACTTCCTGAAGACAAAGGTTATCTCATATCCTTTGCCTGTGGTGCCTGCTAAGCAAAGGATCCGTCAAAACTCTTGCTTAGCTCTCACGCCTGGCAAGGGATGCGCGGCCTACAGATGCTTGAGCACGCCACCGTCGACCTGGATTGCCTGGCCGGTGATGTAGCCCGAAGCCTCCGAGGCGAGGTAGACGGCGAGCGGCGCCACTTCCTGCGCCTCGCCGAAGCGGCGCATGGGAATGAAGCGCAGGAGCAGGTTGTCGTCGACTGCGGACGGGCCTCTCCCCGGCGAGCTGTCAGTCCAGCCGACGACGATCGCGTTGACCGTCGTGCCCGTCGGCGCGAGCTCCTGGCTCAGCGCTCGGACGAGGCCGATCACGCCAGACTGCGCAGCGCTGTAGAGGCTGAGGTTGGTCAATCCTCGGACGGCTGAAGCGTCGAGCACAGTGATCAGGCGGCCGGGACGATCTTTGAACTCCCGCGAGGCGCTGCGGAAGGCCGCGTAGACCCCGCCCACGTTGGACATCAGCACGCGCTGCACATCGGCGTCGAGCGTCTTGCGCAGCGGACCGGCGAAGTACATGTTCGGCGCCACGATGGCGGCATCGACGCCGCCGAGCGCTTTCGAGATCTTGCGCGTCGCGACCTGCACGTTCGTCCCGTTGGAGAGATCGACGGACTCCGTCGGTGCGTCGCCGCCGGCCTTCTTGAGTCGGTAGAGCGACGTACCATCGGTGGCGGCGCTGGTCACGCCGACCGATGCGCCTGCCTCGCGCAGTCCGTCGACGATCGCGGTGGCGGCAGGCTTCTCGGCTCCGTAGACGATGATGCGTCGGCCCGTCAGATCGAAGCCTTGCAGCTTGCCGTCCGACAGCTCTGGCGGAGGCAGCGGATTCTGCAGCGATTCTGGACGTTCGCTCATGAGGCCACGCCGCCAATACCAGACTGCACGTCCCAGCCGGACGGCGCGAGTCCACCGGCCAGGCCGCCGCCGTCGATGATGAATGCCTCTCCGGTCACGTAACTGGAGGCGTCGGAGGCTAGATAGACGGCGAGCGGCCCCAACTCCCAGGCCTCGCCGACGCGTCCGACGGGGATGCGCGAGCCTTGATTGCGGGCCCGCTCGATCTCATCGGCGTCCTCGAGCGTCTTCTGCAGGACGAAGCCGGGCACGATGCAGTTGACGCGAATCTGCTCGCGGGCGAGCTGTGTGGCGAGCGCCTGCGTCAGCGTGATCACGCCGGCTTTGGACGCGCCGTAGACGAACAGTCGCGCGTCGCCTCGCAGAGCCGTCCCTGAGGCGACGGTGATGATGTTGCCTGGGATTTCTGCATCGCGGAAGTGACGCGCCGCCGCTCGTGCGCAATAGAAGGCGCTGGAGAAGTTCAGGTCGACCGTGTCGCGCCAGTCGTCGTCCGAGACTTCGGTCACGTGCTTGAGCGAGGCCGC
>JAJEBU010000132.1 GCA_022822375.1 Dehalococcoidia bacterium
GCGGCCCCGACAGCGTCAACTGGGGCGTCAGCCTCGTCCAGCAACGGCTCAACGGCGATCCGCCGAGCGCCTATTACATGCCGTCCATGACCAAGTTCCCCGAGCGGATGCTGGACTACCAATGGGAGCAAGCGGCCGACGGCCCAGTCAACCAGTCGCCGCGTCCGGTCAAGCGAAACGACGACCTGCTGGACGCCGACCGCTACATGCACGAGCTGGCGGTGGGCGGCAGGAGCTCAGCGCGCCTGATCGTGACGACACCGCGCCGAGGTAGTCCAGCGCGGTGAGGGCGGTGCCAGCTGGCGGCAAGGCTCAGCCATCGGCCTGTGCCGTCGGCTCGGGCAGGACGATGTATTTCTCGATCCATGCTTCGATCTCGGGGGGTGATATAGGGAGGCACGCTGCGCCGTTCGTAAGCTGAGTGTGGTTGTATGTTTCGCAGGAGGTACAGAAAACACAGTTCTGCTGAGAGCTCCAACGGACTGATCCGAAATGCTGGATGGAGCTCTCTGTTGTATATGCTGTTTGGGTCTGCGATGTACCGTGCGCCAGTATCGTCATACTTGAGCGAGCTATCTCATTGAATTCAAGCGCGAGCTGACCAATTGCCAACACGTGTTGCAAAAGAGACTAGTATCGATCCTTGTAGTGTGGTGAAGCATCCAGGCAGATCATCTCTACACTTCTCTACGATCAGAATGTGGGTACGTCTGCGTGAAGGCTTGGTTCTGCTCGTTCGTGTGCTCGTAGCTGTAGTGGATGTCTCCGATGGTCAGCCCGTTGACGTTGCAGCCCTGCGTCGACAGCCGACGTGGCGGCCGTCCTCGTCCGCCGCCGGACGCTGCAGCCACTCCAGCGGCGGCTCGCCGACGTCGCTCATGGTCGGTTCATCGGCCGAGGCAAGCGGCCACGCACCCACCCCGATCGCCACGACCAAGATGGCTGCAAGCGCGAAGAGTCGGAGCGTGAGTGTCCAGGGCGACATGACGCGATGAGCGGCGTGACTTAGTTGACGACCGCGAGGATGGCGACCGCCGCACCGACGATTACGAGGACTCCGAATAGGAATTGGTTCTTGATTCGTTCCATCTCGGCGCGGTGCTCAGCAAGCATCTCACGGAAACGCGCGTCGGATTCAGCGCGGCTGTACGAGTGCTGTTCCACCGCCTCTGCCGCCTCATCGGCCTGCTCCTCGTCGGCTCCCATGGCGCGGAACGACTGTCTCAGCTTTAGGATCGGGTTCATGACGGCCATTGGGGTTCCACTCTCCTGCGACCAGTCTAGACTCCCTGATCATGACGCATACTCCCGGCCCCCTCGACGGCGTGACCGTGCTGGACCTGACGACGGACGTCGCCGGGCCGTACTGCACCAAGCTGTTCGCCGACTTTGGCGCGGATGTGATCAAGGTCGAGCCGCCGGGCGGCGACCCGTCTCGGGCCGTCGGCCCCTGGTACCAGAATCAGCCAGGCCCCGAGCGCTCAGGCACGTTCTTCTACTTCAACACCAACAAGCGCTCGATCGTGCTCGACATCTCCCGCGCCGACGCTCGGCCCGTGATGAATCGTCTGCTCGAGCGTGCGGACATCGTGGTGGAGTCGTCGCCACCTGGACATCTGGACGCTCTGGGTTACGGCTGGAGCGAGATTCACGGGCGCCACGCTGACCTCCCGCTGATTTCGATCTCCCCCTTCGGACAGGACTCGCCCTACCGCGACTATCGGGTGTCTGACCTGGTCCTGTATGGATTTGCGGGCGAGATGTACTCGATCGGCGTGCAGGATCGCGAGCCGGTCAAGATGTTCGGCACGGCGTCGTTGGTGGAGTGCGGATCGGCGGCCGCCGCGGCTGCGATGGCGGCGCTCACGGCGGCCGAGCTGCAGGGCGTCGGACAGCACGTGGACTTTGCGATGGCCGACGCGCAGTTCAACGGCGTCGATCGCCGTCACGCGGCGACGATTGGCTGGGAGTTTGCCGGTCGATTGGGACTGCGCGCGCCCGGCCCGTCAGCTGGCATGCTGACCGGCGTCTATCCCTGCGCCGACGGCTACGTCGAATTCTCGGGCGCGGCCGCTCGGGTTCCGCGCCTGTTCGAGATGCTGGGACAACCCGATTGGCTCGCCGAGCAGAAGTGGTGGCAGCCCGGCGTCGGCCTGATTGCCGATTTGGTGGACGAGTTCAACGCCAACTTCATGCCCTGGGCGCTTGAACGGACCAAACGGGAGATCTGGGAGGCGGCGCGCGAGGCGCGAGTCCTCTGCGGCCCGCTCTTCAGCGTCGATGAACTGTTCGAGGACACCCACTTCAGCGATCGTGGATTCTGGGCAGCGACCGACCACCCGGAACTCGGAGCCGTCCAAATCCCGGGCCGCCCGCTGAACATGCCGGCCAGTCCGTGGAGCCTGAGGCGTCCGCCGCCGATGCTGGGCGAGCACACCACGGCGGTTCTGACGGAGTGCGGCTTTAGCGAAAGCGAGATCGCCGAGTTGCGGACGAGCGGAGCGTTCGGTTAGTCAGCGGCGGCGTCCACGGCGGCGGGTTGGGTCCTGATCTTTGCCAATACGGCGCGCCCTTCCTCTTCGAAGTCCTCGAGCGGACGGAGATCCATCAGAAACTCCTGCCCGAGCAGGGACAGTCTCGCTGCATCCCCAGCCGCAGCGGGAGCAATCGTTCGATTCGGTTCCAGGGTGAATAGCACCTCCCAGCCGAGATAATCGCTCAGCGACGAGCGACCCTCGAAGTAGGCTTCAAGGGTGTCTGCCAGCTGCTCGCGAAGCTCGCTCGCTGCAGTCATTGGAGTGCTCCTTGTCAACGACACCGCGTCCGGTACGTCAGAGGGTACTGATCTTCGAGGATCAGTTGGAGGATCTGTATCGCAAGCATCGTATCTTCGAACGGCTCAACGCCGGGCAGCTGACCGAGTCGCTCGAGCCCGGCACGTCAGCACCGGGCCGCCGCTGTTGTTTCGCCGGATTCTCCTACTTCACGAGACTGCACGACGGCGATGACCAGGAGGTGGGACGCGTTCACTATCTGGAGTGCGTGTTCGGTCACATCATTGCCAGATACGTGTCGCACATCATCATTGACGGCACACTGCTTTACCGCGTGGGACATGCGAAGAGTTGGGAAGCCGCGAGCGGCTAACATCTCCCCATGACTCTTCCCCTCGAAGGCGTTCGCATCATCGATTTGACTGTGGTCTGGGCGGGGACGTTCGGGACCACCCTGTTGGCCGACCTCGGCGCGGAGGTGATCAAGGTCGAGAACTGTCATGTCTGGCAGCCGATGACTCGTGGCGGACAAGCGCGGCCATCGGCGGCGATGGTCCAGGCCGGACCCGGCTGGGCGACGGGTTATCCCAACTCCGAACCGGGCCCCAGGCCCTGGAACTATTGCCCCACGTTTGTCCAGCAGTACCGCAACAAGCACTCGATGACCGTCGACCTGGTTTCGGAGGAGGGGCGCGAAATCTTCGCACGGCTCGTTGCGGAGTCCGATGCGCTCGTCGAGAACAACGCGACGGGCACGCTGGAGAAGATCGGCATCGGGCCTGACTTCCTGCGCGCGGCGCGCGAGGACCTGATCGTCCTGCGAATGCCGGCCTACGGCGGCAGTGGACCTTATCGATACGCGCGGGCGCTCGGCGTCCACCTCGAGTCAGTCATGGGACACACGCTGCTGCGCGGTTACCCCGACCTCGACCCGTCGTACATCACGTCGATCTTCTCCGGCGACTATGTCGCGGGGGCGCATGCGGCATTTTCGGTGATGGCCGCTCTGCGGCATCGACGGCGGACCGGCGAAGGCCAGTTCATGGAGCTCGCCCAGGCCGAGTGCGCGGGCGGCATGCTCGCGCAGGCCTTCATGGACTACTCGTTCAACGGCAATGTGATGGAGCGGATCGGCAATCGCTCTGTCGAGGGCCATGCGCCGAGCAACCTGTATCCCGCCCGCTCCGAGGGCGACGGCACGGACGGCGGCGACCGCTGGATCTCGATCTCGGTCATGGACGATGACATGTGGATCGGTCTGCGCGAAGCGATGGGTGACCCAGAATGGGCGCGCGACCCAGATCTGCGCTTCGAAGTCGGCCGCCGCCAGCGGCACGACGAGATTGACACTCACATTGCAGCGTGGACGCTGACGCAGGATGACTACGACCTGATGCATCTGCTGCAATGGCACGGCGTCGCCGCGGCGCCGGTGCTCAATGCCTCCCGCATCTACGACGACCCGCATGTCCAGCATCGCGAGCTGAACGAGCGGCACACGCTCTATGACGACGTCGGTGAGTTCCGGTTCAACAAGCCGTTTCTCAGGTTCTCCGAGACGCCGTTGGGCATCCGCAAGCCGCCCGTCGCGCTGGGCGAAGACAACGACTACGTCTACCGCGAGGTCTTGGGCTACTCGGAAGCGGAGATCGAGGGTCTGCGCGAGCGCGGGCACATCGGCATGGACTACGACGCGGACATCCCCTGACGAGGCAGCCCAGCGCTCAGCCCAGCGTGCCGGCGGCGGCGAGCCGCGCCATGTCGTCGTCTGTGTAGCCCAACAGGCCTTGCAGCACCGCTTCGGTGTGCTCGCCCCATGTCGGAGCTCTTCTGGCCGGCAGTCGCTCGCCATCCCACAGGATTGGCTCGTGGATGATGTTGAACGTCGGACCTTCAGGCGACTCAGCCTCGTTGTAGTAGCCGAGCATGGATCGGTCCTGGCCCGTGAAAAAGTCCTCGAGACGCTCGATCGGACTGGCTGGCACCCCGGCGTTGAGCAGCAGACGGGCCGATGTCCATTCGTCCTGAGACCTGGTCCACTCGCTCAGCGCGGTCTCGATCTCGTCCTCATGCGCCTGGCGTCCGTGGAGCGTGTTCAGCGCATCTCTCGACGCCAGGTCGGCCCGACCAATCACCCGGCAGAGCCGCTGCCAATCAGCATCGTCGCGGCAGGCAATGGCGACCCAGCGATCGTCGCCTGCCGCGGCGAACACGCCGTGCGGCGACATCCACGCTGAACGGTTGCCCAGCCGAGGACGCTCTTCGACGCCGTTCAACGACTCAATCAGCTCCGTGTCGAGCAGCTGCACGGCCGTTTCGTACTGGGCGATCTCCAGGTATCGGCCCTCGCCTGTTCGCTCGCGATGATCAAGCGCCGACATCACGGAAGCGGCGAGGTAGAAGGGAACGGTGAAGTCAGTATGGAGCGTACCGAGCCCGATCGGCGCGCGTCCAGGAAAACCAGAACGCCAGGCCAGACCGCACATCGCGACCACGCCGTTGCCGTACGACCGCCACTCCGCACGCGGGCCATCAATACCCATCACCGCGACATTGACGACGATGATGTCGTCGTTGATCTGCTTCAGGTCGTCGTAACCAATGCCCCAGCGATCAAGTCGGTACGGCGTGTAGTTGGAAGTGACGATGTCGGATTGCTCGGCCAGTTCGCGAACGGCGGCGATGCCCTCTTCGGTCTTCAGGTTGAGCGTGACCGATTTCTTGCCGCCGGCGCAGTCGTTGAAGGTGCCATTGGTGTTGATCGAGAAGTGATCCGGCGGCTGGACGCCGCGATAGCGAATGGGGTCAATCCGCGATTCCGACTCAATCTTCAGCACCTCCGCGCCGAGATCGGCGAGCAGCCTCGTGCCGAGCGAACCAGCGATCGCCCAGGTGAAGTCCAGCACGCGCACGCCATCGAGTGGTCGTCGGGGCGGAGGCGGCGGACCATAGAGGGCCGTGCCGCTCTCCCTCGCAGGGGGAGCTTCCGTCAGCACGGGCGAGCCGGCCACGGGCAGATATCGATCATTGTGCTCGCCGAGCATCGGCGCTCGCTGCGCCTGTGGTTGAACGCCGCGTGTTCGGACCGGCGAACGCGGCAGGATTACCTTGGTGTTGAGCTGTGGATGCGGAACCTCCTGGAAGTAGCCGCGCGCCCAGAGGTGCGGATCGTTGGCGACCTCCTCCACCGTGTTGATCGGCAGCACGAGCAGACCCAGCTCCTGACCGCGGTCGTGCAGCTCGGTCACGGTCAGCGCCTGGCAGAGCCGCTGAATCCAGGGGCGAATCTCGTCCTGCTGTTGCTCGCGCCAGAACTCGTCCTCCCAGTCGCCGCCGCGCAGCTGGCCCTCCTCGAGCCCCAGCACCTCGTCGACCCAGTCGACAAACCGCGACCAGTGTGGCGGATGGATGGTGAACGACAGCCAGTGACCGTCGCCGGCCTGGAACGTCGCGCCCGATCCGATCGGGATGTGGCGATCAGGCGACATCTGGTGCCAGCTCCAGAAGTTGCCGCTGGCGGTCTGCAGCGTCGTGAAGGCCACGGCTTCCTGCATCGACACCGTGATCCGCCCGCCGTCAGCACCCTCGCCGCCGCGGCGGCGCTGTGTGATCAGCGCCAATGCCGCCTCGGCCATCGCGATTGACCCTTGCTTGTGCGACAGGTTGCCGCCCGCGTAGACCGGTGGATCCTCGGGGAACCCGTTGAGCACGATGTGCCCGCCCGCGGCCATCGCGGTCAGGTCGGTCATCGGCTCGTCGGCGCCCCGTCGGAAGACAGCGTCGACGACAGGGATTTTGGACGACCACTCGCCACGGCGTCCGCGCTCGAGCCAAGCTGCCAGCGGCGCCGACGGTTCAAGCGGTGCGAGCAGGGCGTCGAACTGGGGCAGCAGCGACTCGACCAGCGGCCAGGTGTCGGCGTCGTCGAAGTCCAGGGCGACAGACCGTTTGCCGGCGTTGTAGAGCAGGTGCGCCCAACCGCGCTCAACTCGGGGCGCATCTCCGTCGATGGCGGGTTCGCGGGTACGCAACTGATCGCCGCGCGCGTCCTCCACGCGGACCACCTCAGCGCCGAGGTCGGCCAGCATGCGTGCGCCCAGCGCCAGCGGTTCGTCGGTCAGGTCGAGGATGCGAGTGGTGTCGAGCATACCGAGAGGATAGAGCCACCCGTTACTGGGGCGGATCCTCCGCCACCATGCGAAGTGGTCGCTCAAGCCTCAGCGGCGGCTGTGCACGTGGCAAATGTCGCTCAATCCGCTCGCGGAAGAGCCGCATGCCGTGCACGCGGTCGGCCAATCCAGGCAGCTCATAGGCCGGCCCGCGATCAGGCGAGCCGAAGACGATCTCACAGGTCTCGCTGATCTTGTCCACTTCCGCAACGTAGGCCGGAGCAGCCCACAGATATCGGCCTTCACCTGCGGCGAGGAAGTAGACCAGCGGTACATCATTGGCCATTGCGTCGTAGAGGTAACGATTGTGCGCGTGGTTGACGTTGCCGCGCCGAAATGCGTAGCGCACGTGGTCAGCGCCGTTCAGTACCGCTTCAATGCCCGATTCATAGTCCTCATAGCCCTCAGCATCGCGTCCGAGTCCGGTGCGAACACTGAGCAAGTGAGGCATCAACCGTGGTTTCCAGATGCCTTGCTGATGGACAAGGCGGAAGCGTTCGCCCTCAAACTCGAAGCCGTACTCGAGCTCGGTCCAGGCAATCGGCGCGCCGCCGTGGTTGAGCCCGACGAGGCGCCTGAACGCCGCAAGGCGCATCTGCTGATCGAGACCGTCGGCGCTGCTCATGCCGCGCAGGATAGTTCGCCGCCCCTTCTCTGTGTTCTATAGAACTTGTGTTCTGTGCCCAGCCGCCCTACTGTCGTTCTGCAAGCCCGATGGATTGCGCGCCTCCGAGCGCCGATTGGACAAGCGTCCGTCGGTGCTCAGATTCTCCTGGAGGCGCAGATGACCACTGCAACGTCCCCGCCGGCCGCCGACGCCGGCACCGTCCCGCCCGACGCTGAGGCTCCGCCCGACGCTCAGAGTGCGCCCGAGGCCGCGCCAAGCGAGCAGGTCTCGACTGCCATGCGCGAGGCGCTGTTGGCCGCCATTGGCGAGCTCTCGGACGAGGAACGGGAACGATTGGTGGGCGCCGAGGCGCCCGACGAGACCGCGCGGGTCTGGCGCGATCTCGTGGCCGAGCGCGCTGCTCGCGAGCGCGAGACCAGCGTGCGGGCCGAGCTGACCCGTGAACTCCAGACCCAGGTCCACGCCGCGCGGCCGCGACCCACCTCCGGCTTGCAGGGCAGCGCCGTCGCCGCCCCGCCAGCCAGCGTCGCCGAGTGGACCGACTACATCCGCCAGTCGGATGACAGCGCCCTACGCCAGCGTCGACGCTCGCAGTTCGCCGACTGGCTCGCGGCCAACCCCGACGCCTGAGCGCCGCCGCTCGCGCGGCGTTTCGGTATCACCAACGGCATCGGACAGAAAGGAATCCACCATGCCAGACACCCTCTCCACCAACATTTCCGCGTCCTACAACGCGATGATTGAACGCACGATTGCGCAGATGCCGCAGTCGGCGCCGATGTTGTCGCTGGCGCGCAAGTTGATCGTGCCCAAGGGCGCGAACAGCGCGCAGATCCCGCGCGTCTCCAGCGTCTCCTCGGTCCAGACGCCGAGCGAAGGCTCGGAACTCAGCACCACGTCCCGCTTCACCCTGGCGAGCAACACCATCTCGCCGACGTTCCGCGCGATCTACGTCCGCATCCACATCCGCGCGATCAACTACTCGCAAGAGGACTTGATTCGCCTGGTCTCGGACGAGATGGCGTTGTCGCAGGGCCAGGACATCGACACCGACCTGACCGGCGAGTTCGGCAACTGGCACTCTGGCAACGACATTGGCAAGACTGGTGCCAAGCTGACGCTCGCCAAGCTCCGCGAGGCGCGACGCGTGCTGCAGTCGGTGCCGCGATCAAAGGGCGGTCCGCCGCGCGGCGACATCGTGACCGTGCTCTCGCCGATCGTTGCCGAACACGTGCTCGAGGACATCGGCGCGCGCGGCGTTGGTTCCGGCTCCAACTGGATCCCGGCCGGCATCTCCGAGCAGATGATCCGCCGCTTCCACGTCTCCGAGATTCCGCTGATGGGCACCGCGGTGTTCGTCGACGGATACATGTCCACCGACGGCAGCGGCGACTACATCTGCTCGATGTTCGGCACCGAGGCGCTCGTCTGGGCCTGTTCGATGGACTGGCAGATGTCCGTCTTCGAGGAGGCCGAGTGGCCCGGCGTGACCCTGCGCTCGCTGGCCGACTACAACGCCGGGATCGCCGGCTTCGACCATCACGGCTGCCAGATCACCGCGGACGGAGGCTAACCATGCCGCTCGACGACCGCGGCCTCTGGTCGCCGGCCGACTTCTCCCAGCTGCGGTCGCGGAGCTTCTCCGCGCCGCGGCTGGGCGGCGGTCTGCGCGCCCGACGCGCCTTCTTGCGTCAGCCCAAGCAAGATCGCCACGGCCGCACCTACCGCGGCCGCAACCACGCCCTGCTCGGACACGGCTTCCACGACACGCAAGAGGCCGAACGCCTCCTGTTGGACGCCGCCCACGAGCAGGGGCTGCCGCACCACGCCGTCCAGATCGAGGCGGCGCCCTGGCTCGAGACCGAGATCGGCTCATCGCTCGGTCCGAGCTGACCACCAGCAACACTCCCGCATCGAACGGGAACACGAAGGAGTACCGACATGGAACCGACCAACGAGATGCAGACCGAACAGGCCCCGGCAGTCAAGCCTGAGCCGCCCACGCCCTCCCTGCCGATGGTGCGCCCCGGCGAACGCGCCCTGCTGCTGAGCCATCGCGAGTACACGCGCGTACGCGAGATCGGCCAGGGGTTGGGTGACCACGACTTGTTGATGCGCGAGCCCGAGGATGTCGACCTGCCGCCCGGTGAGACGCCGGATCAGCGCTGGCTGCCCGTCCGCGCCGACAAGTATCTGAAGCACCGCGCGATCGGCTGGCGCGAGGCTGACGCCATCTCGCAGCTGCCCGCGCCGTACCGCGTGGAAGCCAAGCGCCGCAGCGCCTTCAGCGGCGCCCGGCGCAAGTCCCGATCCAGCCGACGCCGGGAGGAGTAGCCCCATGCATCGACCGAACCCATCGACCACTCAGCGCCAGCCGCCCGAGCCTCAGCAGTCGCGAGGCTCGGGCGGCGACCCGCAGCGGTCCGAGCCGGAGGAGTACCGCCCGCCCTGCGGCCGCGACGCGACTGACGCTCTGTGGCAGTACCTGAAACGGATCGAGGAAGGCCTCGACCAGATCGACGCTCGAATCGACCGGCTCTACGTCGCGCTCGGCGGAGGCACCGTGCTGCTGGCGGCGATCGGACTGGCCTCCGCCTTCATCGTCCGCGCCGGCTGACCCAGACCGCAACCCAGAGAGGAACCGACATGGAACCGAACGACCACACCACCACCGCAAACGACACGCGGGAGGAAACTCAACAGCAGGACGCTGGCCTGACCGCCGCGGAGGCGAGTCTCGCCCCGCCGCGCCAGGGCGATCGCGATCCGCTCTGGCTGCCGCGTGGCAGCGTACGCGCGATCATCGCCCTCGGCGTGATCGGCGTTTGGGCTGCGCTGGAAGTCGGCGCCGTCGGCGGCGATCCGTCCGACGCCGTGCGCTCGATGGCCGTCGCTGTCGCGGCCGGCTATGGATTTCTCCGCTTCCGCGCCAACCACCAGCCGCAGGATCGGAGCGGACGATGAGCGGAGACATCACTCCCGCGCCCGACCTGGTCGGCCTCCGCGGCCTGCCGACTGGCGCCCGCACGATCTGGCGGCCAGCGCATCCCAGCAACTACAGCCCCGCCGCGTCGCGACCCTACTCGGGCGCGGCGCGGCGGATCGTTGCAGTCTGCTACCACACGCCCGAAGAGGACTGGGACGACCACGAGGTCACCCCCGCCTGGTTCACCGACCCCAAGGCCAACGCCAGCACCCACTACTACGCCGATTCCGACGGCGACCTCTACCAGATGGTCAGAGACGCGGACATGGCCTGGGCGCAGGGTGTCCGCAGCCGCGACGCCATCCTGCCCAGACCTGCCTGGTGGAAGTCCGAGTACATCAGCTACAACACCTGCATGCTCTCGATCGAGATCGAGGGCCGCGCGGCGATGATCGGTCAGACCTTCACACCCGGCAGCCGACAGTTTGAGGCTGTCGCCGCCTGGTCGGCGTTTGTCTGCCGCAAGTACGGCGTGCCCATCGATCGTGAGCACCACGTCGGGCACTCTGAACTGACGCGGCAAAAGTCGGATCCCGGCCAGGACTTTCCCTGGTCGGCGCTGCTGGATCGGGTGACCGCGCAATCCGAAGGAACCGTCGAGAGCCGCCTACGGTCGCTCGAGGCCTCAGTCGCAGCCCTCAAGCAGCACACCCACGGCCCACCAAGCTAACCGCCCCC
>JAJEBU010000157.1 GCA_022822375.1 Dehalococcoidia bacterium
CCGTCTTCCTTGGGCACGATCGTGTCGCCGGTGAAGAGGTAGGTCTGACCGTGCGGTGACTCGTAGCGGATGCTGATGCTGCCGAGCGTGTGGCCGGGCGTGGCCATGATCTCCAGACCGTCGAACGCCTCATCGGCGCAGTCGGGTTCCCAAACCAGGTCTACGCTCAGACCTTCGGCGTAGTTGTCAATCTGGCTCGCTTCGACCGCGCTGCAGGCCAATCGGGAGCCGAAGCGTTCCCGCACGGCCTCCAACGAGTGGCTGGCCTCGTCGCCATGAGAGAGCAGCTGCAGCTGCACGCCGCCCAGCGTCGCAATCTCGTCCAGCACGGCCTCGTCCGCCTCATCGCGTTGGAAACCCAGTCCGTAGATGAGCACGTTTCCCTGCGGTCGGGTCAAGAGGTAGGCGCGGGTGTTGGCATAGTCTGCGACCGGGTGATGGGGCGTGGCCCACAGGTCTGGTGCAATCTGCGTGAGGCTCATAGCGTGCTCCTGCGTCGTCGCGTTGTGGTCTTCGTTGCAGCCTACCGAAAGAGGCAAGCGGGGTACTGGGGATTCGGAAGATGAGCGTGGCACCGCCCGGGCAACCTCTCGCGCGAAGTCGGAACCGGGCAGGGACTGCGAAGCTAGACCGGACCCGCGTGCTCGATCACGAAGTCGTGCATCTCTGACAGCACTGTTTCGGGATCCTCCGCCAGGCCGTGGCCGCCGTCGGGGATCAGGACCAGCTTCTTTGGCTCCTGAGCCCGCTCGTAGATGTCCTCCGACGCCATGTGGTGCAGGATGCCGTCGGCGGTGCCGTGGATAAGCAGCAGCGGCTTGGCCATCTCATCGACCTGGCGGGTGCCGAAGAGTTGCGGGGACAGCGAGATCACAGCGCGCACCTGCGGCATGATTTGTGCGGTCTTGATCACCACGGCGCCGCCAAAGGAGTGCCCCGCGAGCACGATCCGCTCCGCTCCGACGCCGGACAGAAACGAGCATGCACCGAGCAGGTCGAGGACGCACTCTTCGAACTCGCCCGCGTGGCGGTAGTGGATGCGCAGCGTGGATACGCCTTCGCCGGGCAGCTGCTCAGCCAGGCGGCGATAGACGCTGTCGGCCGGTCCGCGCGTCTCATGCTCACCGCCCATCGCCCCTGAACAGGTGATCAACGCGCCAGTCTGGCCCTCGCAGACGTCCAGCAGCGCGGAGATCTCACCCCGTGTCGTGCCCAGTTTGACCTCCAGGCGCGAGGGGTCTGGCGGCGCGCCGGATTCCTCGCGCGGGCGCGCCTGGACGCCCGTGATGCTCAGCGTCAGGTCCTCGGGCTCGGAGTCGCCGGCTGGCGGCGTCAGTCGGAAGGTCATGACCGCAGGGTAGCGGGCGTCGGCCGACCGTTACCTGGCCCGTGGGGACTACTTGGCCATTGGAGACCGACTCAGGAAGCGGCCGATGCGCTCCAGCGCTTCCTCAATCTCCTCGTAGCTGGCCGCGTAGCAGGCTCGCACGTGTCCCGCGCCGGCCGCCCCAAAGGCCGATCCAGGCACGACCGCCACCTGCTCCTGGATCAGCAGCTGCTCGGCGAACGACTCATCGTCGTAGCCCGTCTGCGCGACCGACGGGAAGGCGTAGAAGGCACCGCGCGGTTCCGCGCAGGACAATCCCAGCTGATTGAACCCACGCCACATCAACAGCCGCCGGCGGTCGTACTCTTCGCGCATCTGCACGACGTACTCCTCGCCGGCGCGGACCGCTTCGAGCGCCGCATACTGTGCCACGGTCGGCGCCGACATCATCGCGTACTGATGAATCTTCAGCATCCCGGCGAGCAGGTCCGACGGCGCGGCCGCCCAACCGACCCGCCAGCCGGTCATCGCGTGGGACTTCGAGAACCCGCCCAGGCTGATCGTTCGCTCGCGCATGCCCGCGAGCGATGCCATCGGCGTGTGCTCGACGCCGTACACGAGACGGTCGTAGATGTCGTCCGAAATCACCAGCAGATCGTGCCGCTGTGCAATCTCGGCCAGAGCCTGCAGCGTCGGACGTTCCAGCACCGTGCCCGTGGGATTGGACGGCGACGCGATCAGGATGGCCGTCGTGCGCGGAGTGACCGCCGCCTCAACCAGTGCCGGATCGACCGCGAAGTCCTGCGCGGCGGATGTGGCCACCGGCACCGGCTTCCCGCCGGCCAGCGCGATCACCGGCGCGTGCGCCGCGTACGACGGATCGGACACGATCACTTCGTCGCCCGGATTGATGATCGCCCGCGCGGCCAGATCCAGTGCCTCAGAGACGCCCGTCGTGATCAGCATCTCCTCGTGCGGATCCCACTCGACGCCGTAGCGGCGGTACTGCTCGGCGCTAATCGCCTCGCGCAGTTCGAGCAGGCCCAGGTTTGAGGTGTAGTGGGTGTGACCTTGCTCGATCGCGCGAATCGCCGCCTCGGCAATCGGCCAAGGTGTCACGAAGTCGGGTTCGCCCACGCCCAGCGAAATGACGTGATCCATCGAGGCGATGATGTCGAAGAAGCGCCGGATCCCCGAACCAGGCACATCCTGCAACCGCTGAGCGATCCGGACCGCCGCCTGGTCGTCTGCCGTTCGCGATCCCGCCGCCTGTCGCGCATCGGAACGTTCACGGTCGGCGAATCGGCGGTCGTTGGATGCGATCGGCATGGCTCGCTCGGTCTCTCCGCTTGGCCTCTGCGTCTGGCTAAAACACAACCCGCTGGCGTTCGCCTTGCAGGTCAGAGTCGATGTAGACGCCGTCTTCCTTGTAGCGGCGCATGAGCACGCGCGTCGTGGTGCCCTTGACACCGGACATCGTGGCCAGTCGCTCGCCGACAAAGTCAGAGATGCCGCGCATGTTGTCGGCGGCGATCATGACCAGCAGATCGTACGCGCCCGAGACGAAGTAAACCGTTTGCACCTCGTCGAAGCGCGCGATTCGCCGCGCGACCGAGTTGTAACCGACGTTGGGCTGCGGCTCAACGGTCACCTCCACGACCGCGTAGACGGTCGAGAGGCCCAGCGTCTCCCAGTTGATCTTGGCGCCGCGGCCCAGGATGATGTTGCGCTCTTCGGCCTCGGCGAGCGCGGCCGCGACCTCCGCCTCGTCTGCGTCCAGCGTCGAGGCGATCTCGGCGGCCGAGAGCCGTGCGTCGCGCGTCAGCTCGCGCAGCACCTGTTCCAGCAGCGATGTCATCAGAATTGCACTCTATGCCAGCTGCCCGCTTCTGTCAGCGCTCGACCAGAGAACCAGAGAGCAATCCGCCAGCGGTTACGTTCAGTCAACATCACTCACGAGCCGCGTCAGCCATCGGGAGCGGTGGACCAGCCGGCGAGCCGCTCGTAGGCGCTCGCAACCTGCAGGACAGTCGCCTCGTCGAGCCGCGGTCCCACCAGCTGTAGGCCGACGGGCATGCCGTCCGCCCCAAAGCCGCCTGGTACCGAGATCGCTGGCAAGCCCGCGATGTTGGCCGGGATCGTGAAGATGTCATTCAGATACATCTGGTACGGGTCAGTGATCGCGCCGCGCTTGAAGGCGACCGTCGGCGCGGTCGGCGCAACGATCAGGTCGTGCTCGGCAAAGACGCGGTCAAACTCGCGCCGGATCAGCGTGCGCACCTTCTGCGCTTGCAGGTAGTAGGCGTCGTAGTAGCCCGCCGACAGCGCGTATGCGCCCAGCAAGATACGCCGCTTGACCTCGCGGCCGAATCCGTGCCCCCTGGTCGCCTCCATGTCGGACCACATCGACTCCCCGCCTCGCGCGCCGTAGCCGTACTTCACACCGTCGAACCTCGCCAGGTTCGCGGAGCACTCCGACGGCGCGAGGATGTAGTAGACGGGCAGCGCCATCGGCAGGGACGGCATCCTCGGCGTGCGGTCGATCTCCGCGCCGTTGGACGCGAGCAGTTCCAGCGCGGTCTCCATCGCTTCGGCGACGTCGTCGTCCATGCCGTCCGAGAAGAACTCCTGCGGCGCCGCGATCCGGAGTCCGTCCAGGCCGCGCTCGATCTGGCCCATGAAGTCAGGGACCGGTACGTCGTAGCAGGTGGAATCGAGCGGGTCGGGACCGGCGATCTCCTGCAGCAGCAGCGCCGCGTCCTCGACGGTGCGCGTGAACGGGCCAATCTGGTCCAGCGAGCTGGCAAAGGCGATCAGTCCATAGCGCGAGACCCGGCCATAGGTCGGCTTCAGCCCGACCACGCCGCAGAACGACGCCGGCTGGCGAATCGATCCACCAGTGTCCGAGCCCAGCGATCCGAGGCACTGCCGTGCCGCCACCGCCGCCGCCGATCCGCCCGACGATCCGCCCGGCACCCGTTCAAGGTCCCACGGATTCGATGTCGGATGCCAGGCCGAGTGCTCGGTCGACGATCCCATCGCGAACTCGTCCATGTTGGTCTTGCCCAGCGAAACCGCGCCGGCCGCCCGCAGCCTGGACACGACAGTCGCGTCATACGGCGGAATCAGCGAATCGAGCATGCGCGACCCCGCCGTCGTACGTGTGCCCTGCGTCATCAACACGTCCTTCAGCGCGATCGGCAGTCCAGTCAGCGGCGACGGGATGTCGCCCGACGCGATCAATGCGTCGGCCGCGTCCGCTTGCTCGAGCGCCTCGTCAGCCGTGACCGTGATGAACGCACCGACGCTCGGCTCGGTCTGCGCGATGCGGTCCAGATGCGCCTGCGTCAGACTCCGCGAGGTGAGATCGCCGTCCAGCAGACGCTGGCGCGCCTCGGCGAGCGTCAGATCGTGCAGCGCGCCGCCCTCGGGCGTGTTCGCCGTCATGACTGATCGAGCACGGCGTGTACGCGGAAGTACTCGTCCTCGCGCTGCGGCGCATTGGCGAGCACCGTGTCGCGCGGCAGCGCGGGCCGCGACGCGTCCACCGCCTGGACGTTGAGCAGGTCGGCCCCGTTGTTGGTTGGCGGTACGCCGTCAGTGTCAATCTCCGACAGCGCATCAATGTGCGAGAGGATGCTGGCCAGCTCGGTGCGGAACTCTTCGACCTCTTCTGGCGTCAAATCAATACGAACCAGCGACGCCAAGCGCCGCACCTGGTCGCTGCTGAACGTGCTTGGCTCTGCGGAGTTGGACATCGTGGGATTCCGTGTCAATGGTCGGTGAAATTCAGCCTATCGCGCCTGCGCCGTCAGCAGAATGCCTGCGCCGCAGACGGCCCGCGACATAGTGTGTAGATGCCATGAACTCTGAACGGCGATTGAGCCTGGCTGCGAGATTAGCGGTGCGTTCGCGTCGCAGTACCCGTCGCGGCGGCGGTGTGCGAATGACCGGCTGGATGCTCGCGCTAGCAATCGGTGTCGCGCTGCCGGTCGTCCTGTTCGGCGCCGCCGCCGGCGCTGCCTGGCTGATCTACACCGACTTCGCCGACGATCTCGCCCCGCCCGACGAGATCGAGGACACCCAGCTGCTGCTCGGCAGCAGCCGCATCTTCGATCGGGACGGCGACGAGGGCACGCTGCTCTTCGAGTACGCCCGTCCGCACGACGGTCTGCGCGCACCGGTGCGGCTGCACGGCGTCGCGCAGCACATCATCGACGCCACCGTGGCCACAGAGGACTCCACGTTCTGGGAAAACCAGGGCATCAACCTGCGCGGGCTGATGCGCGCCGCCTGGGAGAACTTCGGCATTGGCAGCTCCGACTTCCTCGGCGGCTCCGGCGGATCGTCGATCACCCAACAGCTGGTCAAGAACGTGCTCATTCCACCCGAAGAACGCTCCGGCCGCACCCTCAACCGCGTGCGCGGCAAGGTCAAGGAAACCATCCTCGCCGTCGAACTCACCGACCAGTACAGCAAGGAGCAAATCCTCGAGTGGTATCTCAACTCGATCTACTACGGTAACTTCAGCTACGGCATCGGTGCGGCGGCACAACGCTACTTTGGCAAGCCGCCGGCCGAACTCTCGCTGGCCGAGTCGGCGCTGCTCGCTGGTCTCCCGCAGGCGCCATCGCTCTACAACCCGCTGGTCAACCCCGACGGCGCGAAGCAGCGGCAGTGGCAAGTGCTTTCGCTGATGGAGCGGCATGGCTACATCAGCCGCGCCGAAGCCGCGGCCGCCTGGTCGGATGATTTAGTCTTCGACTCCGCCGAGTTCGAAATCCAGGCGCCGCACTATGTGATCTACGTCCGAGAACAGGTGGAAGCGCTCTGCCGCCTCGAGCGCTTCGTCCCGCCCGCCGGAGCGGGTGGCTGCGACAACCTGATGAACAATGGCGGCCTGCGGATCGTCACCGCGCTCGATTTCGACCTGCAGACGCGCGCCGAGGCCGAGCTGCGATCAGCAATCGACGGCTTCGAGGACGAGACCGGCGCCCACAACGGCGCGCTGGTCGCGATCGACCCGTCCAGCGGACATCTGCTCGCGATGGTCGGCAGCCGCGACTTCTTCGATGACGACATCGATGGACAGGTCAACCTGGCCACGGCGACACACTCGCCCGGCTCGGCGCTCAAGCCGTTGGCCTACCTGGCCGCCTTCCAGATCGATCCGCGTGCCTGGCATCCCGCCACGGTCATCTGGGACGTGCCGACGACCTACACCGAGGTCGACGGCACGGAATTCTCACCGGTCAACTTCGACGGCGTGTTTCGCGGACCGGTCAGCGTCCGCAGCGCGCTCGCTAACTCGATGAACGTTCCCGCCTTCACGCTCGCCGAACAGATCGGCACGGCCGCCCTGCTCGACACCCTGCACGAGCTGGGGATCACCACGATGCACGATCCCGGCAACTACGGCCCGTCGATCACGCTCGGCGGCGGAGACGTGTCGCTGCTCGACCTGACCTTCGCCTACGCAACCCTGGCCAATCTGGGCGAGATGATGGGTCAGCCGACCGTCCTGACGCTCCCGCCGGGATTCCGCGACCTCGATCCCGTCGCCGTGCTCGAGATTCGCGACGCCGAAGGCCGGCTGCTCTATGAGTGGTCATCCACCGGCGAGCCCGACGTGCGCGCGGTCGCTCGACCGACGCAGGTCCACCAGGTCACCGACATTCTTTCGGACAACCACGCCCGCTCGCTGCTCTACGGACTGAACAGTCCGCTGGCGCTGGACTTCCCCGCGGCCGCCAAGACCGGCACCGCCGGCGACCCCGGTCAAGACGACGTTCGCCGCGATTACTGGACGATGGGCTACTCGCCGCAACTCGCGCTCGGCGTCTGGATCGGCAACGCCGACGAGTCGCCGATGACCGGCGGTTCGAGCGTGCGCACCGCAGGCGTCATCTGGAGCAACGTCATGCGCATCGCCCATGAGGGCGCCGACGTGCCGGACTTCACCGAGCCCGATGGCATCTACCGTGCCGACGTCTACACCCCGTCCGTCACGCCGCTCAGCGCGGCGACGGCGGACGTCGAACTGCGCAATCCATGCACGACTCCGCGTGAGGAGCTGTTCGCGTCGATCCGCGTGGCCCCATCGGTCGACAACGGCATTTGCACCGAGGTCGAAGTCGATCGCCGCACCCTGCAGCGCGCCACTCAGGACACGCCCGACGCGTTCCGCGCCGACGGCGTCTGGCTGGAGCCGCCAACGATCGCGCGGATTGGAGCACTGACTGGCGCAACAGCGCTCGATCCCGACGTGGTCGGCTGGTTGCGCAGCAATCGCGTCGCCTATCTGCAACCGGGCACGCTGGACGAGGCGCTCGCGCCAGTGCGGCTCGACACGCCCGAGCACGAGGCCAAGATTGAGCGCGGCCGCATCCTGATCAGCGGCCGCGCCGACAGCGCCGAGATGCAGCGCTGGCGTCTGACGGCTCAGCTACTCGGCTCGGAGGAATCGATCGAGATCGCCGAGGGGGACACAGCGGTCGAGGGCGGTGTGCTCGCCCGCTGGGATAGCCGCGACGCGCCCGGCGGCGACTACCGACTGCGGCTGATCGTCGAGGACGCCTACTACGGTCCCATCGTGCATGAGATCGTCGTTGCGCTGCCGTTCGAGGACAGCGTCTCGGATGCTGCGCCCTGATCATCTGGCCGCCGGCAGCAGCGCGTCTGCCTCGCGGGCCGATCCGATGCCGCGAATGTCGATCATGAACTGCGCCAGCGATGGCGATTGTGCGCGCAGCGCGAAGAGGCGTCCGCCCCATTCGCTCGCTGACGACGCGTTGGCCGCGTATCCCCCGCGAAAGGCCAGGAACGCCTGATTGATTCGTCGATACGGCCGACCGCGCGCGATCAGCTCCAGCCGCACCTCGCTCATCAGCGCCTCCGCCTCGTCCACGAGTCCGCCCTCAAGCAGTGCGTCGACGTCAATCCTCAGCTCGCGCAGGATCGGGTCAGTCTCCGAGCGAATGTCCTGCCAGCGCAGCGCGGCATCGCTGGGCGGCGGATCGTCGTACGCCGCGTCAATCATTGCTGCGGCTGTGATCTCGTCGCCGGCGATGTCGGCGACCGTCTCGTTGATCGTGCGCATGTCCTCATTGGCGCCGTAGGCCAGTCCCAGCCGGTGGAAGACGAGATAGTGATGCACCCATTCGTGCGCCACGATGTCGAGCGTGGACTCGAATCCGCGCCCCTCGATGATCTGCGCCGGGTACAAGGCCACTCCGCCGACCGATTGCACCCAGGCCGAATGCTCGCCGTCTGCCTCAACCAGTGATTCCATCGCAGTGATGCGGTCAGTTTCAGGAACCGCGTCGAGCAGGACCGTGCCCAACAGCCGCACTTCATCGCGACGAGACACCGTGAGGACGGCCAACGGCGGGCTCAGATCCACATCCACAGGCGGCCAGACCAATCGCACGCCGCCAAACAGCGGCAGCGGTGTGTGTAACTCCAGCTCCGACGCCGCGTCGGCAATCCGACGCTCCAGATGCCATTCAGCCGCCTTTCGTGCCGCAGGATCAGCGTCGCCGAACCAACGCGCCAGCGCCTCGTGCTCATTCATTGGCTCCGCGCCCAACAGCCGCGCCGCCGCGCCCAACCAGCGGTTGGGCAGATGCGACAGCTCGTAGTCCAGGAGTGAGAATCGTTGGCCGTCGGTGGCTTCGTTGATCGTGTCAGTGAGATGCTGATTCGCCAGCGACTGCGTCGCATCGCGCACCACGATCGCGAACTGGTAGACGGCAGCAGCGATGATCACCGCGCCGATCACCGCGATCACGGCGACCGCCTGTGTGCGCGTGAACCAAAGTCGTGCCATGCCGTCGATGCTACGCTCAACGGCACCGATGCCCGCCGGCGCCGCTGAACCGCTCTACATCCCCATCGTCCGCCGCGAAGCGCGGCTGGTCGCCGCGGCGATCGACCTAGTCGTGATTGGCTTGTTCAGCGCGGTCTGCCTGGTCATGGCCACCGCTGCGATGCTGTTGCAGGTGGACCCGTTGGAACGCGACCCCAGCGCCGCAGAGTGGGCAGTCGGCTATGCCATCGCGCTGCTCTGGTTCGTGCTCTCCTCGCTGTACGCCGGCTTGGGAGCGCGCACGCTGGGGTCGCGGCTGTTGAGACTGCAGGAGCTGCGCAGCGGGCCGCGCAGCTTCGTCATCCGTGGATTCATGTGGTGGCCGTCGCTGCTGTGCCTCGGGATCGGCATGTGGTGGCCGTGGATCGATCGGCAGGGCCGTAGCCTGCCCGATATGTTGTCCGGCTCGCTACTGATTGAAATCTCCGCACCGTGACAGAGCGAGTTGCCGCCGCGCATCCGCTTCGGCTGCCAGACCATCGCCGCCATGACCAGCGCGACTGGAACTGGCCGCTGGTGCTGCTCGTGATCTGCGGAGCCTTCGCTGCGGCCGTCGCCTTGATTGCGCTGTCGGCGGTGCAGCTGACGTCGCGGACGGCCGCGCTGCCCCTGCTCGACCGGTCCGTCGAAGCGCTGCTGCAGATCGATGCCTACGTCGAGTACGCCTGGCCCGCGTTGGAGGCGGCCGCGGCGTCCGGCATGGCCATCCCGCTTGAGGGTTACCCCATCGCGCTCGAGCTCGAGCCCGACGCCCTCGCGGACGGACCCGCCGCCGTTGCCGACGCCATTCGCTCGACGACCGTCGAGCTCGTCTACGCCGATGGACTCCAGGTCCTCTCAGAGTCGCCTCAAACGGACCGCCTGCTCACCGAACTCGGCCTCGTGGACGCGGCAATCGACCGTCTGGCGGCAGACAGCCGCACCGCGGCGCTGATCGCCGTGCTGATCTCTGGCGCAGTTGCGCTGCTGCTGGCGGCCGCCGCGGCGTCGCAGAGCCGCGGGCTCGGACGCTACTCGGCGCCCGCCGCGACACTCGGGATCGGTGCGCTTGCGGTCTGGTTGCTGGGAGCCATCGCCCGTTCCAGCTTCCTCGGACGCGCCAGCGATACAACCGATCCGTTTGCGGCCGAGCTCTGGCTCGTCGCCGCCGACGCCGTCTCGCTCGTGGTCAGAAACGCATCGGCAGTGAGTATCGCGTGCATCGCCGTCGTGGGAGCCGCGGTCGTCGGCGGGTTCCTGCTGCGGCTGCTCGACGACGCCTCCCGCCTCTGACGCGGCAGCGCCCTGTCAACTCACAAGATGCGTGTACGATGCAAGAGACCATGTACGTCGCGGCGGATGCTGCGGGAGTAGCTCAGTGGTAGAGCATCTGCTTCCCAAGCAGAGGGTCGCGGGTTCGAATCCCGTCTCCCGCTCCAGCACTCGTTCGTCGCCAACCGCTCCAAGTCAGTGAGGGAACAGATGGAACTGCGATTCTCCGAGGCTGAGGAAACCCTGCGCACCGAGGTGCGGGACTTCCTCGTCAACAACATCCCCGCGCCCGCCTCCGCCGAAGGCCCCGGCGGCGCCCGCGAGAACGACGAAGACTTCGACAACGCCGTCGACTTCAATCGCAAGCTCGCTGACCGCGGCTGGATCGCTCCCGCCTGGCCCAAGGAATACGGCGGCCTCGGCGCTTCGATCTACGAGCAGATCGTGTTCAACGAAGAGTTCGGCTATCACGGCGCGCCCGACACCGGCACGCGCGGCTTCGGCGTCGGCATGATCGGCCCGACCCTGATCATCCACGGCTCCGACGAGCAAAAGGCTGAGTACCTGCCCAAGATCACCTCCGGCGAGCACATCTGGTGTCAGGGCTACTCCGAGCCCGGTTCCGGCTCCGACCTCGCCTCGCTGCAGACGCGCGCCGTCCGCGACGGCGATGACTACATCATCAACGGTCAGAAAATCTGGACCTCGGGCGGTCACCGCGCCAACCAGATGTTCTGCCTCGTCCGCACCGACCCCGATGCACCCAAGCACCGTGGCATTTCCTTCCTCCTGATCGACGACATCAAGAACACGCCCGGCCTCTCGGTCCGACCGCTGATCAACATGGCCGGCCGCCATCACTTCAACGAGGTCTTCTTCGAGGATGTCCGCGTGCCCGCCAAGAATCGCATCGGCGAGGAGAATCGCGGCTGGTACGTGGGCATGACCCTGCTCGACTTCGAGCGCTCGGGCATCAGCACGACCGCCGGTCAGCGCAAGACCCTCGAGGGCATGACCGAAGAGCTGCAGAACGGCTCCGCCGAGGACCGTGACCGCTACCGGCTCGGTCTCTCCGACCTGGTGATCAGCAACAACGTGGCCAAGTATCTCGGCTACCGCATCGGGCACATCCAGGCCACCGGCAACGTGCCCAACTACGAGGCCTCGGTGATCAAGATCTTCCAGTCCGAGCTGGGCCAGAAGATCTACAACTACGGGATCAAGATGTTCGGCCTCTCGGGCCAGCTGATTCCCGAGGAGCCGACGGCGCCGTGGCGGGGCGACATGCCCGAGCAGTACCTGCTTGCCGTGCCCAGCACGATCTACTCCGGCACCAACGAGATCCAGCGCAACATCATCGCAACGCGCGGTCTGGGGCTGCCGCGGAGCTAAGGCCCATCTGACTTCGAGAGCGGGCGAGCGGAGAAGCACCATGGATGTCACCCTCGCCCTGCTCTGCGATGCGGCCAACACCACCGCAGAGGGCAAGCTGAACATCCTCGGGACGTTCGATCGCATCGCTGCTCGTGAGTTCCCCGTGGTTCATCCGGCGATGTCTCTGGTGCTTCGTCTGTCGGCCAGCCCAGCCGAAGTCGGTAAGAGCCGCGATCTGGCGATTCGCATTCTGGATGCAGATGGCGGTCAGCTCGGGGAGATTGCCGGCCAGCTTGATGTCGGCGAGTCTCTCACTCCTGGTTCGACATCCCAGTTCCAGCTGATCTTCAACCTGCCCAACATGAGCTTTCCGTCACCGGGCAGATACGCGTTTCACATTCTGGTAAGTGACGACGATAAGGGACAGGTATCCTTGGAGGTGGAGTCCATGCCACTCGGAGAGGGGGAGGCCGATGACAACTGAGATTCGAGACCGTCGAGAGACCGGCTCGGTGTTCAATCAGCGTGAGACGCGGGTGGAGTGTGCCAGCAGCAACTTCCACATCACGCGGCTCGATGGAGTGTTCGACGCTGAGCCCGATCAGACCTACTTCTGGACCGAGGAGTGGCAGCAGGGCGAGCGCGAAGCTGACGAGGACATCCGGCTCGGGCGCTTCAGTGAATTTGACTCAGCAGATGAGGCGATTGAACACCTTCGGGGACTCAGGGAGTGAAGCCGAGGGTCAAGTACACCACTCGCTTCCAGCGCTCTCTCAAGCGGAAGTGGCAGCGACGCCCACAGCTAGCGGAACGTGTTGAAGAGACGGTCGTCCGCGTCATAATCGACCCAGAAAGCAACGCCTTGAACATTCACAGGATCAGGGGCGCCAGAGGAGTCTGGGAAGCGTACGTTGACAGATCAAGCCGGGTGACCTTCGAGCGCAACGGCGACACCATCGTCTTCCGCAACAACTGCCGCCACGACATCATCGACCGTCGGCAGTGGTAACCATCACCCCTCCCAGAGCTGGCCGTTGTCCGTCAGATTCGCCACCGCGAACCAGTAGGCGTTGTGCCCGCCGACCCTTGGCAGTGACGCGCCCTCCGGGCCAATCAGCGCGTCCTCCGAGATCGTCCAGGTGTTCCCGCCTGCGTCGGTGAGCGTGCCCGCAATGGCATCGGCAGAGGCGAACTCGACATCGCCGGCCTCGAACGCTCGACCGCCCTCGCCGTCGGCCGTTGCGACTACCACGATTGACAGTCCGCCGACCTCGTCGAGGACGAGCACCCGCTCAGCCAGCAGCTCGATTGGGTACGCGGTCAGCGACTCGCCGACTCGGACAGCGAAGACGTCGTCCTTCTGCGCGAGCCGATCATCCACCACAGGCACGACGAACCAGGTGTCTGGACTTTTGAAGTAGTCGTCGTACGCAACGCCCGGGCCATAGTCTCGGATGAAGCCGGTGTTGATGTCTAACACTGTGGTGTCCGGGTGTTGCGCGACCCAATCGCTCCACGTCGTGACCATCACTGGCAGCACCGCCAGTCGAATCCCCTCGCCAACGAGCGCCCCCCAGGCCGGCTTGCCGCTGAACTGATTCCAGAGCGTACGCGTGTTGCGGTCGTACATCAGTTTGTTCGAGCGGTAGAGCAATCCACTTGTGCCGAAGCGATAGACCTCGCCGCCGACTCGACCGTCATAGAGGATGGCTGAACCGCACAACGTGCAATACGCCAACGACACCGGCACGCCGCCAATCGTGTCGTTGACCATCTCGTGCCAGGCGATGATTCGCATCGGATACGCCCGCGCGTCGCCGTTGACTTCCGCTCCCACGACCAAATCGCTGCCGTTGATCCAGTCTGCCGCTGCCTCGGGCCGCACGTGGCGCGGCGATTCCAGCGGTGGAATGCCGTCGACGACGACGCCTCCCCAGACGACCTCGCGGGCGTCGATCGTCCGCTCTGCGAGCGGGTCGAGGAACGCGGCGATCTCAGGTAGCTGCGCGGCGTAGAGCGCCTGCTTGAACCGCAGATATGCAGGCGTCGCTGAGTCCGACTCGTGAAAGTTCCAGAGTTGTGGATACTCGAAGGCTGATCGGTGCGGCGCATCGAAGCGCTCCATCAGGTGCTTCATCACTTGGTCCCAGTACGGGCTGGGAAACACCGCCAGCTCGATCACGTACTTGGCCGCGCCCGGTGAGTCCGAGCCAAGCAGCTGGTCAAACAACACCTGGCGATTGCGCGGCACGTGGTACGAGTGCACGGAGCCATCGTGCGGTCCCCAATACACGAGCTGTTCGAGGTCGGCAGCGTCGGGATCGAACGGCGCATCTGCCGAATCAGTCGCCTCGCTCCCGTCACACGCAGCGGCCAGCAGGAGCAACGCAGGCAGCAGCATGAAGGCCAGCAACGCGGCACGCATGGGAGTTCCCTTCGCACGACGCCCCCGCGGCGCCGGCGTCAAGCGTATTCTGCGCTGAAGGAGGCCGCCCATGTCTGTCCAAGCCGACCAGTCCGATTTGCCGCTGATCTATGAGAAGGATCCCGCCGCGCATCGCTGCGTGATCACCTTCAATCGGCCGGAGCGAATGAATGCGATGTCGCGAGAGCTGTTGCAGCTGTTGCGCGACGCGACCGAGGATTTCAACAGCGACCCCGATATGTGGGTCGCGATCCTGACCGGAGCGGGCGAGCGAGCGTTCTGCGCCGGCGCCGACCTCGGCAGCACCATTCCCGCCAAGTCCGCCGGTGCGCGCGACAACCCGCTGCGCGTGCAGGATACGCGCAACCTGCATCATGTCTTCAAGCCCGTCATCTCAGCGGTCAACGGCTACTGCATCGCCGGCGGACTGGAGTACATGCTGGGCACCGACATCCGCGTCGCCGCTGAGCATGCGGAGTTTGGCCTGCAGGAGGTGCGCTGGGGAATCGTGCCCGATCAAGGCGCACACATCCGACTTCCCCGCCAGATTCCCTGGGCCTGGGCCATGGAACTGTTGCTGACCGGCCGCCGGCTCAGCGCCCAGGAAGCGCTGCACTGTGGATTGATCAACCGGGTCGTCCCCCTGGATGAGTTGATGTCGACCGCCAATGGCATCGCCGATCTCATCTGTCGCAACGGTCCGCTCGCCGTCCGCACGGCCAAAGAGATCGCCGTGCGCGGTGCGATGGGCATGTCATGGGAGCAAGCCTGGAGTATGGAATCGCTGCTCGGCGCACGAGCCTTCGGCTCTGAGGACGCCATCGAGGGCCCCAAAGCCTTCATGGAAAAGCGAACACCGCAGTTCAAGGGCCGATAGGAGTTCCCCAATGTCCCAGCTGAACGGGTACGGCGAGGGAACGCTGGACGATTCCATTCGCTCTCGGTTCGTCGAGGATGTCAACGGATTGAACATCCATCTGCTCGAGGCCGGCTGGGACGGCGCTGACCGGCCGCGCATCCTCCTCCTGCACGGCTTCCCAGAGCTGGCCTACAGCTGGCGCAAGGTGATGCCCTTGCTTGCCGATGCAGGATTCCACGTCGTCGCGCCCGACCAGCGCGGCTACGGACGCACCAGCGGCGGCACCGCGGAGTATGACATCGACCTGCGCGAGTTCGGGATGCTCAATCTCGCCCGCGATGCGGTTGGACTGGTCAGCGCGCTCGGATGGGACACGGTGGACGGCGTGTTCGGTCACGACTTCGGATCGCCCGTGGCCGCCTACTGCGCGTTGATTCGCCCCGATATCTTTGGCTCGGTCATCACCATGAGCGGACCCTTCGGCGGACCGCCGAGCCTGACCTCGGGCGAGGTGCGAGGCTCTGGCGCAGCCGGCTCGGCGAGCATCGCGGACGATCTCGCCGCGCTCGATCGGCCGCGCAAGCACTACCAGCTCTACTACTGCACGCGGCCTGCCAACGCCGACATGGCGGGCGCTCCGCAAGGCGTGCACGACTTCCTCCGCGCCTACTACCACCACAAGAGCGCCGACTGGACCCAGAATCAGCCGCATCCGCTGTCAGGCTGGACAGCCACCGAACTCGCCAAGCTCCCCACCTACTACGTCATGGACCTGGCTGAGACGATGCCAGAAACGGTCGCCCACGAGATGCCGTCGGCGGAGCAGGTCGCAACCAGCGCTTGGCTCTCGGAGGCCGAACTCGCCGTCTACGCCGAGGAATATGGGCGCAACGGCTTCCAGGGCGGGCTGAACTGGTACCGCGCGACGCGCGATCCGGCCTGCGTCGCACAGCTGCAGATGTTCCACGGTCGCACGATTGATGTGCCCGCTGCGTTCATCGGCGGCGCGTCCGATTGGGGCGTCTACCAGTCGCCGGGCGCCTTCGACCGCATGGCCGAGGCCTGCACGACGCTGCTCGGCCGGCACCTCGTCGACGGCGCAGGTCACTGGGTCCAGCAAGAGCAGCCCGAAGCGACCGCGGAGATCATGCTGCGCTTCCTCGACGAGGCCGCTTCGGACGCAAGTCGCCGATGAGGGCCGTGACGTACGACCGATACGGTTCGGCCGACGAGCTCCGCCTTTCGGAGATTGATCAACCAGCGCCAGGTCCAGGGGAGGTACTGGTTCGCGTCGCCGCATGCGCGGTCAACTCGTGGGACTGGCATCTGCTCACCGGCACGTTCTTCGAGCGGCTCATGTTCGGGACCTTCCGACCTCGCCATCGGGTGCTCGGCTCAGAAATCTCGGGCGCAGTTGAGGCTGTCGGTGATGGTGTCGATGAGTTTCAGATTGGCGATGAGATCTACGGCGACCTGAGTACCAGCGGGTGGGGCGGCTTCGCCGAGTACGCGGTCGGCCGGGCGGACTCGATGGTTCGCAAACCTCCCGAGATCAGCTTTGAACACGCCGCGGCGCTGCCTCAGACCGGATCGCTCGCCATGCGATGCCTGCGCGAACGATGGCCGCTACAGACTGAACATCGGGTGTTGCTCAATGGTGCCGGAGGCGCGGCTGGGACGTTGGCGTTGCAGGTGGCCAAGCACTTCGGCGCCCATGTGACCTGCATCGATCGTGGGAGCAAGCACCAGCTGCTCGAATCGCTGGGCGCGGACGAGGTGATCGACTATCAACGTGAGGACTACTCGCGGCGCGGTGAACAGTACGACCTGATCATCGATGTCGCCAATCATCGAAGCTTCTCCGACGTGCGCCGAGCGCTGGCGCCCGATGGCGTCTACGTGATGACCGGCGGCCCACCGCTGCAGATCGTTCGGTTCGGCCTGTTACTGCCGGTCGCGAACCGTCTCGATCAGCGGTCGTATGTGATCCAAACGTTCCAACTGAACCGAGAGGACCTCACCTGGCTGACGGACCGCATCACTGCTGGGGAGATCACGCCGGCGGTCGAGCGAACCTACCCGCTCGAGGGGACGGCTGAGGCACTGCGGCACTTCGACTCTGGTGAGGTCAAGGGCAAGCTGGTCATTCGGATCTGAGCGCCGCTAGCGCAGCTGTGGGACCACGTCGCTGACGAACGTCTCGCTGCATTCGGCATAGGGATGACTCGGATCGAGCGTGGTCCCGGCGATCAGAAAGCGTTCGACGCCGAGCTCGATCAACTCGCCCAGACGCTGTATGCAGTAGTCGGACGAGCCGAAGACGCCGAAGCTAGCGGCAAACTCCTGTGTGACCTGCGCCGATTGCGCGCTGCCCGCCTGCGCGTGCTGGTGCATGTCGTAGCTGTCGTGAATCTTCGTGAGCACCTCGCGCTGCGTGTCACTCACCGGTCCCACAATCTCGCCGTACATGTTGGAGAAGCGCGCGAACAATGACAGTCCGGCCGAGCCAATCGTCAGCGCGACCTCCGGGTCGTTATGCACCACCGTCGGAATGTAGGCGGCGAAGGAGATTTCCGCATCCAACCCAGCCTCCGCGCGTGCTGACCGGGCGACCTCCATGCCCCACGCAATCCGTTCGGGGTCGGCGCCGACCGCGAGGCTCACCTGGTCGGCGTGCCGCGCTGCAGCGGCGATCACGCGCGGACCGGTGGCTGCGACGTCGACTGGCACCTTGTCGTACCAACCGCCGATCCAACGAATCTGGCTGGCCTCGGGCGTGTCCGCGAGGCCCAGAGCATCGACATCGGTGTCGCCGAACGGCACCGGATCGTCGCGCAGGTAGCCCTGCAGCTGCTCGAGATAGCGCTCGAAGGCCGGTACCGCATGCGGCGCTAGACCAAGATGCGCCAGCGCCGAGTCGCCGCGTCCGATGCCCAGATAGGCCCGGCCGCGGCTCTCGGCCTGCACGGTCGCAATCGCCGATGCGGTCACCGCAGGATGGCGCGTGTAGGAGTTGGTGACGCCAGTGCCCAGCTTGATCCGCTCAGTTGCATGCGCGGCGACGGCCATTGCGATGTAGCAATCGGAGGCCAGGTTCTGACTATCAACGAAGGTGATCCCGTCGTAGCCCAGCTCTTCGGCGCGCACCGCCTGCTTGGCCGAGTCGAACACATGTGGATCATCACTCGTCGCCCGTCCCCGTCCCGAAGTCCAAAACTCCACCATGATCACGCTCCGTTCGCGGCTCAGCTCAGTCTGAGTGGTTGAGTGGAGGGTAATGCGCCGAGGCTGCAGGACTCCCGGGTGGCCAGGCGCCGCTCGGGTGATCGCTAGCATGGCAACTCGCTGGGTTGCGAACGATCACACATGGAGCAATCACATGCCGCTGCCGCTTGAGGGCATTCGAGTGCTGGACCTCGCCGACCAGCGCGCCGCCCTGGCTGGGCGCATGCTGGCCGATTTGGGCGCGGCCGTGACGCTGGTCGAGCCGGACGACGGGCAGGACATCCGTCGTCTTGCGCCGTTCCTGGACGACGTTCCGTCACCCGAGCTCAGCTTCCAGCACCTCTACTTCAACGCGAACAAGCGCTCGATCATCCTCGATTGGCGATCACCCAGCGGGCGCGACCGCCTGCTGCAACTCGCTACAGATGCAGACGTCTTGATCGAGTCCCATCAGCCCGGCGAGTTCCCGGTTGCTGAGCTCCGAGCGGCAAATCCGCATCTGATCGTCGTCTCGGCGTCTCCGTACGGGCAGCGCGGGCCTCACGCACACTGGCGCGCGACTGATCTGACCGCCGCGGCTGCTGGCGGACTCCTCCAGGTCTGCGGCGAACGGACCGATCCACCAGTGCGCGGCGCCGCCTGGCCCGCCTACACGATGACTGGCCTGACGGCCGTGTCTGCCACAATGACCGCGCTGCATGGACGCGAGCAAACGCCAGGTCAGCCCGGCACCCACATTGATATCGGGATGCAGAAAGCCACATCGTTCCAGCTCGTGCAGACGTCGAACCCCAATGTGTGGCGATGGCGCGGCGAGCGACCGATCCGGCCGGCGCTGTCGCAGGTCTTTCGATGCGCGGACGGGCGTTGGATGGGCTGCAACATCTCGCCCAATCGACTGCCAGAGTTCATTGAGATGTTGGATGACGCGGGCGTGCCGCACAGTCTGGACCCTGAAAACTGGGAAGTCATCCATCAAGGCGATCGCGCGGCCTGGCAGTATCTGGAGAATCCCCTCCAGGACCTGGCGCGCGAGCTTGCGGCGGCGTGGCCGCGAAACCAGCTGCTCTCGCGGCTCTGGGCTGCTGGCATCCCCGCGATGCCGACACTGAGCTTCAGCGAGTTCGCCGAGACCGACCACTACCCCAACTCGGGACAGTTCCTCGATCTCGGCGTGCCCGCCGCCGAACGGACGCTGAGCTACTCCCGCAGCGCCCTCGACCCCGTGCAATCGCCGCTGCCGCTGCGGCCCGCGCCCACGCTGGGCGAGCATGACGACGCTCCGCCGCCCGAATCGCGCAATAGGCCCGATCTGGATCCAACGCAGCCGATGCCCGAGAACCCGCTTGACGGCATTCGCGTGCTCGACCTGACCTGGGTGGCGGCCGGTCCACTCACGACGCGCCTGCTGGCCAACTTTGGCGCGGACGTGATCAAGGTGGAATCCTCAGGTCTGAGAATGGACCCAGTCAGAAACCAACCCATCGAGGGCGAGTTCCACACCGATCTGGCCGACCTCTTCAACGACGCGAACACTGGCAAGCGTTCGATCACCCTCAATCTGGCGCATCCGCGCGGCAAGGACCTGCTGTGCCGGCTGGTCGCGGAGTCCGACGTGCTGGTCAACAACTTCTCGGCCGGCTCGCTCGCCAGAATGGGCTTCACGTGGGAACGTCTGCGAGACATCAATCCGCGCCTGGTGCTGCTGCACCTGCCCGGCGTCGGCGGCGAGAGCCCGTGGCGGCCGCTGCGCTCGCTCGGCAACCTCCTGATGGCGGCCTCAGGCGTGAACTTCCTGATGGGCTTCCCCCATCAACCGCCGCGCGGCATGGGCGTCGCATATCCCGACTTCACCACGCCGCATGTGGGAGTCACCGCCGTCCTCGCCGCCTTGCGAGCACGCGAGCAGACCGGCCTGGGGCGCGAGATCGAACTCAGCCAGCTCAGCGCAACGGTGGCGCTGCTCGGCGCGCAGTGGATGCAGTTCGATCAGCTGGGAGAAGACCTGCCACGCACGGGCAACGACGACCCCAACATGTGCCCGCACGGCGTGTATCCATCCGCCGGCGACGACCAGTGGATCGCGATCGCGATGGAGTCCGACGACCAATGGGCCGCGCTCGCCGCCCTGATCGGACGGGACAACCTCGGTTCCGACCACTCGCTGCGCAGCCTGCCCGCCCGACGCGCGCGGCAGTCCGAGATCGACGCAGCCGTTTCCGACTGGACCGCCCAGCGGTCGAAATGGGACGCCGCGACGGCCATGCAAGACGCCGGCATCGCCGCCAACGCCGTCGAGGACCTCGCCGACATGATGGACGTCGATGAACATTTCCGCGATCATTACCAGGTGATCGAGCAGCCGTCGCGGCCTGGATTCCAGATCTGGGTCGACGGCGCGCCGTGGGAGTTCGCCGACCGTCAGCCGCGCCTGCTCGAGCGCGCGCCCACGCTCGGCGAGCACAACGAGCAAGTCTTGCGCGAACTGCTCCAGATGGACGACGTCGAAATCGCCAGCCTAGCCGTCGACGGCGTACTGGAATAAAGCCGTCGACGGCGTAATGGAATGAGCCAACGATGACCAAGTACGTCCTGCTGCCGCCAATCGACGACGCGATCCGCGACTGGGCGCGCCAGCTGCGTGATGAGTTCCCGCAGCTCGACGTGGTCGTCGTGGAGGACGAGTCTCGCACCGCCGAAGAGCTGATCGACGCCGACGGCGTCTACGGTTGGGTCCCGCCCGACCTCTTGCCCACGGTCGAGCGGCTGCGGCTGCTGCAAAATCCGTTCGCCGGACCACCCGTCGGCTGGTACTACCCGGAGCTCGCCGAACATGCCGTCACCGTCAGCAACCCGCGCGGCATCTATTCCGACCACATCGCCCAGCACATCCTCATGTACATGCTCGCCCTCGCCCGAGGCCTGCCCGACTACGCCCGAGCGCAGGCCGCCGGACGCTGGGAGCGCCGCGCGCGCCGCAACACCTACATCGAACTCAGCCAAGCCACCGTGCTGATCAACGGCGTCGGCGGCATCGGCGCGGAGACGGCGCGACTCTGCGCGGCCTTTGGCTGCACGATCATCGGAGTCGATCCGCGCCCCGCGTTCGACATCGACGGCGAGATCATCCCGCCGTCAGAGCTCGACGCCCGACTGCCCGAGGCTGATTTCGTCGTCACCACCGTCCCGCACACGCCCGAGACCGAGTTCATGTGGAACGCTGCACGCTTCCGCGCGATGAAGCCGAGCGCCTACTTCATCAACATCGGACGCGGCATGACCTGCCGCCTCGACGACCTGGTCGGCGCGCTGGACCGCGGCGAGATCGCCGGCGCCGGACTGGACGTATTCGAGATCGAACCGCTGCCCGAGGGTCATCCGCTCTGGTCGATGGAGAACGTGATCATCACCCCGCACATCGCCGTCGCCGACGCAGAGAACATCAACCAACGCCGCTTCGACCTCGTCAGGCAGAACGTACAAGCGCTGCTGAAAGGAGGCGAGTTCACCAACGTCGTCGACAAGGCCAAGTGGTACTAGCCGCGGTCGTCGCGCTTGACCGACTTCTCGCCCTCGTCGGTGAAGACGACTTTGGATTTCTTGCCGCCGTGAATCTGCGGCTCTCGCGCCAGCTTGCGACGGATCAGGTCAATCGGGCCATCCGGTTCGACGAGTGACTCAGGCAGACCCAGCACATCGACGAGGATCGCGCGGTCAAGCTTGGCTCGCGCCGGGTCGTCATCAATCTGGTCAAAGGGCAGAAAACGCTCGTCCTTGAGCAACTCAAACTGCCGCTTGGCCTCGGCATGCTGCTCATCGGTGAGGGCACGCGTGTCGAGGGTCGGGATGTTGGGAATGCCGGTGACGGTCGTCGTGCCTCGGCCTGCCTGCGTCTTGTTGGACACCCACCAGTGAAGTAACAAGCCAAGCGTCGAGTTACACCATAGCGAGAACGCATACTCGTGCTCCTCGTTGTGAAGAATGACCGACGGCCAAGCCCGGCCGCCTATGCATTTGCGCTCGGTCATGCCGACGATTATCGATTGTGCGTTGAACTGGAGGTCTCGGTTGTAGTGTGCGCGTGTCGCAGTCGCCCAGATGCGTGATGCCTCTTTTGTCCTTCCAGAGCGTGCTAGGCTCTCACTATCAGGCAACACCTGAAGTTGCCTCTCTTTTGTTCTGTTGTGAGCCCACAGTGTTGGATATCTGGGAACAGCTGCAATGGGCGGCAGGTGGACTTCAAACACTCCCTCTGGCTTCGATGCCGATAGACTACCGATTGCTCGATGCACGAGGCCTGCGTTTCCTAGTTTGGCTGTTAGGGCGATCGGGACAGGCAGCCCCTGGAGATCGTCTATTGAAGTATGCAGATGGCCCTTAGTGAGCCTGAGGGCTACGTAAGTCAGATCGTGGTCGGAAATGCCGACAACTCTCCATGCCTCTAGGCCTAATGCAGTGCAGTCGAGCAATGAGCCGATCCTGTCATCTCCAAGTTTCAGAACTAGCGGGGGGGGG
>JAJEBU010000016.1 GCA_022822375.1 Dehalococcoidia bacterium
TCCAGCGCGTCGGCCAGATACTCCACCACGTGGCGCGGGCGCCGATCGGTGAAGTGGCCGATCTGCTGTCGGCAAGAGACTCCGGTCACCGCCACCGGCGTATCCGACGACTCGCGAATCGCGGGAAACAGCCGCAGCTCGCCCATCCGCCGCGAAATCTCATAGTGCTCCGCCTCGAAGCCGAACGAGCCGGCCATCCCGCAGCACCCACTGTCGATGTGCCGAGGTCGATAGCCAGCCCGTCGGAGCACCTCGACCGTCTGCTCGAATCCGGCCAACGCTTTCTGGTGGCAATGCGTGTGGAGCAGCAGATCGCCGCGATCCGTCGCATGCGCCTCGAAGATGTCTGGCGCTTCGCCGCGGCCGAGCTCGCGCTCGAGCCACTCGTCAAACAGCAGCGCCTGCGACGCGACGGTTGCGGCTGCTTCATCTCTCAAGAGCAACGGGTACTCGTCGCGCAACGTCAGCAGGCAGGACGGCTCGAGGCCAACGATCGGCGTACCAGCCGCGGCGGCCGCGGCCAGCGCGTCCACATTCCGACGCGCCAAGCCGCTGGCGCGGTCGAGCATGCCCTTGGAGATTGCGGGGCGTCCGCAACATCCTCGCTCCGCAATCCGCACCGGCCGATATCCCAGCGCCTCAATGATCCGAGTCGCCGCAACGCCCACTTCGGGATGTACGTAGTTCGTGAAGGTGTCGTCAAAGAGGATCACGTCACCGCGAACGGGCGCGGGCGCCGTGTGTCGGCGGAACCAGCGATCAAAGGACTGCGGGGCCAGTCTGGGCAGCGGACGATGCTCGTGTATGCCGACCCGGCGGATCGCCCGGCGTGACAGGGGGATTGATGCCACGGCATTGGCCGCACGCGGAACGAACGAGCCAAGTTGCAGCAGCGTCGGCAACCTGGCGAACAGCCGATCTCTCAGCGGGACACCGCGGTCTCGGTGGCGATGCGCGAGCACTTCGACCTTGATCTTGGCAAGGTCGACGCCCGAGGGGCACTCGGCCTTGCACGCCTTGCATTCGACACAGAGGTCGAGCGCGCTATGCAGGCGGTCGCCGGAGAGCTCTTCAAGCGGCATCGCACCGTTGAGCACCTGGCGCAGCAGGTTGGCGCGTCCACGTGTGGAGTGTTCCTCGTCGAGTGTGACCTGGAACGATGGACACATGCCGCCGTCAAACTTGCGGCAAGCGCCTTGTCCGTTGCACATCTCGGCGGCGCGCGCGAGCCCTCCCTCAGAACGGAAGTCGAGCCAGCCTGGCGGATCATGGTTGACCGTGTGCGGGCTCAGGCGGAGGTTGTCGCGGAAGGGCGGCGTATCGATGATCTTGCCCGGATTGAGCAGCGCGTCAGGATCGAACATCTGCTTGGTCTCACGGAAGGCGTCGACCAGCCGCGCTCCGAACATCTTCTCCATGAACGCACCGCGCACGATGCCGTCGCCGTGCTCGCCGGACAGCGAACCGCCGAACTCGACAACCAAGTCCGCGATTTCAGAGGCCAACGCTTCGGTTTGATCCAGTCCGACGGGATCCTTGACATTGACGACCGGTCGAATGTGCAGGCAGCCGGCTGCGGCGTGTCCGTAGTAGCCGGCGCGCAGACCCTTCGCGCGCACCGCGGCGTCGAAACGGGCAACGAACTCCGGCAGCCGCTCGGGCGGGACGGCCGTGTCTTCCACAAAGGCGCCCGGCTTGGGGTCGCCGTGCATGGACATCAGCAGCCCTAGCCCGGCTTGGCGCATCTGCCACATCCGCGCTTGCGCGGCGGGATCCGTTTCAGCGACGAAGGCGTACCCCATCCCCGCCGATCGCAGGTCCGACTCGATGGTTGACAACTGGTCGGAGAGTTCAGCATCGCTGTCAGCAAAGCACTCGATCAGCAGGATCGCGCCCGGCTCGCCCACGACGAACGCCGCCAGCGGCGCGTAGCCGACGCTCGAGCGGCATCGCTCGATGATGATGTCGTCGACCAGCTCGATGGCGGCAGGCCGATGCCGATTGGCAGCGACCGTGGCCTCGGCAGCGGCGTTCAGCGTGCGAAAGTGCGCCGCGAGGATTCCGCGCCGCGCGGGCAGCGGCGCGAGTTGAACGGTCGCCTCCGTGACCACCGCGAGCGTGCCCTCCGAGCCAACGATCAGCTCCGACAGGTTGACGCCGTCCGGATCGAGCAGCGTGTCGAGGTTGTAGCCCGAGACTCGGCGCGGGATGTCAGGGAAGCGCTGGCCGATCTCGGCGCGCTCGCGCTCGGCCAGCTCGCGCAGGTCTCGATAGAGGCGGCCTTCACGACCGCCCGCGTCGATCCGCGCCCGCAGACGCCGCGCGTCCAGCTGGTCGAACTGCAGCTGTTCGCCATCGGAGAGGATGACGTCCATCGCGTCCACGACATCGACTGTCTTGCCGTACAGGCCGCTGTGCGTGCCGCAGGAGTTGTTGCCGATTCCACCGCCAATCGTCGCGCGATTGGCCGTCGACGGGTCGATTGGATAATGCAGCCCGAACCGGCGCGCGGCCTTGTTCAGCTCCGACAGCACCACGCCTGGCTGCACTCTTGCGAGTCGGCGCTGGGGGTCGATCTCCAGGATGCCGTCCATGTGCCGCGTGAAGTCCAGCACGACCGCGTGGTTGACCCCTTGTCCGGCGAGGCTGGTCCCGCCACCGCGCGGCAGGACCGGCAGGTGGTGCGCTCGGGCTGCGCCGACCGCGGCGGCCGCGTCGGACGCCGTGCGCGGAAAGACAACCGCGACCGGCTCCATCTCGTAGAGCGACGCATCGGTCGCGTACAGCAGGCGCGAGGGACGATCGATCAACACATCTGACGGATCGGACAGGGCGCCACGCAGGTCAGCCTCGAGCTCGTTGAGGGCGTTCGGCCCATTGCGCAGCATTGATCGCGCGCGCTGCACGGATGTGAAGCTCGACGGCGACTCACCCTCGATCACCGCACGGAGCTGGGAGTACGTGCTCATCCGAGCAGGCTACCGTGCAGCTGGTACGCCGCCTCCGATGGGTCGACCGCTGAGAGAATCGCCGAGCGGACAGCCACGCCCCAGGCACCGGCCTCGATCGTCGCAGCGGCGCGCTCAGCCGTGATGCCGCCGATTGCATAGCTCGGGATGGGCGCAAGCTGGCTGGTCAGGTCACGCAGATGATCGAGACCAGCGGCAACGCGCCCGGGATGCGACGTCGTTTCGAAGACCGTGCCGATCACCCCGTAGTCGACTCGATCCTCGACGGCCCGGCGCAGCTCTTCCGCGTCGTGCAGCGAACGTCCCAGCAAGACTGGACGCACCTCTGGCGCCTCCTGCGACGCCGGCAGATGCAGACCGATCTCCAACGCTCGGGCCAATGCCGGGCGATTGTTGACCGTCAGCACCGTGCTCGGCGGCACTCTCCGTTGCACCGCGCGGATGACGCGAATCAGCTCCGCATCGCGCAACTGACGATCACGAAACTGGACGATCAGCTGCCCACCGACGCCGTGGGCGGCACGCACGATGACCTCTGGCAGCGGACGGCCGTTGGTTCCTTCCGTGTCGGCGATCAACATCAGGCGGTGGAGGATCATGTCTCCCGCCTCTGAAATCGCCAGGGAATCGCGCGCCGCTCGAGCAGCACCACGGCGAGGAAGAGCAGGTAGCTGAGCAGCGCCACGACGAAGATGGCGCCGAACACGAGGTCGGTGCGGAAGGACAAGCGCGATTGCTCGAGGAAGATACCGAGACCGTCTGTCGCGCCCGCGAGCTCGCCGAAGATCGCGCCCAACACCGCATAGATGGCGGCAATCCGCAGTCCAGTGAACAGGTCAGGCAGCGCGGCGGGAATCTTCACGTAGCGATACACCTGCCAGCGAGACGCGCCGAGCGTGCGCATCAGGTCGAGCGTGGGCCGTTCCGTCGAGGCCAATCCCGCGGCGAATCCGAGCACAATCGGCACGAACGTAAACAGCCCGATCACAATGATCTTGGGCAGGATGCCGAAACCGAACCAGACAATCATCAGCGGTGCAACGACGGGAATCGGCACGGTCTGAGAAGCGACGATCAGCGGATACAGCGCGCGCCGGATCGGTGCCGACAGGTCCAGCAGCATGCCCAACGCGATGGCGCAGACGATACTGATCGCAAAGCCTGCTCCAACCTCCGACATCGTGACCAGCGCGTGCTCCCAGATGGCCCCGGCCGACTCCACGCTCTCCCGCACGATCCGAATCGG
>JAJEBU010000149.1 GCA_022822375.1 Dehalococcoidia bacterium
ACTGCGGGCCGGGATCCCTTTCAGCTGCAAGTCCGAAAGGGCGGTAAAGGGCGGAAGGGTCCGTTCCGCAACATGATCGATGTCGGGTACGGGGTCAGCCAGGCGTTGCCGATATTGACAGAGCTTTTGGAACCATCTGGCGAAACGAATCTGTATCTGTTGCAGCAACCTGAAGTGCATTTGCACCCGAGCGCTCAGGCGGCGCTAGGGTCGTTGTTCTGTGAGCTGGCTTCTGAGGAGCGGCAGCTGGTTGTTGAGACGCATAGTGATCACCTGCTCGATCGGGTCCGAATGGATGTTCGTGACGGGAAGACCAACCTTCGACCTGAGGATGTGCGTATCCTCTACTTCGAGCGAGATGGCCTGGATGTGAAGATTCACGAGATCTGGTGGGATCAGATGGGCAATGTCATGAACTCACCACCAGGGTACAGACGGTTCTTCATGGAGGAGGTTGAGAGGTCCATATGGCCTCCCGATTAGGATGTGCGATCCTTGATGCGGACTGTATAGGTGAGGTATTCGGCAGGGAAGAGTCTGACGCGGGAGCTGAGTTCCTACGGTGGTTGTTGGATGGTAAGCTACGATTGGTGTCAGGGGGGCAAGCGCAGGAGGAGCTCAGAAGAAACACTGAGTTCAGACGATGGGCGGCGGCGCGACCACCGAACCTGATGGTGCTCTCTCAACGTGCGATTGACCCGGAGAAGGCAGAGTTAGACAGGCGCAAGCAAGAGTACAACGACGTTCGGTCAAATGATACTCATGTACTGGCTCTTGCGTTGGCAAGCGGAGCGCGCCTGCTCTACTCACGAGATAGGGCACTCAGGGATGACTTTGTGAATGGGTCGATCATCCTGAGCCCCTGGGGACAACTCTACAACGAGGGAGCCAAAGATCGATTAGGAGATAGACATCGCGATCGCTTGGCTGGGGCACATAGCTGCCTCTAGCGACCTAGTACCACTTCTTGCGGCGGCGGCGCTTGCGTGTTGAGCCGGTGAGGGCTCGTTCTAGGGTGCTCTTTCTTCGCCGACGGCTGCCTCCGCTGCTGCCGGAGGCTTGCATGAGGACCGTGAACAGCCCTTTGCGGCCGAAGAAGGCGCCAAAGATCATCGAGATTGCTTCGACCCAGCCGATTTGCTTGGGCTGCTTGCCCTGCTCGCGACGGCGCTTGCGGAAGTCCCACGGATAGAGGATGTCGTCGTCTTGCCAGACGCCGAGGCGCTCTTTCTTGGCGTACCGCTCCAGGTTCTGGAATTCGCCAATCTTGTCGCCGTACTCCTCGTACCAGTGGGCCCATCCAGTGCGCACCATCTCGTGGTTGGCCGAGAGAATGCCCGTGCCGTCGTGATTGCGGTAGGCGGATTCGGCGTCTTCGCGGTAGATCAGCCCGACGAGCCGTTGGTAGTGGTCTTCATCCAGCACGTGCAGCCGCCAATCGCGGCCAGAACCGAGAATCTTCTGCAGCTGCCTGGTGGAGGAATCGCCGCGCCGCTGCGCGGTTTCGGGTGCGTCGATGCCGTACATGCGGACCGAGCGTTCCTCGCCGCTGGGCAGGCGCACCTTGACGGAGTCTCCGTCGATCACCCGCACGATTTTGACTGCGTAATCCTCTGGCATGTCTGCGAGTGTAGCGCTGTGCGTTAGCCTGCCGGCCATGACCCGAGTACAGATCGCCGATGACCTGACGCTGGACGTCGTCGAACGGGGCAGTGGACCGCTGGTGCTGCTCATCGCGGGCGGCTTGATGGACATGGATCAGTGGGCGCTGACGGCTGACGCGCTGCCCGATTCCTGTCGCGTCGTTCGCTATGACCAGCGCGGGATCGGCGAGTCAGATGCGCCAACGGAGGGTTACACAGTCGAGCAGTTCGCGGCGGACGCGGCGAATCTGATCCGCACGCTCGACGCGGGACCTGCCGTGTTGGTCGGCAATTCGCTGGGCGGGACAGTCGCGATGGCCGTCGCGTTCGACACGCCGGAGTTGGTGCGCGGCATCGTCACTTGCGCGACGTCGGCGGGTCCCAGCGGTCCGCCCACGCCGCCGGAAACGATGCAGTTCATGATGCGCGGCGCGCAGCTGCCGGTCGCGCAAGCCGCGGCTGCGATGATGGACATCCTGTTCGCAACCGACTTTATCGACGAACATCCCGAGATGCTCGACGCCGCCGTGGAGAAGCGCAGCAAGGGCGCGCCGATGATCGCCACACTGGGCCCGCTGCAATCGGCGCTCATCTTCGACCCGATCGAGCGCTTGAAATCGCTGGACATTCCGATGCTCGTGCTGCACGGGGCAGAGGATGTGATGGTGGTGCCGGAGCACGCTGAGCTCCTGGCGGCAGCCAGCGGCGGGCAAGCGATCGTTGTGCCTGAGGCTGGGCACGCGCTGGTCGTGGAGCAATCGGCGTCGGTGGTTGAGGAAATCGAGAAGTTCCTCGGGTCGCTCTGAGCTTCGAGGCTCGGTCCTGGTTATCTGCCGATCTCAGCGAGGCGAGCTCCCTCAGTCGGTCCGCGACCGCTCCCCCAGAAGGGGAACTGTCGCGCGCGGGAGACGATTAGGTGATGGGCACGGAGTCTTCGAGGTCTGGGCGCTGGAGCGTCCAGTCCGCGGTCTGTTCGTATGCGTGGGCCACGCGACAGACCCTCGACTCGTCGAAATGCCGACCGCCGATCATCAGTCCAATCGGCATGCCGTGGCGGTCGTAGCCGCAGGGAATCGAGATCGCGGGAATCCCGGTGACGTCGTAGGGGGCCGTGAGACGGGCGAGCTCGGCGGTGGGGTCTCCATCCTCGATCAGCGGTGCGGTGCGAGAGCACGTCGGCGAGATCAGCACGTCGACGTCCTGCAGCACTTCGACCGTTTCCTCGATGAACTTGCGGCGCAGCCGCTGATCGTTGATGTAGTCGACCGCCGACACCGACAAGCCTGCCTCAACCCGCTCGAGGATGTCGCCGTACTCATCGCGCCGCTCTCGCAGCCACTTGGCGTGGTAGGCGGCCGCTTCGGCGATGATGGTCAGTCCACGCGGACGGTCGGTCTGGAGCGGGAGGTCGACCTCGGACACGATCGCGCCCATGTTGCGTAGATGATCGACCGCGATTTCGCAGTGTTCGATCACGTCATCGTCGCAGCCGGTCCAGAGCATCCGACGCGGCAGGCCGATGCGGACGCCGTCCACGCCACGGACCAGCGTGGCGTTGGCGTCGCCAATGGGTACGTCGGCGCTGCCCGGATCGGAGGGGTCGTAGCCGGCGATGGCGTTGAGCATGATCCCGGCGTCTTCGACCGTCTTGGTCAAGGGGCCGACATGGTCGAGCGTCCAGGAGAGCGGCAACACCCCGGTCCTTGAGACGCGTCCGTAGGTGCCCATCAGCCCCGTCACGCCGCACAGCGCCGCGGGGATGCGAATGCTGCCGCCAGTGTCCGAGCCAAGCGCGCCCAGCGATGATCCGACCGCGACTGATGCGCCGGAGCCTCCGCTGCTGCCACCTGGCGACCGGGTGACGTCCCACGGATTGCAGACGGCGCCGTAGTGAGGGTTTCGACTCGTCGTGCCAAAGGCGAACTCGTGCAGATTGAGCTTGCCCACCAGCACCGCGCCAGCATCCTTGAGCTTGGTGTAGACGGTTGCGTCACGCTCGGGAATGCGGTCGCGGAGGAAGCCGGAGCCACCGGTCGTGGGGATGCCGGCCGTGTCGACCAGGTCCTTGAGCGCGATCGGGATCCCGTGCAGCGAGCCGAGGTCGCGGCCGTCGCGCATGGCGTCGTCGGCTGCTTGTGCCTGCTCGCGGGCGAGGTCAGCGGTGACCGTGATGTACGCGTTGAGCTGCGGTTCTGTGTCTTCAATCCGCGCGAGAATGTCTTCCGTCAGCTCCAGCGAGGTCATCACGCCCTGTTCCAGGGCCTCAGCCGCCTCCATGATCGTGAGCTCGTGAGGTCTAAGCGGCATCAGGGTCCTCCTGCCTGGTGGCGCGGCTGGTTGCGCGGAACTGCAGACCGAACGCTGGCTCGGTCTCGCCCAGATCGGGGAGTGGATCACGACCCACCGCGTTCTTGAGCGCTCGGGTGACGATCGGCATTGCCCGCTCGAGTTCTTCCCTCGATGCATCGGCGCCGAGCGCTTCCGCCAGCGCCGTGAGCGCCTCCAACGGTGTTGACGCCATCTCAACCTCCCTGATCGTTGTCCGCCGTGATGATGATAGGTCTGTCACTATCCTCTTGGTAACTGCGAGTGCTGACGAGTCCTGAGAGAGAGTCATGCCATGAGCGATGAAGTCCTGTTCGATGTTTCCGAGCGAGTCGCCACGATCACGCTGAATCGCCCCGACAAGATGAATACGATCAATCGCGCGCTCGGCGACGGCCTGATCGAGGCGTTGATCGAGGTTCGCAACAACGATGAGATTCGATCTGCTGTGGTCACGGGCGCGGGCGATCGCGCCTTCTGCGCTGGCGCCGACCTGACGCAAGGTGACGGCCCTGCCGCCTCTGCCGGTCCGGCGGGACACTTTCCTGCCAATCCCGGCGAGCGCTTCGATGAGTTTGACGCGAAGAAACCGCTGATCGCTGCGATCAACGGTCACGCGCTCGGCGGCGGCTTCGAGATCGCACTCGTCTGCGACCTGCGCATCGGCGCCGAGAACGCACGCGCCCGCCTGGGCCTGCCCGAGATCACGCTCGGCTTCTTCCCGCTCGCCGGCGGACCGATGCGCTTGCCGCGCGCGATTCCACAGGCGTACGCCAACGAGATGCTCTACCTGGGCCGCCGCCTGAGCATGCAGGAGGCGCTGCAGTGGGGTCTGATCTCGCGTCTGGTGCCGCAGGACCAGTTGCTGCCCACGGCGCAGGAGATGGCGTCGCAGGTGGCGGGCTACGCGCCGATCGCGGTGCGCGCGATGAAGGAACTGATCAACGCGCAGGGCGACATGACGCTCGCGCAAGCCAACCGCTTCGGCGGCAGCTTGCGCTGGATCGTGGGCCAGACGGCGGACTCGAAGGAGGGTCCACGGGCCTTCGCGGAGGGTCGCACGCCGGAGTTCAAGGGGGAGTGACGGCGCGGAGGGCGCTGAAGGTTGATAGGCTCGGATTTCGAGGAAGCATCTCGCATTGGGGCGCCCCATGACCGCGACGAACCAGACTCAGCTCACCATTGACCTTGATCGCGAGATTAAACGGCGTCTCATTGAGGCCGCGGCGCGCCAGGGCGTCGGGGTGGACGCTCTCTGCGAGAAGGCGATCGAACGAGAGCTCAGCGAAGAGAGTCAGATCGATGAGAATCGACGGTCCGACGCGCTGCAGGTCTTTGAGGAACTGATCAGACAGCGAGATGAGCAGTTCAAGGATCGAACGTTTTCCATGACAGGAGTCGATCTCATCCGCGAGGGACGCGCCATCCGTACAAACCAGCAGAGAGGATGGTTGTGGCGAGAGCGGTAGTGGTTGATGCCAGCCTGGTCTTCAAGTGGATCGTGAAGGAGGAGGACTCAGCATTAGCAGATGACTTGGCGGGCCAGTGGTTTGCCGAGCAGGTCCCCGTCCTCGCTCCTTCGTTGCTGCTGTTTGAGTTGACCAACGCGCTGTATCAACAGATCCGAAGCGGGGACCTCGATATTGACGAAGCGGAGATGGCGATCGATCGAATCCGGGCCTTGCCAGTCCAGTTCGTAGAATCGGAACATCTCACACGGCGAACCCTTGAGTTCACCAGCCAGTTAGGGCAGGGCGCGATCTACGACTCTCTCTATCTCGCATTGGCTGAGTCGCTGGAGTGCGACCTCTGGACCGCCGATAGCCGCTTCTATCGAGCCGCTAAGCCGCATACGAACAACATCCAGCTGTTTGATCCCCTGTAGACAGGACCCCAACCCCATGCGCAGCCAGGAATCGCTCAACGAACTCCGCTACCTCCGACGCATTGACGAGGAGGTGGACGCAATCTGGCGGGCTCGCCAGCCCGATCTGGATCGCCTGCGGCGCGTGGCCGGGATGCTATACGTGTCGCATGGTCTGGTTTGGAAGTCTCAGGGCTGTAACGGCTCGGGCGAGCATGACCCATATGCGTCGGACATCGTCGACCGCTGCCTGATGGTGGAGCGTTCGGTTGGGCCGCACCGTTCCGGGATTGACGCCTTCATGGACTGGCGCTGCGACTCGTGCGGCTGGAATCACCGTACCGAGTACACCTATTGGGCCCTCGAGGCGCAGGCTGGGGAGCCGTTCGATCCGAGTGTCCCGCTCGGTGTCCACGCCGGCTGCGAGTCGGACGATCCTGGCGCGGAAACGCCGCGCAGGCGGGCCGAGTATCTGCGCGACAATGCGGCGCAGGTGCGGTTGGAGTCGAACCGAGTGGTGGCGGAGAGACTGTCGGAGTGGACTGAAAGAGGTCTGCTCAGCTCGGATGTCGATGAGCGTTACCGGTCGGAAATTGCGGTTTCGGCCGCAGTGTCCGCTTGACGGCTGCCAAAACGAAAATGGGGATCGCACCAAAAGTACAGTCCCCAGTGGCTGGCTTGGTCTCGGTACGCGTCAGCCGAAGCGTTCAGCCAGTGCTTCAACCGCTAGCTGGGTGTATGCCCAAATGACAGAGGCTGCAATCGGAATCGCCACCGCTAGCGACCAGTAGAGACAGGCCGTTGCAGCGCTGACTTCAGTTCCCATCATTAGAGCAAATGGAACGATCAGTGCCCAATGACCAGCGCCAGCACGGATCGAGGCTTCGGCATTCCACGGAGTGTCGCCATGATGCTCGCCACCTAACTGCGCGTGCTCCTATCGGCAACCACTCCCGGCGATAGCACAGCCTTCGTGGGCATGAGCGACGAATTCGATTGCGTCACGCACAGCCGAAGCAATCGGACCGTCGGGATGACGATGTCCGGTGGGGCTTCTGCGAGCAGAATGTCTCGCAGCCGACGATGGTCAGGTAGACCCCCGCAAATCGATTTCACCATCAATGCCGATGAACTCTGCGCCGAGGACCATTCCATTCGCGTCGAAGTCAACCAAACGGTGATCACCGAATTCTCGGGTGACCGCAACCTGCCCCTCTCGAAGCTTGACATACAGTAGGTCGCCGTCGTCGCTGAGCTTTACTTGCTCTGGCATCAGGGCACCTCCCGCTTCGGTCGTAGCGGCCTCGCTCACGGGATGGACAGTTTATCCTGCCCGACATGAGCTACCTCCCCCTTGACCATCTGTTTGTCCTTGACCTGACCCGCGCTCGCGCCGGGCCTACTGCCACTCGTCAGCTGGGGGATTGGGGGGCGGATGTCCTCAAGGTTGAGCAGCCCGCCGACCCTGGTCAGCCGGAGGGCGTCACTGGCGCTCGCGACTCATCGGATTTCCTCAACCTGCACCGCAACAAGCGCTCGTTGACGCTGAATCTGAAGGAGCCTGAGGCGGTGGAGATCTTCCTCTCGCTCGTCGAGCGGGCGGATGTCGTGGTCGAGAACTACCGCGCCGATGTGAAGCGTCGGCTGGGCATCGACTACGAGGCCTGTCGCGCGCGCAATCCCCGCATCGTCTACGGCAGCATCTCCGGCTTCGGACAGGATGGCCCCTACGCCTGGCGCGCCGGCGTCGACCAGATTGCGCAGGGACTGGGCGGCATCATGTCGGTCAACGGACTGCCGGGCGGTGGACCCGTACGCGTCGGCATTCCCATCGCCGACCTCACCGCAGGCAACTTCCTGGCGCAGGCCATCCTCATCGCGCTGATCGAACGCGAGCGATCGGGCGAGGGTCAGTGGGTGCACACGTCACTGCTCGAGGCGCAGATCGCGATGCTCGACCTCCAGGCCACGCGCTGGACGATTGACGGCGAAGTCCCGCCGCAGGCCGGCAACGACCATCCCACGCTGATGCCCACTGGCGTCTACGAGACGTCCGACGGACACATCAACATCGCTGCCTCGGGCGGCGTGATGTTCGAGCGACTCTGCGGCGCCATCGACGCTGAGGAGCTGCTCACGCATCCCGACTACGTGAGTTCGGTATTGCGCTCCGAGAATCGCGAGGCACTCAACGAAGCGATCAATCAGCGCACCCGCACCAGTACGTCCGCGCACTGGATTCAGCGGCTCAACGAAGCGGGCGTG
>JAJEBU010000058.1 GCA_022822375.1 Dehalococcoidia bacterium
AGGCCTTGCGACTTGAAGGCGGCGGCGACGTCGTCCTGGCGGGCCGCGATCAAGCCGCTGGCGATGAGCGTGCCGCCCGGTTTCACCGCTCGCGTGATGTCCGCCGCGAGCCACTGGAGGATGTCGGCGGTGAGGTTGGCGGCGACGAGGTCGAACGGTTTCCATTCGTTGGACAGCGAACCCTCGCGCACGTCGACAATGTCGGCGAGCTTGTTCTGACGCACGGTCTGCCGGGCGGCGTCGACGGCGAGCGGGTCGATGTCGGTGGCAATGACTGACTCCGCGCCGAGCAAGGCGGCGGCGCAGGCGAGGATCCCGCTGCCCGTGCCGACGTCGAGCACGCGCGATCCGATCGCGACGTGTTCGGCCAATAGACGCAAGCAGAGTCTGGTGGACTGGTGCTGGCCCGTCCCGAAGGCTAGCCCGGGCACGAGCTCGATTACAATCTCGCGCTCTGCCGCGCGGTACACCTTGTGCGGCGGACGAACGACGATCGGGCGCTCGCCTGGGATGCGCACGATGTCGAAGTGGTCGTGCCACGCCGTGCGCCAATCGCGGTCGGGCATGACCGCCGCGCTCACGACGGACTCGCGCAGCAGACGCTGCGCGGCGTCGCGCAGCTTCGGTTCGATCCGCTGCCATTGGTCGGCATCGATGTAGGCGGCAACTTCGACAGCGTCATGCTCGAGCAAGCGGTTGTCGTGGCTGGGCCACGGCTCCTCCGACGGCTCATCGAACTGGTACTCGACGCTCGAGTTGTGGACGCCGGCGATCTCCCACGCGGCAACGGCCGGTTCGACCTCCGCGGCGTCAACGGCGATGGCGACGCGCAGCAATGGCATGGGTGGGCGCGGTGTTAGTTCGAGAACGCGCCGCGGATCCGCGAGAACACGCTGTCGTCGCCCGATCCGCTGCGGCTGGTGGGATCATCCAGCACATCCGCGAGCTGCTCGAAGAGTTCTCGCTGCTCGGACGTCAGCTTGGTCGGGACGGCGACGTGGACCTGCACACGCAGGTCGCCGCGGCCGCGCCCGTTGAGGTGCGGCACGCCCTCGCCGCGCAGTCGGAACTCGTGTCCGTGCTGGGTCGCGGCCGGCACGTTGAGCGGTTGATGGTCGCCGGAGATACCGGGGATATCAACCGTCGCGCCCAGCGCCGCCTGGGCGACGTTGAGGTAGAGGGGCAGCAACAGGTCGTTGCCGTCGCGCAGGAACAGCTCGTGCGGACGCACGGCGATATCGACGTAGAGATTGCCGGCCGGTCCGCCGCGCAGACCGGCGTCGCCCTCGCCCGACAGCCGCATCTGTGCGCCGTCGCTGACGCCGGCCGGGATCTTCACCTTGAGTCGGCGGTTGCGTTGCTCGCGTCCGATTCCGCCGCATGCGGTGCAGGGACGCTCGATCACCGAGCCTTCACCGTCGCACGGTTCGCACGGCGCGACGTTGACGAAGCGACCGAAGACGTTGGACTGCGTGCGGCGCACCTCGCCCGATCCACCGCAGACCTCGCAGGCGACGCGCTGGGTGCCGGGCTCGCCGCCGGAACCGCCGCAGATGCCGCAGTGTTCCAGCCGCGAGGCGCGAATCTCTTCCTCGCAGCCGAAGACGGCCTCGTCGAAGTTCAACTCGATCTGCAGCCGCAGGTCGCCGCCGCGAATCGGTCCGGCGGCGCGTCGTCCGCCGAAGAAGGCGTCGAAGATGTCGCCAAAGCCGCCGAAGTCGAAGCCCTCGAAGCCGGCGCCCTGCGCAAAGGCGCCGGTCGAGCCGTATTGGTCGTAGCGCGCCTTCTTGTCAGGGTCGGAGAGCACCTCGTAGGCGGCGCCGATCCGCTTGAAGGTCGCCTCTGACGCCTCCTTTTGCGCGGGGTCGGAGACGCGGTCAGGGTGATGCTCCATCGCCAGCTTGCGGAAGGCGCGGCGGATGTCGTCCTGGGAGGCATCGCGGGAGACGCCGAGGATTTCATAGAAGTCGTCAGATTGAACCATTTGGGTAGGGTATCGCGGGCGCGACGTTGCGGATAGTTGCCGAACGACACGCCGGTCGTCTCGATATGCTGGCCTCGTGGAGATGGCGTGATGACCAAGCAGGTGCTCGGACGGGACGAGGCGTTACGACTGCTGCGCGAGCACATGCCGGTGTTGCGCGAGCGCTTTGGGGTGACGAGCCTGGCGTTGTTCGGATCGACCGCCCGCGATGAGGCATACGCCGACAGCGATGTCGATGTTCTCGTCGAGTTCGATCGCGAGCCCGATGCTTCTTGGGGAAGCTATGAGGCTCGGACGTATCTCTCGGAAGTGCTCGGTCGGCGGGTTGACATGGTCGAACGTCACCGAATGCGCAAGGAGTACCTGCCGTGGGTTGCGGCCGATGAGGTCGATCCGATGAATCCGAGGGAGCCCATGCCGGGAGCAGCAAGACCAAAGCGGTGGGATGTCTACGTGCAGGACATGATCGATGCATCCCGCCAAGTTGTTCGGTACACAGAAGGGGTCAGCCGTGACGACTTCTTCAGCAACAGTGAGAAACACGACGCCACGATCCGACAGCTGGAGGTGCTCGGCGAGGCTGCACACCGAATCTCAGCAGACGTACACGATGCCCATCCGGAGATTCCCTGGCAGCTCGTGATTGACAATCGCAACTACCTGATTCACGGCTACGACGGGATCAAGCCTGACAAGCTCTGGAGCACGATTCAGGAGCACGTGCCGGCGTTGATTGCGAGGCTGACCGCGCTGCTCGCCGAGGCTCAAGCAGAGGTCGCCGACCTCGAAGAGTGAGTGGGCACCCGGCGAATCGCCCAGTGCGCTTTACACCTCGGGGGAGGATGCTTCGAAGCATGGTGCGCTTACTAAGGCGATCCGAGGCACATGCTACGCTGGGCAGCTGAAGCGACCCGTGAGGCGACACATGTCCAAGCCGAGCAGTCGCATCGTGCGAACTGTGGTGCGAGAAGCGCTCGTTGGCGTGCTGGGAGTCGCCATCGGCTACTGCCTACTCTTGGGGTTCAATACGTTGGTCATGGGACGCGACGTCCCTGACGCGGCTTGGTCCGGGCTGCAAACCGTGGGCATCTTGATTGCGGTTCTCGTTCCCTTAGGGGCGTTGCGAGCTTGGCGCAGACACAGCCCTGTCACTCTCAAGCAATCCACGTACTTCCCCGCCCTGTTGCGCGATCGGCCTCAGAAGCTAGGCAAACACACCGATGTTCGGGATGCCCGCTGACTTACACCTCGCGGAACTCGCCTTCGACGGTGTCGTCTTCGGGCGGGGCTCCGGCGGTGGCGCCGGCGGCTTCGGGGTCCATGCCTTCGGCTTGCTGTTGGCCGTAGACCTTCTCGCCGACCTTCATCAGCGTGGTGTTGAGGTCGTCGAGCGCGGTCTGGATGGCTGACGCGTCTTCCGTCTCGAGGGCGCTGCGCACGCCGTCGATCTTCTCACGCAGCTCGGCCTTCAGCTCGTCGTCCAGCTTGTCTTCCTGGTCGGTGAGCACCTTTTCGGCCTCATAGGCGGTAGTTTCGGCTCGGTTGCGGACTTCGGCCAGCTCGCGCAGGCGGGCGTCTTCCTCGGCGTGCTCCTCGGCGTCGCGCTGCATCGCGGCGATCTCGTCGTCGGTCAGGCCGGATGAGCCCTGGATCGTGATCCGCTGCTCCTTGCCGGTGCCCTTGTCCTGCGCGCCGACGTTGAGGATGCCATTTGCGTCGATGTCGAACGTGACTTCGATCTGGGGCATGCCGCGCGGGGCGGGCAGGATGCCGTCGAGGATGAACTTGCCGAGAGACTTGTTGCCGCCGGCCATCTCGCGCTCGCCCTGCAGGACGTGGATCTCAACCTGCGACTGGTTGTCGGCGGCGGTCGAGAAGACCTGCGACTTGGAGGTGGGGATCGTCGTGTTGCGCGGGATCAGCGGGGTGGACACGCCGCCCAAGGTCTCGATGCCCAAGGTCAGCGGGGTGACGTCGAGCAGCAGGACATCCTTGACCTCGCCGCGCAGGACGCCGGCCTGGATCGCCGCGCCGAGCGCGACGACCTCGTCCGGGTTGACGCCGCGGTGCGGTTCCTTGCCGAAGAACTGCTCGACCTTCTGCTGGACCAACGGCATGCGCGTCTGGCCGCCGACGAGGACGACTTCGTCGACCTGGTCGCGGGTGATGCCGGCGTCGTCGAGGGCGTTGCGGCAGGGTTCGAGCGTGCCGTCGACGAGCTCGAGCACGAGCTGCTCGAGCTGCGCGCGGGTCAGCGTGTGCGTGAAGTGCTTGGGGCCCGAGGCGTCGGCGGTGATGTAGGGCAGGTTGATCTCGGTCGATTGCGTCGTCGAGAGTTCGACCTTGGCTCGTTCGGCCGCTTCTTTCAGGCGCTGCAGCGCCATGCGGTCGGAGGAGAGATCAATCGCCTGCTCCTTGCGGAACACATCGACCAGATAGTCCATCAGGCGTTGGTCGAAGTCATCGCCGCCGAGGAACGTGTTGCCGTTGGTCGAGCGGACCTGGAAGGTGCCCTCGCCGAGTTCGAGGATGGAGATGTCGAAGGTGCCGCCGCCGAGGTCGTAGACGGCGATGTAGTGGTCGTTTTCCTTTTCGAGGCCATATGCGAGCGAGGCGGCCGTGGGTTCGTTGATGATCCGCAGCACGTTGAGGCCGGCGATGCGGCCGGCGTCCTTGGTCGCGTTGCGCTGGGAGTCGTCGAAGTATGCCGGCACGGTGATGACCGCTTCGGTCACGGTCTCGCCGAGGTACGCTTCGGCGTCGGCCTTGAGCTTTTGCAGGATCATGGCCGCGATCTCGGGCGGCGAGTAGGGATTGCCGCCCATGGTGACGCGAGCATCGCGGTTTTCAGCGGCGTCGACGATGTAGGGCAGGCGGCCGACCGCGCCTTGCACGTTGGGGTCGTCGAACCTGCGGCCCATCAGGCGCTTGACCGAGAACAGCGTGTCCTCGGGATTGGTCACGGCCTGGCGTTTGGCGGCGGTGCCGACGATCCGTTCGCCCGTCTTCGTCATCGCGACGACAGAGGGCGTGGTGCGGTTGCCTTCGGCGTTGGGGATGACGGTCGGCTCGCCGCCTTCCATCACGGCGACGGCGGAGTTGGTGGTACCGAGGTCGATGCCGATCACTCGTCCGGGCATGGGTGTCTCCTATTCGTCCGCTTCTTCGGGTGGTTCGCTGTGTTCGATGTCTGTCTGCTCAATCGGGTCACGGGACTCGACGGAGCCGTCGCCGACCATCACTTGCGTGGCGCGCAGGACGCGTGAGCCGACCGTGTAGCCGGTGCGCAGCACGGCCACGATCTCGTCGCGCCGGCCGGGCAGCTGGCCGACGGCCTCGTGCACTTCGGGGTCGAAGGGCTGGTCGATGGTTGCAATCTGCTGCACCTGCTGCTTGGCGAGCAGCGCGTTGAGTTTCTGCGAGATGAGCGCGACGCCTTGCCGCCATGGATCGTCCGACTCGTCAGCGGGCGGCGCTTCGCGGTTGGCGCGCTCGAAGTCGTCGGCGAGATCGACGAGGTCGAGCAGGATCGCGCGCTGCGACTGCTGGACACGGTCGCGCACGTCCTGGGCCGAGCGGCGCTTGAGGTTCTCGAAGTCGGCCTGGGCGCGCTGCCAGCCGGCGAAGTAGCGGGCCCGCTCTTCGCGCAGCGACTCCAGCGTCTCGTCCGACGCCACAATGTCCTCGCGCTGGTCTTCCCGTTGGTCCTCAAGCGGCTCGGACGCCGCGTCCGGCGCTTCGTGCTCGCTGACGTGTGGGTCGTCGTTCATCGATTCACTCCGTAAACGGCGTCAATCATCTCCTGTAGCAGTTGGGAGTAGAAGCGCGCGGCGGCGATGCTGCGCGGGTAGTTCATCCGCGTGGGGCCGATGATTCCGACGTAGCCGGGGATCTCGGGCGCCGCAGGATCGGGTGTCGACGAGCCGTACGGCGCGAGCACGAGCGAGCATTCCTGCAACAGCTCGGTCGGATGGTCATCGCCGATCAGCACGTGCATCGCGCCGCCCATCGCGAAGTCGTCGATCACGGCAGCGGGGATCAGGTCTTCGGCGGCGTGCTGGTCAACGAGCTCGATCAGTTCGAGCGAGCGTTCGGGCTCGTGCTGAAACTCGGGCTGGGCCATCATGCCGCCGAGCCCGGCGATGGCCGGGATACCGGCGCGCTGGGCGTCGCGTTCGAGCACCTGGGCCAGGGTCTCCAGCACGACCGTTTCGACGGTGTGCTGGGGCGCATCGGTCGAGTGCTGGGCCGCCTGCCGCACGTCCCCCGCCGAGCGTCCGCGCAGGTCTCCAGAGAGTTTGGCGGCGAGGTCGGCCAGCTCGTCCACTTCGACTGGTTGGGGCAGCGGCATGAGCTGTCGAATCATCCGCGCTTCCTGCACGACCACGATCATCAGCACGAGCAATTCGTTCAGCGCGATCAGCTCGAGCTGTCGCACGCGCAGACGCTCGGGATGGGGCGGCGCGACAATGACCAGCAGGCCCAACGAGCGGGCCAGCACGTTGGCCGCCAGCTCGACCCACTCGTCGACCGCCGGCGCGGCCTGGAAGAACTGATGGCGGACTGACGCCTGCTCGGCCATGCCCAGCTCGGCATGGCCCATCAGCGACTGCACAAAGTGCCGATAGCCGCGGTTGGATGGGATGCGACCGGCCGAGGTGTGTGGATGGGTGAGATAGCCCTGTTCTTCGAGGGCGTGCATTTCATGGCGTATCGTGGCAGGCGAGGCAGGCAGGGCGTACTTCTCGACGACGTGACGCGATGCGACCGGCGTAGCAGTCTCGATGTAGTCCTGGATCACGAGCTGGAGAATGCCGGCTCGACGATCGGGAAGGCGTTCGGGCGACCGCTGGGAAGGCATGGCAGTGGTTCGCGGCGTTCTAGCCTCTGGGCTGCTGTGTCGTGCTCGGACTGCAGTTGGCACTCTCCCGCTGAGAGTGCTAACACCGCAATCCTAGCAGCGTTGACTGGATTCGGCAAAACGATCCAGCGACGCAACTCGACTTCCGTGCGTGTCGCATGACACCCCCTGTGCAGATGGAGAGAGACCAGCCATGGTCAGCGGATCCCCCGACCAACCCGCGCTGACGCCGATGATGCGCGGCGTCCGCGAAGACGATCCGACGGAGCGCCGCCGCGTGGTGATCACCGGCCTGGGCGCCGTCTCGGCCGCTGGACCGTTGATGGCCGACCTGTGGTCCGCGCTGTGCGAGGGTCAGGTCTGCACATCCGAGCTGACCAGCGTCGAGACCGCCTTCCCTGCGGTGGCGGGGCAGGTTGACGATGGCTGGGACGGTCCCGCCGGCGCGCCCGCCTGGCTGACCGCGCGGATGGATCGCGCCTCGCGCCTCGCGCTCGACGCGGCGTTGCAAGCGCAGGTGGATGCGCGGATCGAGATTTCCAACCAGACTGCCTTCGCGGTCGGCGCGATCACAGGCATCGCCCATCCCGGCGCGGGAACCGGCTGGCAGGCGATCGGTTCCGGCCTGTCTGGCGCGTCGCTGGGTCTGAACATCGCGGGGCCGGCCTTCACCATCTCGGCCGGCGGCGCGTCGGGCTTGTCGGCGGTGGTGATCGCGGCGCAGCTGATTCGCGCGGGCGTGATCCGCGCCGCGCTGGCGATCGGCGCGGAGGCGCCGCTGACCGCCGAGGTGCTCGGCGCGTATGAGTCGTTGGCAATGCTCGATCGCAGCGGCGATCTGCGTGCGCAGCGGCCGTTCGACGCCAACCGCGGCGGCATCGTGCTGGGTGAGGGCGCTGCGGCGTTGATGCTGGAAGATCGGCAGCTCGCCGCGCAGCGCGGCGCGACGGTCTACGCGGAGATCGGCGGCGAGGCGATGTCCGCTGGTCCGATGGGCGACGGCCTCGCTCCGACCGATGTCGAGGTCGCCCGTCGCGCCTACGGCGACGCCCTGCTCGCGGGCGAGATCTCACCTTCGGACGTTGATGTGGTCGTCACGGCGGGCGTCGGCAGCACGCTCGGCGACGAGCGCGAGACGGACATCATCGAGCGCGCCTTCGGCCGCCGCACGCTGGATATGTACGCGGCCGCCGTCTCGCCCAACGTGGGCTACACACTGGGCGCGTCGGGCGCGCTGTCGGCCGCCGCCGCTGCGATGATCGTCCGAGACCGGCTGATTCCGCCCCACGCGACGTTCGAGGAAGAGGACATCGCCTGCAAGCTCGGCTTCACCCCGCGGCTGTACGAGGATCAGATCGTGGGTGCGGCGGTCGCCGCCTATGGCGCGCACGGCCAGAACGCGGCGATGATCCTGCTGCCGCACCGGCCCGAAGCGGGCGACGAACTGCCCGTGCTGATCAACTGACGGCCGCGGCGCGGGTCAGCACGTCGTCAGCGCGTCGTCAGCGCGTCGTCAGCACGTAGTCCGCGCGCTCCGTAAGCTATGCGTTATGGACATTGCCTGGTACGGACACGCCGCCTTCCGACTGCGCGGGCGCGAGGCGGCGGTCGTGATGGACCCTTGCCCGCCGGAGACCGGCTTTCGGCTGAACAAACCGTCCGCGGACATCATCACGATCTCCCGCCCGCGAGACGCATCGCACCGCTGGACGGACGGCGTGACGCTGGAGGCGGCGGCCGCCCAGCGCACGCTCGACGCGCCCGGTGAGTATGAGATCAAGCGGGTCCTGGCGACCGGCGTGCGTACGCCCGGCGGCGGGTCGCGCAACATCGCGTTCATCGTGACGATCGACGACATCATCGTCGCGCATCTGGGCGATCTGCAGGGGATGCCTGAACGCTCGGCGCTCGAAGAGCTGCAGCGCGCAGACGTCGTGCTGTTGCCCTGCGGCGGCGGCGGACACCTCTCGCCGCAGGCGGCCGCGTCGATCGCGGGCGAGATCGGCGCGCCGCTCGTGATTCCGATGCTCTACCAGCCCGAGGCGGCTGAGACGGTGCAGACCGGCCTCGAACCGCTGTCCACATTCTTGCGCGAGATGGGCGCGAGCAGCGAGCCGCCGTCGGACAATCACCTGAACGTCACCCGCTCGTCCATCCCTTCCGCGCCGACCGTGGCGCCGTTGCTCGCCCGAGGAGCCTGATATGAGCCAATCAACCGCTGCTCTGCCGCCGCCGTCTGCGCCCGAGTACGACGTCGTCATCCAGCGCAATCGGCGCGCGCCGATGCGCGACGGCGTGGCGCTCGCAACGGATGTGTACCTGCCAGCGCAAGACGGTGTCGCGGTCGACCGCCCCCTGCCGACGCTGCTGACCCGCACGCCGTACGACAAGCTGGGCTTCGCTGCCGACGCCGAGTGGTGGGCGCGGCGCGGCTACGCCCGCGTGATCCAGGATGTGCGCGGCCGCTTCGCGTCGGAGGGGGACTTCTACCTGCTGAAGAACGAGGCCGAGGACGGCTACGACACGATTGAGTGGCTCGCCGAGCAGTCCTGGTCCACAGGCAAGGTCGGCACCGTCGGCACGTCGTACATGGGCTGGGTGCAGTCAGCGGCGGCAGCGCTGAATCCGCCGCATCTGGCGGCGATGTGGGTCAACCAGGGTGCGTTCAACGGACTCACATCATCGCTGCGGCAGGGCGGAGCGCTGGAGCTGCGCTGGCTCGCGTGGGCCTTCTGGAACGCCCCTGTCAGCCCGGAGGCGGCTCGGGACCCGGTCCTCTACGCCGCGCTCGACCAGGCGGCGGTCGACCTGCGCGGTTATCTCGACCGCTTGCCATGGCGTCCGGGCGACACGCCGCTGTCGCTGACGCAGGATTATGAACGTTGGGCGATCGACCTCCTCACCCTGGCGCGCGAGGACGACTGGCTGTGGCAGCTGCCGTCGATGAACTTCGAGCGGTTCATCGGCCAGACGGCGGATGTGCCGACGGTCTACTCGGGCGGCTGGTACGACAGCTACACGCGGGCCACGTGCGAGTCGTTCATGGCGTTCTCGGAGGCGATGACGTCGCCGCAGTATCTGTTGATGGGGCCGTGGACGCACGGCGAGGCGCCCTTGGACCGGACCTGGTCGGGAGATGTGGACTTCGGCGGCAGCGCGCCGATCAGCGGGAATCTGTCCGCGACGCGGCTCGACTTGCAGCGCCAGTTCTTCGATCACGCACTGACGGGTGCAGACAGCGGCTGGGGCGAGATGCCGCCGGTCAAGATGTTCGTGATGGGCGGCGGCAGCGGTCGGCGGATCGCGTCGGGGCGGATGGATCACGGCGGCCGTTGGCGCGATGAGACGGCCTGGCCGCCGGCTGGGGTGGAAGCGGTGGAGTGGTTCCTGCAGCCAAGCGGCGGACTGTCCGAAGAAGTGGCGGCAGAGGATGGCGGCCAGTCGAGCTATCTCTTCGATCCGGAGCGGCCCGTGCCGTCGATCTCGGCCAACGTGTCGTCGCTGAGGGAGTTTGCGCCTGAGGATCCGACGCTCAAGCAGCAGATCTGGCCGCCGACGCAGCGCTCGCGGGAGCTGATCCTGCCGGGCGGCGCTGATCAGCGGACTCGACCCGACGTGATGGGCGCCGAGCCGCCGTATCTGCCGACGGCCTCGCGCGCGGACGTGATCTCCTTTCGCTCAGAGCCGCTCGTGGACCCGGTCCAGGCGATTGGTCCTGTCACGGTTCGGCTGTGGGTCTCGACGGACGCACCGGACACTGACTTCAGTGCGGCCCTGCTTGATTGCTACCCGCCCAGCATCGATTACCCCGAGGGCTACGCGCTGCGGCTGACGGACAGCATCAAGCGGTTGCGCTTCCGCAATGGGTATGACCGCGAGGAGTTCGTCTCGCCAGGCGACATCGTGGAGCTGAGCATTGAGCTCTACCCGACCTCGAACGTGTTCCAGGCGGGGCACCGCATTGGCCTCGAGATTTCCAGTAGCAACTATCCGCGCTTCGACGTGAATCCGAACACGGGCGAACCGATCGGCCGTCAGACGCACAGGCGGACGGCGCTGAACACGGTGCACCACAACGCGGCACACGCGTCGCGGCTGGAGCTGTCGGTGGCACCGAGTTAACGGCGGCCGACAGCTCCAGTGGAGCCGTTGAGAAGAATCCAAACCGTCGCTAGCTGCTTCCGCGCAGTCGGGGATCGAGGAGATCGCGGAGGACGTCGCCAAGCAGATTGAATGCGAGCACGGTGATCACGATGGCGAGCCCGGGGAAGACGGCGAGCATTGGCTCGCTGCTGATCAAACGTTGCGCGCTGTTGAGCATGGTGCCCCAGGATGGGTCGGGCGGTCGCGTTCCCAGGCCGAGGAAGCTGAGCGACGCCTCGATGATGATCGCGACGCCGAACAACAGCGAGGCCTGAACCACGACCGGCGCGAATGTGTTGGGCAATATGTGGCGGGCAGCGACCCGTGCGCCGCCGGCGCCAATTGATCGCGCGGCCAGGACGTATTCCTGCTCCTTGACCGAGAGCGTCGTGCCGCGAACCAACCGGGCGAATGAGGGTATGAATGTGATCCCGATGGCGAGCATGACATTCTCAATGCCGGTTCCCAGAGCCGCGATGATCATCAACGCGAGCAGAATGCCGGGAAACGCGAAGAGCGCATCCATGAGTCGCATCAAGACTTCATCGCGGATCCCACCCGAGTATCCAGCTGTGACGCCGATCGGCACGCCGATGCCGGCCCCGATCAGGATCGAGACGACGCCAACCATCAGCGCCGTGCGCGATGCGTCGACGATGCGCGAGTAGTTATCTCGACCAAGCTGGTCGGTTCCAAAAAAGTTGGAGAACGACGGCTTGGCAAACGCTTCCGCTCCAGTCGTGACCAGGGTTTCCAGTGGATCGTGAGTGGCTGCAATATCGGTGAAGACTGCGGCAAAGGCGATCAGCAACACGACGGTCAGACTGATCACCCCGATGGGGCGGCTGGCAAATCGGCGGGCGAAGACCAGAAAGTTGGCGAACCGAGGATCGCGCTCTGATGTCAAGACCTCCATGGAGCCGGAAGAACTCATCAGTGACCTCAGGAGTAGCGAATGCGGGGATCGAGATACGCGTACGAGATATCGACGATGAGGTTGATCGCCGCGACACCCAGGGCGATCATCACGGCGAGCGCCTGCACAGTAGGAATCTCGGAGAAGAGGATTGAGTCGATAATCAGCTTGCCAACTCCGGGCAGACCGAAGAAGGATTCAATCACGATCGCGCCGCCGACGACGAGTGAGGTCTGTAGGCCGAGGACCGTGACGACGGGGATCAACGCATTGCGGAATCCGTGCCGGACGAGAACGGAGCGTTCACGCAGCCCCTTGGCTCGAGCGGTGCGCACGTAATCTTGCTGCATCACTTCAACCATCGCGGCGCGGACCTGACGAGCGAGATTGCCGGCGAGCGCGACGCCGATGGCGAACGCGGGCAGCACCATGCCCTTGAGGTTGGCGCCCGGATCATCGAAGAAGGGCGTAAAGCCCTGGGTAGGGAACCAACCCAACTCGAGCGCGAAGACGATCACGAGCAGCATGGCCAGCCAGAAGTTCGGCACTGACACGCCAATCACGGCAAAGAATGTGAGTCCATAGTCGAACGGCGTGCCCGGTTTCGCCCCCGCGATCGCCCCAATGGGAATCGCAATCAGCAGGGCCAGGGCCAGCGACATGATGCCAAGCTGAATGGTGGCCTCAAGCCGGCTGGCGATCAACGGGCCGACCGGGTCGTTGCTGCGCTGGGAGTAGCCAAAGTCGCCCTGAAACACTCCAGCGATCCAGTCGGCGTACTGCTCGTAGATCGGGTCGTACCAACCGAGCCGCTCATTCAAGGCCTCGACCGCTGCCGGATCGGCTTCCGGTCCGAGGATGGCGCTACCAGGAGAGCCAGGCAACAGCCGTAGAGCGACGAAGGTGACCACTGAGATCAAGATCAGCACGGGAATCGTGGCGAGGACGCGACGAATGATGAAATTGCGCACTGACCCGAGCTTCGCCTAACAGGTGTGTTCGCGGCTTGCGACGCCGGGATCCATTGCGGGATGACTGGCTGGCGGCAACCGGCGCAGCGAACACACGAACGTGCGCCAGTCACAAATCGCCATTGGTCGCGCCCAGACTACCTGGACCATCGGCCCTGCACCGGGATCGCCTAAGCGGTGATGGTCACGTCGCCTTGTCCCCAGTGCGGCTTTGCGTCAGCAAACAGCGGATAGGTGACGTTTTCGGCGTGCGCGGTGCGTGCGAAGTGGTGGAAGAAGTTCACACCCCAGGCGGCGGTGTCCATCGCTCGGTTGAGCTCTTGGATTTTGATGAACCGTTGCTCGGGATCAAACTCAGCGCCGACCTCGCCCAGCAGGCGAACCAGTTCCACGCGGTCCGGGTCGTTCTCACTTTCAGGCACCACGTTACGGCTCTGGGAGAGCGGGTCGTGGACGAATGCGAGTTGCTGCCAGACATCGGCGCGGACCGACATCGAGGAGCTGTGACCGGATACTTCGAGGTCCCAGAACTCGCGCCAGAAGGCGGGGCTGGGCTTCGGGTTGAGCTTGGCGATGATGCCAAACTGAGCCAGCGAGGCAGCGATGAACTCGTCATGCGCGATCGCCTGGGCGCCCGAGAACGTGTTCATCTCGAACTCGAACCCGTCCGGATGACCGGCCAGAGCGAGCTCTTCGCGCACCTTCTCTGGGTTGAAGATGTAGCCCTCGTAGTTTGGGTCGTGATCAGGGCCGGTGGCCGGGCCGAGCCAGCCCCAATGGGCTGGAATGCCCTGGCCGTTCCAGACCACGTCGAGCAAGGCATGCTTGTCGATGCCCCAGTTGATCGCGCGGCGCAGGTGCGGGTTGGTCCACGGTTCCATGCGCATGTTCAACCAGTAGCGCTGGGTCCAGTTGGTTGGGCGCGTTTCGTAGGTCAGGCCTGCGTCGGTCAGACGGTCGACCTGTGCCGAGTCGGGGCTGAACTGGGCGTTGTACTCGCCGGCGATCATGCCGTTGATGGCCTGGTCGGAGGTTCGTCCCAGATGCCAGGTGATCTTGTTGATCTTCGGGTGGCCAGGCTGCCAGTAGTCGTCGAACGCTTCGAAGACGAGGCGGTCATCAACGATTTCCTCGACGAATTTGAAGGCGCCCGCGCCGACCGGCGAGCGATCGAGGTAGACGTCCTTTTCTTCGATCGCCTTTGGCGAGACGACCATGCCCGCGCGGTCGCCGAGGATGCGCAGCAACGGGGCGAAGGGTTGCTTCATGTTGAAGACGGCGGTTGACTCGTCCGGCGTGTCAACGCTGTCGATGAATTGCACGTCGGCGCCCGTATTGCCCTCTTCCAAGTCGCGAGCGCGGAGGATGTGCGTCTTGACTGCCTCGGAGTTCAGCGGCTCGCCATCGTGGAACAACACGTTGGGGCGAATCGTGAAGATGATCTTCAGGCCGTCGTCCGAGACTTCCCAACTTTCGGCCAGCGAACGGCTCGTGTCGGGCACGAGCTCCGTGTTGTAGCCGACCAGGTTGTCGTGACCGACCCACAGGTGTTGGTGGTCGTTGCCGCCGGATCCGGTCACCGGGTCGAGCTGGGAGAAGGAGCCGGAGAGATCGGGAACGGTCAGTTCGCCGACGCGACCGACCGCAACCTGTTGGGCCTGGGCTTGCGCTTGAGCGGCCTGATCTTCTTGCGTCTGCGCTTGCTGGTCGGCGGCCGGCTGGTCCTGCTGCTCAGCCTGCTGGGCCTGCTGATCAGCTTGTTGCGCTTGCTGCTCGACTTGCTGCTGTTGTTGCTGCTCAGACTGACGGACCTGCGTCACCGACTGATCGTCGTCATCGTCGCCGCATCCAACCAGGGCGATTCCGACTGCGCCCACCCCAGCACGGGCTGAGGCGCGCAGCAGCGAACGCCGCGACATCTTGTTGCGGCGCATGCGATCCTAGTAATTTCGTTCGCTCATGAACTTCCTGTTCTGTACGTGTCCATGCGCCTGTCGTGCGCATATTGCTGACTTTTGCACCCTACTACAGGTGAGAGCAACGGCCTCTCACATGGTTTACGCCGAGCAGTGTTGGACCAGCACGTGCCTATGGCTCAGTACCGGTGATCAGCTGTTGTTGGCGTTTGCTGAAGCCGGCGAGGATTCGCTCGTATGAGTCGACGATCAATTCCTCGAGTTCATCGTCAGGCAGGTCAGACTCGAGGACGATCGCGACCCAATGGGACTTGTTCAGATAGCTGGGAGACTGGACCGCGTCGTACTTCTGGTGCAGCGCGGGGACGATGGCGGGGTCGCACTTGATCGAGATGGCGTGCGGCTGGCCCTCGGTGGTGCCGCCGCCCAGGAAACAGAAGATCTTGCCCGCACCCTTGCCGCCGCCGTCGGCGTTCTTCGGTCCGAGCTTGTAGACGAGGTCGTCTTCGCCCCAGGGGGAGTCGGGCCAGGAACCGGGCAGCGACTCGCAGAGGTCGGCGACCGCGTTGCGGTCCATGCCTACGCCTCAGCCGCGGTCAGGTTTTCGAGGAACTCAACGTTCGACTTGGTCCTCGCCAGCCGATCGAGCAGGCGCTCGGTCGGTTCGGTGGCGCCGCCGCCCGAGCCGGCCAGCACGGACATCATGCGGCGCAGCAGCCAGACGCGCTGCAACTCCTCGCCGGAGAGCAGGAGTTCTTCTCGCCGAGTTGAGGAGGCGGCGATGTCGATCGAGGGGTAGATGCGGCGTTCGGCGAGCTTCCGGTCGAGCCGGACTTCCCAGTTGCCGGTGCCCTTGAACTCCTCGAAGACGACGTCATCGAGGCGGGAGCCGGTGTCGACGAGGCAGGTGGCGATGATCGTCAGCGAGCCGCCCTCTTCGGCCTTGCGGGCGCTGCCGAAGAAGCGCTTGGGCGGGTACAGCGCGACTGGGTCGATGCCGCCCGAGAGCGTGCGCCCTGTCGAGGGCATCTCCAGGTTGTAGGCGCGCGTCAGGCGCGTGATCGAGTCGAGCAGGATGACGACGTCGCGGCCCATCTCCATCAGCCGCTTGGCGCGCTCGAGGCCGAGCTCGGCGACGCGGATGTGTTCCTCGACCGGCTCGTCGAACGTCGAGGCGATCACTTCACCGCGGACCGAGCGGCGCATCTCCGTGACCTCTTCTGGGCGCTCGCCGATCAGCACGACCATCAGCAGTACTTCCGGGTGGTTCGAGACCACGCCGTTGGCGATCGACTGGAGCAGCATCGTCTTGCCGGCCTTGGGCGGGCTGACGATCAGGCCGCGCTGCCCGCGCCCCATCGGCGCGACGAGGTCGATCACCCGGCCCGAGAGTTCGGTCGGGTCCTCGGTCTCCAGCTCGAACCGCTCGTGCGGGAAGACGGCGGTCAGCTTCTCGAACAGCGCCCGCGCCGGCGCCTCCGCCGCGTTGACCCCGTTGACGGTCTCGACGCGGGTCAGACCGTAGTACTTCTCGCCCTGCTTGGGCGGCCGCGCCGAGCCGATCACGTAGTCGCCGATGCGTAGGCCGGCGCGGCGGATCAGGTTCTGCGATACGTAGATGTCCGTCGGCGCGGGCAGCAGCGAGTCGCCCCGCAGGAAGCCGTAGGAGTCGTCGAAGACTTCCAGCACGCCGCCGGCTAGCACGTTGCCTTCCGCCGCGGCCTGCGCCTCGAGCAAGCGCAGGATGATGTCCTGCTTGCGCATCGTGGAGACGCCGCTGACCTCGCGCTCCTTAGCTTCGGCGAGCAGCGCATCGCGGGTCATCTCTTCGAGTTCGGCAACGTTCAGAGCGGTCATGGGCTACCTCAGGCATTGGCCCGCGTCGGCGCGGGGCGCTATCTGTGTGTATCGCGTGCGGGAAGTGTGGGGACGTGCATGGACGTGGTCACGAAGATTCGGGAGTGATCAGCGTCGGAGTGGGCGGGGGTTCGCGCCTCAACGCGGGCCACTTGGCCTGCGCGGCGAACAGCCTTCCGTTACGGAACACTCGTATGGTATCCCCGCGCGGCCGTCGTTGGCAAGTCACCCGCCGTGTAACCCGCCGTGCAACATGCGGTACAACCGTGCGGCGTCACGCAGAGTTCACACAAGACCCCACGCACGTCACCCCAGCACGTTGCGGCATCGGGCCGGCCGACCGCCGCCGCCGCAGATGCGTCCGGTTAGGACGCGGCCGTCGCTGCGCCCGCTGAGCGCAGCGCTTCCAACTGATCCTGCGCGTCTTGCCAGTCGGCCAGGAACGCGTCGATGCCCCGGTCTGTCAGGTCGTGCCGCAGCATCTGCTCGAGGACGGGAAAGGGAATCGTCGATATCTGCGAGCCGGCGCGGGCGGCGTCGGCGACGTGTTCGGTGTTGCGCAGCGACGCGGCGATGACCTCGGTCGGCAGCCCGTATCGGTCGAGCATGGCCACGACGTCCCGCACCAGCCCAATCCCGTCTTCGCCGATGTCGTCCAGCCGTCCCACAAAGGGGGAGACGTAGGCCGCGCCGGCGCGCGCCGCGAGCAGCGCCTGGTTGAGCGAGAAGATCAGTGTCGTGTTGATCCGAATGCCCTCGTCCGAGAGTGCGCGGATCGCGGCGAGTCCTGGTCCGTCGATCGGAATCTTGACGACCACCTGCTCGTGCCAGGCGGCGAGCGTGCGCGCTTCGGCGATCAACTCCGCGGTCGTGCGGCTGACGCACTCGGCGGAGATCGGACCGTCGACGATCTCGGCGATCTTGCGGATGCGCTGTTCGTAGCTGATCGCGTTGCCGCCCTCAGCCGCGATGGCGCGGGCGTGCAGCGACGGGTTGGTGGTCACGCCGTGGCAGATACCCCAGTCGACGGCCTGCTGGATTTCGTCGAGTCGGGCGCTGTCGAGAAAGACCTTCATGGTGGCGGTTCCTTCGCAACTGTTCGATGCGGTGGGCTATGGCTGGAGGGTAACGAGCAGAATCTGAACCGGGAGCATCAGCGCCATCAGGACAGCGAAGACGAGCGGGCCGCGATCGTTCAACGCGTCGGTGAGCTCGTCCGAGAGCTCGCCGGTCTTGCGCGCCTGCAGTGAGAGCAGGCGGACGCGGCGGATGCCGGCGAACATGCCCGGTACCAGCACAAACAACGACACCAGATAGAGCACCTCGACCGCCAGCAGCCAGCCGGTCTCGATCGGATCGACGGCCTCGGCGCGGATCCCCCAGATCGCGCCGACGACGCCCGTCGCGATGATGCCTGGCAGCAGCAGCCGCGTGTGCGCGCGATCGGCCGAGCGGAAGAGCACATCGCGCTCCAGCGCGTCGTCGGTCTGCCAGGCGCGGGTCAGCGCGAGCGTCAGCGCGGCGACGCCGCCGCCAAAGGTCATCGCCGCCAGCGCGGTGAGGAAGCGGAAGATGTCGTCCTCGCTCACGGCGCCTCCACCTTCAGCCTTCCGCAACTCGCCCGGCCAGGGTGTGCAAGGCGGACGGCCGCGGCGCCGCGGCGCCGACGGGATGCCGAAGCGCCGTTTCGGACTCGGCCAGGACGCTGTCGATGAAGCCGAGGAAGAGCGGGTGCGAGCGTTGCGGTCTGCTCTTCAGTTCGGGGTGAAACTGCGATCCGATCATGAAGGGATGGTCGCCGACCTCAGCGATCTCGACCAGCGCGCCGTCTCGCGAGGTTCCGCTGGCGACGAGGCCGGCGTCCTCGAAGCGATCGCGGTAGCGTGGGTTGAACTCCCAGCGGTGACGGTGCCGCTCGTTGGCGATGTCCGATCCGTACAACGCCTGCGCGCGAGACTCGGGCTGCAGCTGGCAGGGATACATGCCCAGCCGCATCGTGCCGCCCAGCTGGGTCAACTCGCGCTGGTCGTCGAGCAGGGCGATCACGGGGTTGGACGTCTGCGGGTCTGCTTCGGTCGTGTTGGCGTCCGCCAGCTGGAGGCGGTCGCGGGCGAAGGCGATGACCATGTTCTGCATGCCCCGGCAGAGGCCCAGATAGGGAATGCGCTGCTCGAGGGCGAAGCGCGCGACGCCGATCTCACCCTCGATGCCGCGTTCGCCGAAGCCGCCTGGCACGATCACGCCGTCCACGTCAGCGAGCGCAGCGGCGATCTGCGGCTGGTCGGCGTGATCGAGGTCGTCGGACTGGATCCACTTGATCTCGATTCGTGCGGCGCGCTGGGCGCCGGCGTGGATCAGCGCCTCCTTGACCGAGAGATATGCATCGCGCAGCTCGACGTACTTGCCGGCGATCCCCACGCGGCAGACTCGCTCGGTCCGCGAGAGCCCGCCGGCCCATTCGGTCCAATCGTCGATCGAGCGTCCCGGCGCGCTGGGCCGGGCGGTCAACTGGAGCCGACTCAGGGTCAGCTCTGTCAGTCCGGCCTGCTCGAGCATGGAGGGCACCTGGTAGATCGAGTCGGCCGTTTCGAGCGTCATCACGGCTTCGGACGGGACATCGCAGAAGAGGGCGAGCTTGTTGGTGATGGATCGCTCGGCGGGTGCGTCGGTGCGGGAGATGATGACGTCGGGTTGGATGCCCATGCTGCGCAGCGTGCGCACCGAGTGCTGGGTGGGCTTGGTCTTCAGCTCGCCCGTGGCGGCCAGATAGAAGAGCGGCGTGACGTGGATGGCGAGCGTGCCCTCGCGCGGCTCTTCGTAGCGCATCTGCCGGATGGCCTCGAGGAACGCCTGCCCCTCGATGTCGCCGACCGTCCCGCCGACCTCCACGATCAGCACGTCCACGCCGGAATGCTCGGCCAGGCCGCGCACGCGCTCCTTGATCAGGTCGGTGACGTGCGGGACGGTTTGGATAGTCCCACCCAGATAGTCGCCACGCCGCTCGCGTTCGATCACCTCAGCGGAAATCTGGCCCATCGTGACCGATGAGGCGGCCGTCAAATCCTGGTCGAGGAAGCGCTCATAGTGGCCGAGGTCGAGGTCGGTCTCCGCGCCGTCATCGGTCACGTAGACCTCACCGTGCTGATACGGCGACATCGTGCCCGGATCGACATTTAGGTATGGGTCGAGCTTCTGCACGGTGACCGAGAGCCCGCGCGATTGGAGGAGTCGGCCGAGCGAGGCGGTGGCGATGCCCTTGCCGACGGAGCTGATCACCCCGCCGGTGATGAAGATGTACTTCGGGCGATGCTCTGCCACGCTCAACGAGCAGCCCGCTCCTGTTCTGATCCGCCCTGGATGTTGACCAGCAGGTCGACCTCGTCGCCGTCCTGCAGCGGGTCGTCGGCCTGGGCCTGCACAGAGTTGATCACGACGGCGATCGCCTCTTGATCCTGCGCGGAGAACTCCTCGGCATCGAGGATGTGCTGGGCGGTGATGCCTTCAAACCAGTCGACGGTGAGGTTGGACTGCTTGGACCTGGAGAGAGGCACCAGTGTCATGAACAGCTTGACGCGGATCGCCATACGGGACTCCCTCGCTGACTGCTGCTGAGTGTATCAATGGCCGACCGAGAGACTGTCCACCGCTTCACGCAGGAATCCCGCCGCGGAGTTGCGCACGCCGGGATGGTTGGGCTGTCCGCCCATCGGGTAGGGAAACAGCGTCGCGCAGCGCGAGAGTGAGATCGCTGCCGCCTGCGCCGACGGCGCGGCCGGTGAGCTGGTTGCCGAGCTGGTTGCACGGCCATGCTCTCGCCAGAACGCGGCGGCTTCGCCCCAGTTCGCAGCCAGCGCCTGGATGTCGTAGGCGAACCGTTGTGGCTCCAGTTCGACCGCGCTGTCCAGCTGCTCGATCAGCAGTGTCATCCAATCGATCCCGATACCGACTGAATCCTGCCAGGCGGTGGCCGCAGCGGACGCCCATTGCGTGGCATCGGGGCTGCTTGACCGCTCCAGCGTGATCAGCTGCAGGCGCCCATCGCGCAGCGCGGACTCCGCGAGCCAGGGTGAGACCTGTTCGGTCATTGGTCCGTCGCGGCGCCAGGCCTGACGCTCATCGTCGACGCCGACGATCAGCCCCCAGGTCGGACCGAAGGCGGACTCTCCGACGCCGAAGACTGCGGCGGCCCGGCCGCGTTGCAGCTCCGAGCGCAGGCGGCGACGCGCTCGGAAGCGGTCGACGCGGTTCGGCCGCTCGCGGTCGACCACTCGGGCCCGCGCCCCCAACGCAGACAGTCCTCCCGCCAGGGAGGGCGGCAGTGAGCGCTCGTCGGGCGGCCGGTAGCTCAGGCCGGTGACGCCGCCGACGACATGGCTCGGGATCGGGTGGAGCAGCGCGCTGAGGCAGCCGATCAGCGGCGACCAGTGGTACTCGTAGCGGGTCTCGATGAATGCCTGCACGGCGGCTCCTGCGCTGGCGGTCAGGATACGCATGGACGCCGCGCAGGTATGCTGTGCGGCTGAGGAGCACGCTATGACTTCTGGGACCACTGGCTCGTCGGTGCAGCCCACTGTTGACGTGTTGGATAACGGCTTGCGGGTCGTGGTGACGTCGATGCCGCACTCACAGGCCGCGGTCTCTGCGGCCTACGTACGCGTCGGCTCGCGCGATGAGGCGCGCGCAACGCTGGGGCTCTCGCACTACCTCGAGCACATGCTGTTCAAGGGCACTGAGTCGCGCCCCGAGCCAACCGCCATCTCGGCAGCCATCGAAGGCGCCGGCGGCACGCTCAACGCCTTCACGTCCAAGGAACTGACCTGTTACTGGAACGTCGTGCCGTTCAATCGCCTGTCGCTCGCGACCGATGTCCTGGCCGATTCGGTCCGCAACTCCCTGCTGGGAGAGTCCGAGATCGAGCGCGAGCGCACGGTGATCTACTCCGAAATCCGCCGCGCGCACGATCAGCCGGGCCAACGCGTCGGCCAGCTGATCAGCGATGCCGCCTTCGGCGACCAGCCGCTGGGCTGGGAGATCGCGGGCGACCTCGACTCCGTTGGCGCGATCACCCGCGATCACCTCGCGGAACACATCGAGACCTGGTACCGCCCGTCCAACATCGTGCTCTCGGTCGCCGGCAACGTCGACCGCGACGAGACGCTGCGGCTGGCCGAGACGCACTGGGCCGCCAACTGGCCGGAGATGGCCGGGGAGCCGGTCCCGCCCCGCCAGTCGGCCGTCGACGCGATGTCGGATCGCCAGGCGCAGATCGAGGTGCGCGATCTGGAGCAGTGCAATCTGGCGCTGTCGCTGCGTGCGTTCCCGCGCTTGGACCCCGACCGCTTTGCGCTGAAGCTGATGAACGACGTGCTGGGCGGCAGCATGACCTCGCGGCTGTTCGTGGAGATTCGCGAGAAGCGCGGGCTGGCCTACTCGGTCGGTTCGGGCGTGAGCGCGTTTGACGACACCGGCCAGCTCGGCATCTCAGCCGGCGTGACGGCCGAACACGTGCTGGAAACGATCGAAGTCGCCATCCACGAGCTGCAGCGAATCGCTGACGAGCCGGTCCAGGAGGAGGAGCTCGAGCGCGTCCGCGAGCACGCGATCGGATCGTTCCGACTCAGCCTCGACTCGGCCTCCGGTTGGTGCCATCGAGCGGGCGGCATGCTGCTCTCGCGCGGCGAGATCGAGCCGGTCGAGGAGGCGATCGCGGGGCTGGAAGCGGTCACGACCGCCGATGTCCAGCGCGCCGCACGTCGCGTCGTGCGCGAGGGCAACCTGGCCGCGGCGGTCGTCGGCCCCTTCGACGACCTCGACGCCCTACACGATCGCACGCGCACGTTCCGCGCCAACTGAGACGACGCAATGACCACCATGGACGATGTCCGCGCAACGCTCATCTTGCTGCCCGGCCAGCCGATCCCAGACGGCGCTGATGGAGCGAGCGCGATCGTCTACGTGCCCGACGCGGAGGCGCTCGAGCAGTCGAGCCGGGAAGTCGACGCCGCGCTGGAGCTGGGTCCGCCGCTCTACATCGCGCTGCCGCCGCTCGCGGAAGGATCGCTGAAGCGCTACCTCGAGCCGCTGCTGCTGCCGGGTGTCACTGGCGTCGCATCGCGCCCGCCGCAGAGCGTCGATCAGTTGCGCTACGTCGAGAGCTTGCTGGAAGAGCTGGAAATCCGTAACGGGATTCGTCCTGGATTGACCGCGATGGCCGTCGGCTTCGAGGAGCCGCGTGCGCTGACGATCATGGCCGACGCGCTGCAGGCGATGCGCGACTCGGCTGATCGCATGACCTGGATCGCCTTCAACCACGTCGAACTCGCCGAGACGCTGGGTGTCGCGCCGTACAGTGGCACGATCGTGGCGGCGTCGGCGCACGTCGTCGTGACGGCGGCGGCCTTCGGCCTGCCCGTCGTCTACGACGATCCCGACCAGGCCGAGTACGCAGCGGAGCTCGGATTCCGCGGCTGCGCGACCATTGAGACATCTGACATGGCACGGCTGCGCGGCATCTTCGCCCAGCCTGAGCCGACGCAAGAGGAGGACGCGTAGTGGCTGCGATCGTGATGCGAACCATGCTGTCGGTGCCTGGCATCCGCGAGCGCTTCATCGAGAAAGCCCGCGACGCGGCGGCCGACGTGCTCTGCTTCGACCTCGAAGACTCCGTCGCGTGGGATGACAAGCCCAGCGCACGGGCGCTGCTGGGACGCGTCCTGCCCGACTTTCCCAAGCGCGGGCGCCAGGTCTTCGTCCGCACCAACGGATATGACACCGGCCTGATCGAGCAAGAGCTCGATGCGCTGGTGCAGCCCTGGCTCGACGGTGTGAGCGTCTCCAAGGTCGAACGCGCCCGCGACGTCCAGCGGATTGATGACTATCTCACCCTGCTCGAGCGCGCTCGCGGTCTGCCCGATGGACAGGTGAAGATCGCCGCCTGGATCGAGAACGCGCATGCCGTCTCCAACGCCTACGAGATCTGCCACGCCTCCGAGCGGCTGGTCGGTGTCTGTGTCGGCGGTGAGGATTACGCGGTCAGCATCGGCGTGCGCCGCACGAAGGGCGGCGCCGAGCTTGAACTCGCCCGCCGCAGCACGGTCAACGCTGCACACGCCGCCGGCATCGCCCCGCTCGACACACCCTGGACCGACATCCGAGATCCCGACGGCTTTGCAGACGAGCTCCGCCGCATGCGCGAGATCGGGTTCCTGGGTAAGTTCTGCATCCACCCCGACCAACTAGCTCCGGCCAACGACGTGTTCACTCCGCCCCCGGCGGATGTCGAGTGGGCGCGCCGCGTCGTGAACGCCTACGACGAGGGCGTGGAGCAGAACCTGGGAGCGGTCGCGCTGGATGGTCAGATGATCGACAAGCCGGTCCTCGAGCAAGCCGAGCACGTCCTGGCCCGCGCGGAGCAGATCGAGGTCATGGAGCAATCGCGGTAACGGAGCGCTCGTTGGCGCGGACCGGCTGCCGATCGCGCTCAAGCTAGCTCAAGCTACAAGCCGGGACGGACGGACATGCCGAGCTGATGCTGGCCACGGCGGATGTAGGCGGATTGTGTCTGGATCACGTGTTGGCTGGCGGTCTGGATGTCGCGCAAGAGACGTGCGAGCACGTTGTTGCTGTAGACCGCCGGTCCGCCGGCGTGCTCGTGGACCGTGCGCACGACATCTTCAGCCGCCTGGTGCGCCCAGCGCAGGGCGGCGCGGGCGCGGTCGTCCATCTGGACCGTGGCCTCCAATGAGTCGACCGGAGCGCTCAGCAGCTCGTCGAAGAGATGTTGGCCGTAGCCTTCCATCGCCTCGACCAGGGCGACGCAGCGTCCGAGGTCGGCCTGGAAATGCTGTTGCTCGGCGATGGAAGATCGCTGGCCGGTCCGTGTGTGCGCGGTGGCCTGAGTCGTGATCTCCTCGATCGCTCGCCTGGCCACACCGAGCGGGAATCCGTAGCCGGCCGCGGTCAGGAAGGTGACCGTCGGACGCGCCAGCCAGCCGTCGCCGCGCAGCGGTGGACGCTCGAAGCCGGCCAAGCACATCTCGTCGGGCACGAAGACGTTGTCGTAGCGGTAGTGCGTCGACCCCGTGCCGCGCATGCCGAGCGTGTGCCAGGTGTCCTCGACCACCACGTCGGACTTCGGCGCAGCCGCGCACAGCAACGGCGGCGGTTTGCCCGGCTCCGGTTCCTGTCCAGTGATGCGCGACATCGAGAGCACGAAGTCCGAGTGATGAATACCCGACGCCCAGCCCCAGCGTCCGTTGACCATCCAGCCGCCGTCGACGCGCTCGGCCTCGCCCTCAGGCGCGATCGAGCCGCAGGTCACCGGCCAACGCGACGCGGCGTCGGCGAAGATGCGCTCTGCCACCGAGTCGGGCAGGCGAGACGCCAGCCAGGCCGACTCGTGCGCGCCAATCAGGGCGCACCAGCCGGCCGAGGAGTCGTGCGATGTGATCTCGGCGATCACCTGTGTCTGCAACACGGGGTGCGCACCGACGCCGCCCAGCTCCGTTGGCGAGCAGAGGCCGAAGACGCCGACCTCGCGCAGGGCCGCTTCGGTCGCGGGCGAGAGTTGGCGCAGCGCCTCGTTGGACTGAGACTCGGCGCGCAGCGTGCCGCCAATGGCATCAATCCGCTCGCGCCACTCGGCGATCTGCTGGGACAATGCTGCGTCCATGCTGGGTCTCCCATCTTGGCTGGGGAATGTACGACGTGCCGTAGCACCGCTTGTTTCAGGCGCAATCGCGTTTTTCAGAAGCGTAGTGTGCAATCAGGCATGAGGAGGCAACCTGAAAGGGGGAACGCCATGACGTTCCGATCCGCCGCCCTCATCCACAAGCGCCGCCAGCAGCCAAGGAAGCGCATCATCCCCGGAGTCGCATTGGCGGCCGCCACGATCATGGCGGCCGTCCTGTTGCTGGTCGTTCCAGGCGGCGCGCTAGCCGACGTGGGACATGAAGAGGCAGCCGCACCGATGGCCTGTGATGGCTTCGAGTCCCTCGTTGTAACCACAAACGCCACCGTCCCAATCCAGGAAGCGGCCCAATCATCAACGTCGGGCAACTGTGATGTCAATCTCGAAGTCCGCCAACTGCCTCTGGCCGCTGGAACCAACCCCTGTGTTGTCACCGCATTGCCTAGCCCGATGGGAGTCACTGGGGCGAAGGTACGGATTCGCTCGGAGGGTGAATGCGATGAAGTAGAGATCAACCTCACCACGAACGTCGGCGCTCCCCGGAGTGCTTCTCGTCACGCCCAACAAGCGTCATCAGGCTATGCCTCAGCTTATGCAAAGATCGTCGGCGAAGATCCTGTTGGTATCGACATGTTCTACAACAAGTCGAAAGTTTCTTGGGACTACACCTTGACAAGCGTGAGCAACGGACGGCATTACCCATCGGACTGGATTTGGTCGAGCGTCGTGTGGAGTGTAATGTCCCGCGCTTCCAGCTTGACCTGGCAGGGCAATACGAGCTACGAAGGCTACAACTATGTGAAGTTCAAGGCTGTTCAGTTCACCCAAGCTGAGACCAACACGACACTCAGGGCTAAGCCCGGCGGCGCATTCTCATGTGCGTTCAGCATTAGGTGGAAATGGAAGACGATCGGCATGGACCATCACACTGAATGTGATGTCGAGTGACTCGCCCGCCGTGGCAGCGGTGCTCAGTCGCCGCTGCCGCGCCTGCAGAAAGTCGGCTCATCATGAATCTCCCGTGGACGGACCAGCGCAGATTGACCGATGCCATCTTCGTGTTGGCTCTCGCGGTTTGGCTTACGTCGCTCGCCACGATGATGTGGATTGGCTACATGATTGCTCCAGTGTCGATTCCACTGTTCATCGTCGGTCTGATCGGCCGCTGTACGTGGCGACGGGCCGTTCTGGCAACGATGGGTTTGAGCTGGGCGGGCTGGATGCTGTGGATTGCACTGGGCTAAGTTTGTTCTGGGCAGTCGCGAGAGATGGGCTGAAGCCTCATTCTGGCTTGGACTCATGATGATTGCCGGGGCAGTCCTGGGCGGCTACACCTATGGCATCGAGATCGCTGCCTTTGTCCCCGTGCCGTTCACCCTCGCCGCAGCGCTGGACCGGTCCCGATGGCGAATCGGGTTAGCGCTCGCGGTTTGGTGCGCCTGGTTCACGGCCCTCGCGTTCATTGTCGGATAGAGACTGGGACGACTCATGGACAAGCCACCTCGCTCCCGACGCCGTCGATGGACTTCGACGCTCCTGATCATCCTCGGCTGGCTCATGGCGATCTTCGGCCTGCTGACCGCTTTCAGCGGCTTCGGGTTTCCCTTTCTGATTCTTTGCCCAGTGCCATTTCTGATCGGGGCGTATCTCGTGCCAACCAAGGCTCGCTTCGCTCACGCGGCCCTCATCACGGCCTGCGGGCTCACCGGGCTCGGCTTCGTGCTGCTGTAGGAGATCGTGGCCCCCGTGTCGGCGCACGGGGCCCCCGTGTCGGCGCACGGGGGCTCGGGTTGGGCGGGCATAGACTGATTGGACGTGATTGAACGAGGAGCCCGCAGCTATGGCCAGTGTGTCCGATGTCAGAGAGATTATCGCCGGCGACGGCGAGGTAGGTGCGGAGATCACGCGCAACGTGCGCCGCTGGGTTGACGAACAGGTCATCCCCAACGCGGTCGAGCTCGAGCATTCGGGCGAGTTCCCCGCCCAGATTCACGCCGATATGTGCGAGATGGGCATCTTCGGGATCACCTTCCCCGAGTCGCACGGCGGACTGGGACTCTCCTTCGAGACGTACTCAGCCGTGATCGAGGAGATCTCGCGCGGCTGGATGGGGCTTGCCGGGATCATCAACACCAACGTGATCGACGGCTGGATCATCGACACGCACGGCACCGACGAGCAGAAGGACCGCTTCCTGCCCGGCCTCGCGTCGGGCGAGAAGCAGGGCTGCTTCACGATCACCGAGCCCAACGCAGGCTCCGACGCGCAGGCGATCCGCACGACCGCCTCGCGCGACGGCGACGACTACCTCCTGAACGGCAACAAGCTGTTCGTGACCAACGGCGACCGCGGCGACGTCTACCTGGCAATGACCAAGACCGATCCGTCGGCGCAGCCGCGACACCGCGGCATCTCGGCGTTCCTGGTCGAGAAGGACACGCCTGGGTTCTCGGTCGCGCGGACGATCGACAAGCTCGGCTACAAGGGACCTGAGACGGCCGAGCTGTTCCTCGAGGACGCCCGCGTGCCGCGCGAGAACCTGCTCGGCGGGCAAGAGGGCCGCGGCTTCCAGCAGATGATCTCCGGCCTCGAGATCGGGCGGATCAACGTCGCCTCGCGCGCAACGGGCGTGGCGCAGGCGGCGTTCGATGCGGCCATCGTCTACGCCCAGCAGCGCGAGACGATGGGCCGCCCCATCGCTGAGCACCAGGCGATCCAGCTGAAGCTGGCCGAGATGGCGACCAAGATTCGGGCTGCGCGGCTGCTCACCCGCGACGCCGCGCGCAAGAAGGACTCCGGTCAACGCTCCGACCTCGATGTCGGCATGGCCAAGCTGTTCGCGACCGAGGTCGCGCTCGAGTGCACCTTGGAGTCGATGCGCGTACACGGCGGTGTCGGTTACACGAAGGAGCTGCCGGTCGAGCGCTACTACCGCGACGCGCCGCTGATGGCCGTCGCCGAGGGCACGAACGAGATCCAGCGCATCGTGATCGCGCGGCGGCTGCTCGAGATGTACGCGGTCGACTGACCCTCACAGGAACAAGCTCACTCAGAAGGGACTCTCCTCATGCCGACCAAGGAACTCTTTGGACGCTACCTCGATGAGTTTGTGGTGGGCGAGGTGATCGAGCATTGGCCGACGCGGACGGTGACTGAAGCCGATGACCTGCTCTTCTGCATGCTGACGATGAATCATCACCCGCTGCACACGAACAAGGAGTTCGCCGAAGACACGCAGTTCGGCCAGCGAATCGTCTCCGGGCCGTTCGTCTACTCGCTGGTCTTTGGCATCACGGTGCCCACGGTGTCGGGCAAGGCCATTGCCAATCTGGCCACGACCGATCTGCGTCACACGGCGCCCGTCTTCCACGGCGACACGATTTCCGTGCAGACGGAGGTGCTCGAAGTGCGCGAGAGCAAGAGCCAGCCCGACCGCGGCATCGTCACCGTGCACACCACCGGCGCAAACCAGGATGGCACCGAGGTCATCTCATTCCATCGAGCGGTGATGATCCCCAAACGCCCCGACTGATCGGGCTGCTCTGACTGATCTGGGTTCAGATGCCGGAGATGGCCAGGATCTGCCACTGGGCCTCGCGCCGACCGACCAGGGCCAGCGCCTGCTCGCGTAGGCCCCCGCGCTGCACGGAGAAGGTCACGTTCGCGCCCGAGTATCCGCAGTTGACGACGACGGCTGAGCCCGGCGGAGCGTCCAGCTGATCGTCTCCGGCCGAACGCATCGCGGCTGCCATCTCGGCCGCTGAGTCTATCTGCATGACGACGCCCGGCGGACCGACGAGGGTGAACGGATAGGCCAGATTCGCCGCGTATGCATCGACATCGCGGGCATCGAGCAGTTGCAGCGCGGATTCGACCGCCACGCGAGCCGCCTCTGCTTGCGCGCTGAAGTCGGCGCCGGCCTCGAAACTGTCGGTCTTCAGCTGGGCTTGCAGCCGCCAGCTGCCATCGACGCGGACGGCCGCATAGACAATGCGGTTGGCGGCGATTGCTCGACCGTCGGCGTCGAACCGCGTCCATCCGCCGGCGATGTGCGCCTTGACGTCGGACGCCTGCACAATCGTCGGCGGAGCCGACTCGCTGCGGGCCCAACCGCTGGCGGACAGGTCGTCCCAGATCGGCGCAGCGGTGTACTCCGCGACGTTGTGGAAGATGCGAGTCGCCGGCCGCCAATGCACCGTTTCCTCAGGATCAGCGGCCGAGATCCGCGCATGCGGCCAAGCATTGACGCCCGCCCAGCCGGCAGCATCCCGACGGTTGAAGGTGTCGAGAAAGTCGAAGTACACGGCTTCGGGGGAGTCATACGTGGTCATGGAGTCAGCAGGCTAGCACGGGTAGTACACCAGTGCTATCGTCTTGAGAGCCAGCGATGTCGAGAACCGGTACGGATGCAAGCACATGGCGGTCGCGACAAGAGCAGAGATGATCGAATCCACCGTCGCGCTTGCTCAACGGATGGGCTTCGCTGTTGAAACTCATCAACGGATCGGCACCAGAGTGTGGGGGACGCCCAGGGTGATCGATGTGGTACTTGGCCGTCGCGGCGGCGGGAAGCGTTTTGGCATCGAATGCCGCTTCGACTCTGGGTGCGGCATTGAGGCGGAGCGGGCGATGATGCTCGCCGCGGACCTGAGCGATTGGCCGCTGGACGGCGTGATCGCCGTCGCTGGAGCAGGATTCGATCGATACATGGGACTCTTGCGAACGGGCGGCAGGGTCATCCGACTTGATGAACTGAGAGAGTTGTTGCCGCTGTACATGCAGGATGGAGCGACTGAATCAGGTACTCCCGGACGGGGCCGCGGCCGCTGGCCCGCGAATTGATCGAACGCGGCGCTTCGACCTCGTCCAGATGGAATGCATCTGACTGGTAGAGCTCCGTGATGTCAGGGTGAGCCGAGTTTGAGAGCGCGACGGATGCGCCGTCGGCGATCAACTGCGCAGCCGCGTCGGCCAGACGCCGCTGTTCGGGCATGCCGAAGTCGGATGCGGTGTAACTGGTGAAGTTGGATGTCGTGCTGAGCGGCACATATGGCGGATCGAAGTAGACGAAGTCGCCCCGCTGCGCTCGGCTCGGCGCCGTGCCGAAGTCCGCGACGCGCAGCTCGACGCCCTGCAGCGCCTCGGACGCGGCGCGCAGATTCTCTTCGTCGCAGATTGTCGGGTTCGCATATCGCCCATGCGGGACGTTGAAGCGTCCCTGGCTGTTGACTCGGTAGAGGCCGTTGAAGCAGGTTTTGTTGAGGAAGATCAGGTTGGCCGCGCCGCCGAGACTGCAAGTCAGACGCTTCCCGCGGATGTTGTAGAAGTACTCGGCCCGGTCGTCCGCAGCGCGGTATCTGCGTTGGTGGACGCTGAGCGCTCGGATCAGCGCGTCGACGTTGTCGCGGACCTGCGTGTAGGCGTTGATCAGTTCGCGGTTGAGGTCGGAGAGCACGGCTCGCTGGAATCGCCCTTCGGCCTGGAGCGCGAAGAAGAGCGCTCCGCCGCCGAGAAACGGCTCGTAGTAGGTGTTGATCTGTGCAGGGGCGAGCTCGAGCAGTTGCCGGAGGAGAGACGTCTTGCCGCCGGCCCACTTCAGGAACGGGCGCGCTCTAGACATCGTTGCGCACCGCCGAGACGCCGGACGTTGCCCAGACGCCGTCGCGTTCGACGACCAGGAAGCACTGCTCGAAGGTGTCGCCGCCGCGCGAGATGTGCTGTTCGATCAACACGCCGCGCGGTCCAACGGCAACGACGGACGCCTGCTGCTCAACCGGCTGGGCGAGCGACACCCAGGGGCCGTAGTCGCGTTCGGCATCGGCCCGAGTCTGCATCACCTCGATCCCGCCCGGCGCCAGGATCAGCGCGGCCGGATAGTGGAAGCAGTCGAGCCACGACTGCACGTCGCCAGAGGACAGCGTGGACATGGTGCGCTCCAGCACCGCCATGGCGGCGGCAGCCGGTGCCGCGGCCGCGGCGCCCGTGAGCGCGCCCTCGACGCCGAAGGCTGCCTGGATCCCCCAGCCGCCATCGATCTCGGTGGCGATGTAGAGCAGGCGGTTATGTGAGATTGCCGAGCCGTCGGCGCGGTGACGGGTCCAGCCGCCGGCGAAGTGCACCTTGTCAGGCGAGCGGTGAACGACGCGGGGCGTGACTGGCTGGGTGTACGCCCAGCCTTGCTGCAAGACCGGCGTCCAGTTGTCGAGCTGTTCGTACTCGGCTGCGGTGTCGGTGATGATCGGCTCGCTGCGTCCAGCGGCGACACGGACATGCGGGTAGCTCATCGCTTCGGCGCGACCGGCCGCCGACCGGTCGTTGTAGGTCGTGAAGAAACGCCAGTAGGCGGCTTCGGCGGTCTGCGCGCGGGTCATGGCTGTGGTCAACTCTCTAGACGGCTGAAACAGCGGCCAGGTGCCACTCATCGCCGTGTTGAACCATGAGGAGGATTTCGTCTCGCTCGACGCCATTGACTCGGCGTCGGGCTGCGACATTGACGCCGCTCGTTCCTGCGTTGACCACGCTGACCGATCCGGGCACTGCCTCAATTGGCTGCGACGCCGAGACGGCCAGGAACTGTTCCGCCGATTCAATCCGATGGACCTCGCCGATGCCGACGATTGTGAGTGGATACCGCAGGCGTTGGGCGAAGGCCTCGAAGTCGCCGGCGTTGCGCAGCTCGCCGAGCTGCTCGGCAGCGGCGACCGCCGCCTCGCTCGGCGCATCAGCGTTGAAGCTGTCGACGCCGAAGCGGGCCTGGATGCCCCAGCCCTCGTCCGTCCTCGTCATCACGTAGAGGACACGGTTGGAGAGGATGGCCGACCCGTCGGCGCGGTAGCGGGTCCAGCCGCCGGCGAGGTGCACCTTCGTCTCCGAGGCGTGTATGACGCGTGGCGTCAGGCCCTGGGTGCGCACCCAGCCGGTCGCCTCAAAGCGTTCCCAGCCGAGCTCTGCTGCCCAGCGGGCGTAGGCCTGTTGGTCGGAGTAGAGGCCGGCCGTCGTGCGCGGTGTCGGCGACGGCGGCGCGGCTGAGACGCGCACGTGCGGATACGACATCGCGCCCGCCCAGTGGTCGGGGTCTTTGGCGTTGAAGCCCTCGAAGAACGCCCAGTAGGCGGCGGTCGGAGTGGGGTGTGCACCCATGTCAGGAGTTCCTTCGGTCAGCGGTGAACGGTCGCAGGATACGCCAGCGACAGCATCACGAGCCCTCTACACGGGGCGGCCAATGATTCTGAGCGACTCAAGGCGCGCCGTGCGGCCTATTGGGCCCACTGACCGTAGTCGTCGTGGCCGAGCGCGTTGCCGTCAGGGTCGACGAGCGGGTCGATGGCGGGCAGGCTCTGCAGCCAAGTCCAAATGTCGGCGATGTCCTCGACGGGGACCTCATCAGCCGAGAACTCCTGCATCACGCCTCTGGGCTGGCGGTATTGCGAGATGACGCCCTGAATATCGAGGCCCGTCTGCGCGATGGTTGGTCCGACGAGACCTTGGCCGACATCTCCGTGGCAGACCTGGCAGCCGTTGGCCACGTAGAGTTCGGCGCCACGCAAGGCGTTGCCACCGGCGCGGACGGCTTCCTCGTCGATGATCTCAATCGGCAGCGGCTCGGCCTCGGCGCAGGTCTCGGGCGGGATTTCGGTCAGCGAGAGCGAGGGGTGATCCTCTTTGCCGTCTTCGATGCAGAAGAGGCCGGTCTCCCATCCTTCAGCGCTGGCGACTTCAGAAAGCGCCATCGCTTCCACCACATCGCGGTCGGAGCCTTTGTGAATGGCAAAGCCAACCAACGCAAGGATGCCTGCGGTGAGCAGGGCAAAGACGATGATGATCCCGAAGGACTGGGGAATCCCGGTGCGGCTGGGCATAAGTCTCTACTTCGACTCCACTGCGTCGTCTGTTCGCACGGCTCCGACGTATCCTACCGCAGCATCGGGTTAGCGTCATATCCGCGCCGGTTGGGAGCGCCGCCACGCGGCGCGGGGGAGGCTCAGTCCGGATGAGACGGCTCCGCCTTGCAGGGGGAGCGGGTTGACGCGCAGCTCTCCGCGGGGATGTGGCGCTGTTCGCTAGCTCTGTGGCGCGGAGGGGCGGGACTTGGCGGCTCCGTAGTCCTCGAACGGACCATCGCGCCAATCGAGCGCGGCCTTGAGGCCCTTCTCTCTCGCGATCCTGCCGAAATCGCCGGCCGAATCTCGATATGTCGACAACGCCTGGATATCGGCGCCGACCTGCAGCGCGGTGCGGAACCCCATCACCTCGTAGGCGCGGTTGAGGCCGCGCTTGGACATCTGGATCATGTCCGGAGCGATGTTGGCGATCCGTTCGCCCATGCGCTCGGTCTCTTCGGCGAGCTGTTCGACGGGGAACGCGCGGTTCGCCCAACCCAGCTCGACCGCCTCGAGGCCGGTCACGGAGTCGCCGGTGTAGAGCAACTCGCGGGCTTTGCGCATGCCCATGTGCCATGGGTGGTAGAGGATGTCAACGGTGGTCATCGCGCGCACGGGCGGATAACCAATGATCGCATCCTCCGCGACGTACATCAGGTCGCACATCGAGGCGAGCTCGGAGCCGCCGGCCAGAGCGTAGCCGTGCACCTGGGCAATGACCGGCTTGGTCAGCTCCCAAATCTGCCAGTAACCGGAGAGCAGATGCTGCGGCCACTGGCCCTGCCCAGGGTGGATCGGCCCGACCGTCGGCAGTCCCGAGCGGTAGTCGAGGTAGTCGGACTCGGACAGGTTGGGCACGGGCGTGATGTCGTAGCCGGCGGAGAAGGTGCGTCCCGCGCCGCGGATGATCACGACGTGGACGTCGCTGTCCGCCTCGGCCACCTTCAGCGCGTCGAACAGCTCGGCGCGCAAGCGGTGGCTCAGCGCGTTCATCTTCTCGGGACGATTCAGCGTGACGATCGCGAGTCGCCCCTTGTTCTCGTAAAGGATGTCCTCGTACTCGGGCATTGGATGGCTCCCAACTGGTGTACGGATCTGGTTGCCTGCAGGCTAGGGGACGCACACTCGGTGGCGCACACTCGGGGCGCACAGTGACTCAGGCCTAGAATGAGACGGTAGTGGGAGGAGCGGGCCATGCCGCGAATGCAGCCAGATGTGATCCGGGAGCTGTTGGATCAACCGCTGACCGGCGTCCTGGCGACGCTGCGTCGCGATGGGCGTCCGTACACGATTCCGCTCTGGTTCCTGTGGGACGGCGACGTGGCGGACGACGTGCATCCGCGGCACAATCCTCCACAGGGACAGTTCTGGTTGACCGGCACGCACAGCCGTGTCTGGTGTCAGCAGTTGCAGCACGACCCGCGTATGTCCTTCTGCATCCAGGATCCCGGTCCGCCGGCCAGGCATCTGGAGTTCGACGGCTTGGCCGAAGCGTGCACGCTGCCTGACTTCGACATCTGGCCTGTCTCGCGCCAGCTGGCCGAGAAGTATGTGGGACGTGGCGACCCGTCCAACGACGAGGCCGTCGACGCCTTCTTCGCCAACATGCAGACCGAACCGCGCATGCTGTTCCGTGTGACGCCGCAGGTGTGGCGCGCGATTGACCTAACGGTCTACCGCGGCAAGCGCGCCGATCGCGAGTTCCAGGCCAGCGGTCGGCCGTAGATGGAACGCCGGCCTGATGTCCGGGCGAGGTACGCGGCCATGACGGCGCAGCGGCGGACCGGACCGTGAGCCTGCCGGTGGCCCGCAGATCGGGCGGGCTGCTGTCCAATCCCGATTTCCGACGCGTCTGGGCGGCCGGCGCGGTGACCGGCATGGTGCGCTGGCTCGACATGCTGGTGCTTACGCTGTTTGCCCGCGACCTGGCTGAGGCAGCCGGCTTCGTCGCGCTCGCCTTCCTCGTGCGGATGGCCCCGCGCCTGTTGTTCGGCATGTTCGTCGGCGCACTCGCCGACCGCTTCAACCGCAAGAAGATCTGGATCGGTTCCCTGCTCATCCTCTCGGTCATGTACTTCGCGCTGACGGTCTGGGTGATGTTGGTCGGGATCGACTTCTGGCTGCTGCTCGTCTTCGTGTTCATTGCCGGCACGGTCTGGTCGGTGGAGTTCCCCACCCGCCGCGCGATGATCGCCGACGTGGTCGCGCCTCATCAGGTGGGGCGCGCGGTCGGCCTGGACTGGTCGACCGACTCGATCGTGCGGATCCCTGGCCCGCTGATCGGCGCCGGACTGCTGCAGGAACTGGGCGCCGAGTGGGCCTACCTGTTCACGGCTTGCGCCTTCATCATCTCCGCGGCGATCGCCTCGACGCTGCAGTACCGGCGTCCGCCCCGCGCATCCGACTCCGCCGACCCGCAGGGCTTCGGCGAGGTCGCGCGCGAGACGATGGCCGACATCCGCGCGGGATTCCAGTACATCCGAGGTTCCCAGCTGCTCGTCGGCACGCTGATGGTGACGCTGGCCTTCAACCTGCTCTTTCCCGCCTACAACGCCGCCCTGCCTGATATCGGACAGGAGCTGCTCGGCGTCGACAAGCTACGGATCGGGGTGCTCGAGGCGCTGGTCGGCGCGGGATCGTTCGTCTCAGCGCTGGTCATCGCGGGCTGGAGCAGTTGGGGTCAGTCGGGCCGCATCTACTACGCGGGCACCGCCTGGTTCATCCTCTGCGTCACGGCGATGGCGTTGTCGCCCTGGTACGAGCTGTCGATGGTAGTGGCGTTCTGCATGGGATTCGGCTTCTCGGCCTTCGCGATCATGCAGACGTCGCTGCTGGTCACCCGAACGCCGGCCGAGATGCGCGGCCGCGTCATGGGCGTGCTCTCGATGGTGATCGGCATGGGCCCGCTGACGGGACTACAGGTGTTCTTCATGTTCGACTGGTTCGGCATCCAGGGCGGGGTGATCTCTGTCGTGATCGAGGCGGCGGCGCTGATGCTGCTCGCCGTGCTGATCTGGCCGGTGATCGTGCGCCGCCTGCCGGGTTCCGATCCGCGCATCGCCGCCGCATTCGCGCCCCAGCGAGTGCGGTGATCGCGAAGGAAGAAAAACCAGTGGACAGAGTCTCGGTATTCAGCTATCCTTATTGCACATACGTTCTAGACAGGACGCGAACGATGCTGGATATCAAAGTCCCAAGATTTCTCGAGTCGCCAGTGATGATCTGGGTGAAGTGCGACGATGCTCGTGAGCTCTCGCACATGGAGACGGCGTGTTTGGTCACAGAAGTCGGAGGTGAGCAGCAGCTCGTGATCGTCGCACCAACGTACTACGATTCGGCTCAGATGGTCGTTCGCGGAGTTCAGGTCGGCACTTCGTGCTCTGACTCGAGTGCGTGGTTGGTCGATTTTCCATCTGGCCAACGTTTGATGATTCCGCAGGAGACCGTGAAGAATGTCCGTCCTATCTGATCAAGAGATCTGGTTCCTGATTCAGTCCGGACGACTGAAGGTGGACCCGACGCCAGACGAGCGGGCTGTTTCGCCTTCCGCAATCGACCTCACTCTCGGTAACTCCTTTCAGGTGTTCGAGGACATTGAAACTGATCCAGACTCCGCTGTAACGCTCTCTATCGACCTCCGCAGGTCAGCGAGCGTGATGGATGCGCTCGCTCGGTACAGCAGGACTCAGACGGTTGAGGATGGTGAGTCGTTCAGTCTCCAGCCTGGCCGATTCGTCTTGGCCTGGACGCGAGAGCGCATCACGCTGCCGAACTTCTTGGCCGCTCGAGTCGAAGGCCGCAGCACGCCGGCGCGGGTTGGTCTCTCGGTTCACCAATCCGCGCCAACCGTTTATGCCACCTTCTCCGGTCAGCTCCAACTGGAAATGACGAATGCTGGTCCATTCACGATCCAGCTGTTCCCAGGCCAACCCATCTGCCAACTGATCCTTGAGACGCTATCGATTCCCGCGTCAAGTGTGTTGCACAGCGTGCACCAATCGCCCTTCTAATTGTCGAGCGCTCTCTACCGACTGGCCTTGCCTCGATGACTCGTTGACTACGCTGACTCTCAGGAGACCAGCACGATGACTACGATGCGACGCAGGCAGCAGTTCAAGGCGGAGGTCTTGACCACTCGCGGCCTGGTGCTGACTGAGTGCTTTGCGATCATTGACATCGAGACCACGCGAACCGGCGGCGTGCGCGAGCGATCCTGGCGCGGCAAACTGTCTTCGCTGTCGAATCCCGAGCACTCGCTCGGCGGCGTCTATCGCCTCAGGCCCCGCACACCGGACGATTCGGACGAGGACGAAGGCGCCAGGATTGAGATCATCGACGGCTTCGACACGCGCTTGGGCGTCACTTCCGACGAATACAGCTTCATCGGCTCCGGAGATCCACCCAAGCCGCCTGATCGACGCCGGCGGTGACTACGATCGAGCCAATGCATCCTGTCGCGAACGGAAAGACAACAGCCATGACGAGCACGGCGGCCGAGACGTCCGTTGCAGCACCCTCAGCGCGCACAGATGCCTCAGCCGAGCTGCGGCGGCAGGTGGAGGCGGCGCGCGCGGCGGCGCCGGCGCTGGGCCTGGCCGAGCGTCCCCAGAAGGACGCGGTGCTGCGCCGCGCAGCGGAGCTGCTGCGCGAACGCTCGGACGCCGTGGTTGCAGCCAACGCGGAGGATGTGGCGGAGTCCCGTGAGCGCCTGTCGGAGGCGATGGTCGACCGACTGCTGCTGACGCCTGATCGCGTCGGGGCGTTGGCGGCGTCGCTGGAGGATCTCGCGCTGCTGGACGATCCGGTCGGCGAGACGATCGACCGGTCAACCACCGATTCAGGTCTGGAGATTGAGCGCGTCCGCGTGCCGCTGGGCGTGATTGCGTCGGTCTACGAATCACGGCCGAACGTGACGATCGACATCGGCGCGATCTGCCTGAAGTCGGGCAACGCGGCCGTGTTGCGCGGTGGACGCGAGGCGCTGCGCTCCAACCGCGTCCTGGCCGATGTCTTGCGCGATGCGCTGGCCGATCAGGGTCTGCCCGCTGAAGCGCTCCAGCTTGTCCGCAGCACCGACCGTGCCTTGGTCGGCGAGTTGCTGGCCATGAACGACCTGATCGACCTGATGGTCCCGCGCGGCGGACAGGCGCTGATCAACCGCGTCCGAGATGAGGCGTCGATGGCTGTCGTCGCCGGCGGCGTGGGCATCTGCCACACCTACATCGACGCCGCGGCTGACCTGAACATGGCGCTCAACGTCGTCGACAACGCCAAGCGCCGCCGCGTCAGTATCTGCAACGCGCTCGATGTGATGCTGGTCCACCGGGACGTGGCCGAACCGTTCCTGTCGGAGCTGGGCCAGCGTTGGGCGGCGGATGGGCCGACGCCGGTCGAGTTGCGCGCGGATGATCGCGCTCAGACCGTGCTGGCGGCGACGGCGGTCCGCGTCGAGCCGGCCGGCGTCGACGACTTTGACACAGAGTTTTTGTCGCTGACCGCCGCGGTCGGCATCGTCGATGACGCAGAAGCGGCGTTGGCCCATATCGCCCGGCACGGCTCCGGTCACTCGGAGGCGGTGATCACGTCCGACGAGGCGCTCGCGCAGCGCTTCCTGCGCGAGGTCGATGCCGCGGCGGTTTACGTCAACGCATCGACGCAGTTCACCGACGGCGGGCAGTTCGGTCTGGGTGCCGAGGTGGGCATTTCGACCGGCAAGCTGCACGCGCGCGGGCCGATGGGTCTGCGCGAGCTGACCTCGTACAAATGGGTGATCCGTGGCGATGGGCATGTTCGCCCACTCTGACGGTCTGAGCCATGAGAGACGCGGAGGATCAGATGTTCCATTACGAACGCGAAAGCCGTACCGCCCACTCGGAGTGCTTCGTGATCGAGAACGAGTCGGGTTCGCGCGCGCGGGTCGATCTGCACTACGCGCCGCCCATCGTCTTTGCCACGCTGAGCGTGCCTGAAGACTGGACGGAAGTGGACATTCAGGACGTCATCACCGACATTGACCACCACTGGGCGCTGTCGTCCGATCCGCTGCGCGAGGACTTCATCGTCACGGTCTGGCGCGGCCAGGAGGTCGGCGTCTACTCGCAAGATGAGGGAGCGCAAGATGACTGAGCAGGACGCGCAGGTGTCGGAGGCCGAACTCGTCGACGACGCCGCCGACGCCGAAGACGCACTACAGATGCTCTTCGAGGGGCACGTCGACATGATGCTGCCGCCCGAGGAGATCGAGGAGTTTCACGACTTCATCCGCGACGAGGCGCTCATGCGTCGCCGCTTCGCGGTCTCCTTTCGACTCGAATGCCGCTGCCTGGCCTGGATCGGGTACTCGCTCGCGAACGTCGTCACGCACGAGGACGGGATCGAGTTCAAGGCCAACCCCATGCAGACGTACGTGCCCGACTGCGATGTCGACACGCTGCATCCTGAAGGCCCGAACGAGGAACCGCCTGACCAGTTCCTCGACTGGCCGATCTGGCCGCTCGAGATCTACCAGGATGAGCTGGAGGACGAGCTGGAGGATGGACTCGAGGTCGGAGAGTGAGTGCGGGCCGCCGCTTCGCTGCTGTCTTCTTCGACCTCGACGGCACGCTCGTCAGCGAACGCATCGGCGTCCGCGAGGCGCGCACGGCTGTTGGTCAGCGGCTGATCGAGCTGGGTCTGTGGACCAAGCCGGCCACCGCGTTCGCCGACTCGATCGAGATGGTGATCGGCGGAATCCTCGAGGACAACGACTGGCAGTGGCCGTTGTGGTTGCACTCAGAAGAGTGGATGCGGCGGACGCTGACCGTCACGGAGTTGTCGGTGAGCGATGACGAGTTTCGCGAGCTCTGCGCCGTCTACCGAGACGAGCGCTCCGACCGCGCGGAGGCGATCGCGGGATGGGCCGATGCCCTCGCCGCGGCTCGACGACACGGCCAGATTGGGTTGATCACCAACTTCAACGACGGCCTCATGCAGCGCGAGAAGATTCGCGGCGCAGGTCTCGACGGGCAGTTCGACGGCATCTATATCTCTGGCGAGATTGGCATCTGGAAGCCCGAGCCGGGCATCTTCGAGCACGCGGCGACGGATCTCGGCGTGCCGCCGTCGGAGTGCGTCCACATCGGCAACTCCATCGTCTCGGACGTCGAGGGAGCGCTGGCGGCCGGGATGCAGGCGGTGCTGGTGGAGGAAGATGATCGTCCGCGTCCAGATGGCTTGGATGACCGGGTCGTCTGGTGCGCGGATCTGACCTCGGTTTCCCTGTGGCTTCGGGGCTGAGCCATGCGTCGACGCCCCAGGCCCCGCTCCCTGGGCATCAGCGACGACTCTGTTGCGAAACTGGCCGAACGCGGCATTGCGTTTGAGGACGCCAGATTCGCCCTGGCTCATCGGCCCTTCTTGAACTGGCAGCCGTCCCACGAGCGCCCCCCAGAGGAAGGTGCAGGGATTCGACCGGGACGCTGGGTCATGATTGGTAGGGGAGTCGAGGGTGACATCGTCACGTTTGTCTTGGACGCTCCAAATGAGGACGGCGAGTCACAGGTCGTCACTGGCTGGGCCGCAACGACAGACGAGCTGGAACTGTACAATCAGCAATCATGACCGCAGAGACAACTTCGCCGCATCAGGAGTGGTTGGCAGCACTCGACCCGAAGGTGCGAGCCGCTGTTGAGGCCGAGATGCTGCTCCACAAGCCGGATGGGGTTTGGGAGTTCGAGGCTCTTGAGCCCGAGGATGACTGGGTGCCCGGGAGCAGAGTGGGGTTGACGGTTCACTTCAACGGCGAAGAAATTAAGACGCTGACCAAGGCCTTCGGCGCTTCGACGGTCATGTTCGAGATCATGCATGACGCGTTGATGGAGCGCGCCCGCGCCGTCCTGGAAGAGAGCAGCGAGTCGTCGGACACTGTCGCCGCGGCTGATTGACCCCGATGTACCCGCTGGCGCTGCTAGCGCTTCCTCGCGATCGCGCGCTTGGCCGCCGCGACGACTGACTCCGCTGTCAGACCGTAGGCCTCGAGCAGCGCCTGCCACGGCCCGGATTGGCCGAACCGATCTTCAATGCCGACTTGTTCCATGGGCACGGGGCAGTGGCGCGCTATCGTCCGCGCGACCGCTGAGCCGAGCCCGCCGATGACGTTGTGCTCCTCGGCGCAGACGAT
>JAJEBU010000040.1 GCA_022822375.1 Dehalococcoidia bacterium
CTCGAACGGGACGCCGGGGATCGTCTGCATCTCGTCGACGACGACCAGCGCGCCGCGACGTTGCGCGAGTGGTATTCGCTCCTGCTCGCGAATGACCGAATCGACGAGGTTGAGCAGCGAGGCACCAACCAACGCGGCGACATCGCGTCCGACCGTGCCCTGCGCGGTCGAGACCAAGAGGATGCCGCCGTCGAGGATGGTCTGACGGATATCAATCGTGGAGCGTGATTGACCCAGAATCGCCCGCGCCCGCTTCGAGGAGGCGTAGTAGTTGAGCCGCGTCTGGACCGGCGCGAGCGCTTCCGCCCGGTACTCCTTGCGCCAGCCACCGAAGTCGCGCGCCCACCAGTCCAGCAGGTAGGGGTCGCTAACCCGAGTCAAAACGGTTCGGCGGAAGGGATCGTCGGCGAGGAGCCGCAACCCGTCAATGATCGTGTGCTGGTCATCCCGCTCGCTCAAAGGATGGCTGTTGGCCTCGTGCAGCGTCTTGACCGTCTGCTCGAGGATCGACTGCATGCGCGGACCCCACTGCTCCCACAGGCCTCGTGCGACGCGAACCACGGCGTCGGCGGTCCGGTCGCCGTCGGTGAACACGTGCGCGTCGAGCAGGTTGATCCCGACGGCGCCGTGCTCATCAGCCAAGTCAATCAGTCGCACCTGGTCAGCGAGCGACTCGGGCGTCTGTTCCAGGATCGCCGACACAAGATCAGCGTGCGGATCAATCACCACGATCGCGTCCTTGTTGAGTCCGGCGGCCTTCTCGGCAAGCCGGTGCTCGACCAAGTGGCGCATCAGCGTCGACTTGCCCATCCGCGTGCGCGCCACGTAGAGGTGGTGGCGCTGGGTCAGGTCGTCAGGGAAGCGGATCGGCCGCGGGTCGTCGCCCGTGCTGTCGCCCACGAGCGCGCCCTCGTTGAGCGCGTAGCGGGTGGGTGGCAGAGACTTGGAGCCGGCCCGGGCCAGTTCGTGCGTCTCATCGACCGCGCCGGGCGGATGCCAGAGCGCCGCTACCTCGCGCACACCGAGCACGCTGCGCTTGCCGAACAGTCCCGCCGGGCGCGGTGCCAACACCGGTTCCAGCCGCTCCAGCTTGACGGGCTTGCCTGCGACGATCTGAGATCCCTGCGGGTGGTCGTAGTGCCGGTAGGCGTTCGCGACCTGCTCCAGCAGCTCCCACGCGCGACGGTCAGGAGTGTTCTCCGGCAGCATCGCGACCACCTCCAGGTCTGCCTCGAAGGCGGCGCGGTTGATCTTCTCCTTGATGAGCTGCGGGTCGTGGACGCGGCTGCGGGAGCATTTCCAGCGCCGCCTGGCCCAGGTTCCGCCCAACAGCGCCGCGGCCACCCCAGAGCAGAGCGCGACGAGGTTCCAGACTTCGCCGGCCTCAAGCCAGGTGTAGCCCTGGAAGACTCCGAAGCCGGCCAGCGCGAGCACCGTGAGCGCGAGCGGTTCGGGCGCGTTCTTCGACTGGTGTGTCTGAGGCTTGACGACTTGCTCCGCTGCTGGTGGCTGGGTCAACGCCAGGTACGGCCGCGACCAGTCGGGCTGGAGCGGTCGCAGACGCAGGCGAGCGACGATGCGCTCGTCTTCCCCGAGGCCCATCAGCGCGCCGATCGGGGCCAAGAGCGGGTCGGAGCCGGGATCGAGCAGGTCACGGTCGCTGAATAATCTGAGCGGCAGATACTCGGGACCGGAGGCCCGGAGGGTCATCGCCCAGGCCGCCTCTCCCTCGCGCAAACGCACGGGGTCGCGCTCCGGCTCCAGCTCGCTGATCCGTGCCTGCGGATAGTGGGCGCTCAGCTGGCGGCGGACGGAATCGTCGGCGTGGCTGCGCACCATCAGCTGGACGCCGTCGCGATTGGCTGACAGCTCGAGCGCAAACGGTTCAGTTCCGGCCAGTACTTGAAGCAGGTTCTCAATGCCGAGCAAGGTTCGTTCGCCGGTGCGCGGCGGCTTGACTGACAGCAGCACGGGCGGCGCCGGCTCGCGGTGAAAGAGTCGGAGTGGGTTGAGTCTCATTAGGAACTCGCTTTCTGTGGGGTGTTCGGGGTGGATGTGGTCTGTTGGCCGGGTCGCCACTCGATCAGATCGGTCTCTTCAGGGGTCGCCTCGATTCGGATCGGGAAGCGCTGGCCCTGGGCGAGCAGCAAGCCGTCGCCGCGCGGACAGGAGAGCAGCCAACGCCGCAGGTCAGTCGGCAGGTCGAAGGCGTCGCCGACGGTCGAGATGGCGGCTGCGTCCTGCTGTAGCAGCAACTTGAACGCCGCATTCTGCAGCAGCGCCCGGCCGGAGTGGCCGGTGATCGTGCGTGACGTGTCCTCGGACAAGAGGTCCTGCACGTCCTGCGTGATGAACTGCAGGCCGAGTCGGTGTTTGCGGGCGCGCTTGGCCATCGAGACCATGAACGCCGCACCCTCGGGGTGCTGCATGATCGACCAGACCTCGTCAACCACGAGCAGCCGTGGCTTGGGGTCCTGGGCGGCCGCCGACCAAACCGTCTCGGTGCAGACCATTGCCGCGGCTGGCCTCAGCTCAGGCTCCAAGAGATGAAGGTCGAAGACGGTCACGAGCGCTTCGTGCTTGAGCAGATCATCGCCGTCATCGGAGAGCAGGTGCTTGAGACTGCCCGATTTAAACGGCCTGAGCAGCTTGGCCAAGCCTTCCGGATCGTCGCGCTCGAGGAAGCGGTAGAAGTCGCGAAAGCCGGAGCGCTCGCGCGACTGCGCGTAGTAGCTGGCCAGGGCGTGATCGAGGGCGGCACGGCGCTCGGCCGAAAGGCGCTCGCCGACCATTACCTCGACCAGCCGTCTGAGCGATCCGATTCGCTGCAGCAGCTCCTCAGGATCGGCTGTGCCGACTACGAACGGGTTCATCCCCTGACCAGGGACGCCCGGCGAGAAGACGCGCCCGCCGGCGGCTAGGGCGAGGTCGGCGTACTCGCCCTCGGGGTCGATCACGTAGGCGACGACGCCGCGCGAGACGCCGCGCAGCACGCCCAGCTTGGTCGCGAACGACTTGCCCGAGCCAGACCGTGCAAGCACTGCCGTGTTGGCGTTGAGGTGGGTGCCGTCCCAGGGGTCATAGACCACCGGTGCGCAAGCTCGGAGGTCAATGCCGTAGAGCGCACCAGAGCGGGTGTCGAGGTCGGGCGGCGAGAACGGAAAGCAGCGCGCCACCGACGATGTGTCCAACGTCCGCCATGCGCCAACGCCGTTGAGTGCCAGCGGCATCGTTGAGAGTTTGCCCTCGCGCTGCCGAAACGGGAGCGGGTCGAGCTTGCCCAGCGTGGCCGCGAAGTGCGCCGATGCACGCTGGGTCAGCTCGTCCAACGACTCCGCACTCTCCGCGTGCAGCGTGACTGAGAGCGAGGCGTTGAACAGCCGCTCGCGACCGCGCTGCACGTCGTCGCGCAACCGCGAAATGTCCTCAAGCGCGATCTCGGCTTCGGGCGAGAGCGACTTGCCGCGCCTGAGAGTCATCGAGCGAGCCGACTCGAAGCGCACCTTCTGCCACTCAAGCTGCCGCGCCGCCTGCGCCGGCGGGATCGGTCCCAGCTGCAGCGACAGGTCCAGCGGCGCGCCAATCGACATCAGCTGTTGCAGGAAGCCCGGCGCCAGCGAACGCGGCCATTTCGACAGATGCAACGAGCGCTGCAGGCGGCCATCTACGTCGAGCTCAGTGCGGTTGACTTGTGCCGTGGCTTCGACATCTGGATCGAGGTCGGTCGGTGTACCACCCAGTGCCGCTGCGACGACCAGCCGGCGCAGCGAGTCATCCTTCAAGGGATGCACCGCGAGCCCGGCCCGCGCCAGCACACCTCGTAGCTCGGATGCGTGCTCCGACTCGCAGATCGCGTAGAAGCGACGATCGAGGATGCCGGGACGTGCTTCCAGTTCGCGCAACAGGCGGCGCGATGATTTGGCCGCTGCTCTCGTCTGAGCGGGTAGCTGAGTGGGCTCAGCGATTTTCAGATTGCGTCGCAACCGTCTGAGATCAGGCGGATGCTGACGGACCAGCAGCTGCAACGAGAAGTCACAGGCGTTGAGCGCGCCTGCGAACGCGCCCAGCTTGGCTTCGTCCAGTTCGAGGCCCATCAGCTCGGTGACTGACAGCTTGACGCCATCGAGACGGACGGGTCCGTCCGGTTCAACGTGCGAGAGCATGAAGCAGAGCGTCAGCTCAGGCGACAACTTGACCACTGGCTGATCGCCGCTGCCTTCGGACTCAGACTTCTCGGGGTCGAGGGCTTCAATTGAGTCGTCTGCTGTTGGCGGCGTTCGCCAGATGCGGTGGCTGAGTGTTTTCATGGGATCGTTCCTTCGGTACTTAGGGAGTGGGGATGGGGATGACGCCGGCGGCCATCAGGGCGGCGAGACCCTTGGCGGAGAGCGCAAGGGCCAGCCCTGCGACGGTCATGAACACGGCCGAGCGTGCTCGGCCGCCGCGTTCACTCGCGCCGTCGGCCATCAGCAGGAAGCCGGCCCAGACGAGTCCAAACAGCGCGAGTCCCGCCGCTGCGGTCGCGACGGCTGTGAGCGCCGTGTCGAAGGCGTCGAGCATCGCCTGCTGCTCGGCCGACTTGGCCGCCGTCGCCAGCAAGGCGACGACGACCAAGGGGCCAATCGCGAGAGCGGAACGCATCAGTTCAGCTCCCAACCGAGCAAGGCGAACAGCTCCGACAGCTCAT
>JAJEBU010000031.1 GCA_022822375.1 Dehalococcoidia bacterium
GTGCGGACGAAGTCTAGAAGCTGGGAGCCCATCTACGAGGTGTTGCTGCCTGGAGCGATCGTCTCGGAGGACGGTGATGACGCCGAGTACGTCGTGGTCGACGCGGACTTTCATCAGGCGGATCTCCCCCTGCTGGCGGACCTCGGCATAGTCTCCAAACCGCGTACCGGGTATCCCCTGTCGGGAAGCCACTGGTCCGGCTACCTGAATCGCTGTCAAGATCGATTCCAGCAGGCCGGGCCAGGGCGCCCTCAACGGTCGTATCTGGGATTCAGCCGCTCCTCCTCCGTCGGACCACTCGACGTCTTCCGATACCTCACCGACGACTCTTGCGCTAGATTTACGAGCGCGCTGCTGGACATTCCCGCCACGTTTGAGATCTTTACCATGCGCCACGCGACTCGCCGTGAGGCGTACGCGGACCAGCAGTTCCCGTCGCCGGCGGTCGAGGCGCTACGCAACAGCGGCAGGCTGCTAATCGACGGCGTCTCCGTGCCGCTGGCCAACGCGCTGGGCCCGGATCCTAAGAGTCCCGCCGCCCGGCACTGGTTGCTTCAGCACCCCAACACCAAGCTAATCCGCAGGAGCTTTCCAGACCTGCAGCATGATTTCGCGGGGGAGGCCGAGCCGCTGGGCGACGACGAACCGGTCTCGATCTTCGACATCTGGCCGGGGCTCGGCGGGCTTCCGGGCGTGCGCGCGGGGCTCTCGCTGATCCGCTGCGAAACGATCGTCGACCGCAACGGAGTCAGTCTGCCGGCTGATTGCGTCGCCCGCGGCAACGACTTGCTGGTTCGCCGCCTAGAGGACGAGCGCGCGGAGCTGGCGTCCGTGATCCGCGAGTTGGGGGTCGAGGTTGAGCCCGCGAAGTTCGATGCCATCCTCCGCCGCGACACACCGGCCGATGTGGCCCGGAACCGAGAACAGGTGCGGTCCCTGCCGACCGATGCCGAGCGACTGCTCGCTGCCGTGGGCGAGCCTGCGCTGCGACGGCGGCTGCCCACGACGCTGGTCGACCTGTTGGACAGTGAGCCGAGACCGTTCGGGGGCCTGCGCGTGGCTGAGGCGGCCATCGCAACCTTCCACACGGACGCGCTGCGCGAGTACCGGGAGGAAATTGGTCGGCTTGACCCGCCGTACCAGTGGGCCGGTTCGACGAGAGCGTTGGACTTCGTCTCGTCCTTGGGCTTCGGGCCGGATTGGGCCGGTCGCCGGACGCCCAAGAGCGGGCCATTCGTTGACGTTGCCGGACCCCGCTCGTTGCCCAAGCTGCACCCCTATCAGCGCAAGGCCAAGGACCAGGTTCGGTCGATGCTCCGGCGAGAGGGTCCGGACGCCGAGTCGCGTGGGTTGCTGAGCCTGCCGACCGGGTCCGGCAAGACTCGGGTGGCGGTGCAGGCCATCATCGAATCGATCAGAGCAGGGGAGTTGAGTGGGACGGTCCTCTGGCTTGCCGACCGCAAGGAGTTGTGCGAACAGGCGGTGGACGCCTGGCGGCACGCGTGGGCCAGCATCGGTGCGGAAGGCAGGCCGCTGCGCATCTCCCGGTGGTGGGAAGGCCAGGACGCGCCTGAGCGGCTGGACGGCGCGCATGTGGTCGTCGCAACGATCCAGACGGTCCGCGCGAGGCTGGAGCGCGGCGCCGGCGCCCGTGCCGTCCTGGACGACGTAGGACTACTCATAGTCGATGAAGCGCACGGTTCAATTGCTCCCTCATACACCCGGCTGCTGCGGGAGCTAGGCCTAACCTTCCGCCGGACGGAGGACGAGATCTGCCTGCTCGGACTCAGCGCCACGCCGTATCGAGGGCGGGACGAGACGGAGTCGCGGCGGCTCGTCGACCGATATGGTCGCAACCGACTCGATGCCGGCGTCTTCGAGAGCCATGATGCAGAAACCGTGGTCGCCTTTCTGCAACGCGAAGCGGTGCTGGCCAAGGCGGACCACGAAACGATTCCGGGCGGTCGCTTCGCTCTCAACCCTCAAGAGCTGGCGCAGATCCAGGCGCACAATCTGCCCTGGCTGCCGGAGCGGCTGGAGCGGCTCATGTCCGAAGACCGGAGCCGCACGCGCGGGATTGTCAGTGCCTATCTCGAGCGAGTGCGCGCCCGGCACGGCGAAGTGCCGACTTTGATCTTCGCCACGACGGTCGATCATGCCAAGACGATCGCGGCCATGCTCCAGCTCGAGGGCGTCGAGGCGCGGGCAGTGAGCAGTCAGACCGAGGCGTTCGCGCGGCTGGACGCGGTGGAAAAGTTCCGCTCCGGCGAGGTCAAGGTGCTGGTCAACTTCGGCATCTTCCGTGAAGGCTTCGACGCCCCCAAGACCCGTGCCATCATCGTCGCCAGATCGGTCTTCAGTCCCAATCTCTACTTCCAGATGATCGGTCGCGGCCTGCGCGGCCCTCGGAACGGGGGCAGCGAACGCTGCTTGATCCTGGACGTCAAGGACAACATCGAGAACTACGACCAGGCCCTGGCGTTCACAGAACTCGCTTGGCTATGGGAGAGACAAGTTGCCAGCGTCTGACGACTCAGGGAGTCTGTTTCTCCCCGTCCCCGCACGTAACACAGGGTGCATCGCAATCCAGTTGTAACCCAACCTCAGCACTCCAGGGGCTTGGAGGGAGCGACGGGTCCGTCGGCAATCGTGTCTCAGGCCTACTTGATCTGCCGGGTACACCAAAGACGCCATCGACAGATCGATGCTTGCAGGCGACTCCTGATGGCGGGCACGTTGGCTCGAGGCCTCGTTCCATATGCGCGATTTCGTCTGGGAAGAAGAGGATCACCGAGTGCAAGGGTGGCCTGCCATGGCGGGCATCCCGAGGGCACCGGTGCGCTCGTCGTCATACCTGCTGGCGCAGAGCCACGAAGCTGGTCAAAGCTCCAACGCAGAGCTCAACTCGAAGGTTCTTGCTTTAGGAAGTTTGGTGGGAAGACCGTGACGCGAACCGACATGGGGAATCAAGAGCGCATTCGCTCGCTCGCTGGTCGGCTTGCTGAGCCTGCCCCGAAACTTCGATTGCCATCAGGCATCACAGCATCGCTTTGAGATCGTTATAGCCCGTGACCAGATGGTGCCCCTGGGGCATCGTTCGCGGGACCGCAATTGCGGGACAGTCATGTTCTTCACAATATGTCCGAGTCGGCTACCGAGCGTTTAGCTGCTCCCGTCCAGCAGATCTTCGCGCACGCGCCCGAAAGGATGCCGACGCAGGTGAGCACAAACACGCCGTTCGTGGTAGGGTACCGCGCCGCCATTCACTGGCCCAGCCGGGCGTTGAGCGTGGGGCTCCGGGAGCGCCTCTTCCCAGGTAGTCTCGATTCAAATGCTCGGTGCGCTGATTCCGCGGGGGAGGCCACACTAGTGTCAACGACAAGCCAGTATCGGTTCAGCCTCAAGTTCAGGGTCGGCAGATCTCTAGCGACCGAGGAACCGGCCCTGACCGCGACTCTGTCCGGTCGCGAGGTCACAATCAAGTCCGACAGTGAATCGAAACCACTGTCGCAGGCACCGTGGCTGTTGATCGACTCCGGCGGATTCGAGAGCGAAGCCGCGGCACAGGAATTCGGGGAGAACGTCCGTAGGGCGGTCCATGTCGCCGGACTGTGCGCGCGAGTGGGTGTAGACGCGGGCGACCCTGGAGAGAATCGAACGCTCTCACAGCTCAATGAGGAGTACTTCCGAGATAGCGGTCTCTTGGATCGCGATCTCCGAATCGGCCCCGATGTACACGGCCTCGTGGTGTTGCCGGACGACGGCAGAACGATCTTTGCTCGCTTTCGGGGGGCGCAGGCAACGGTGCTCGCAAACGCCGCCGACTTCGTCCAGGCGCTGGAGGAGGCGCACACGGAACGGGATGCGACCACGGCCGAGCGGCTCATGATTCGCCGAGCCGTTCGGGTCCTGAATCTCGCCGAAATGAACACGGACCCCATCGCCAAAGTCGTGTTGGGTGTATCAACCATCGAGGGCATGGCCACCGACCCAGGCTGGTCCAAGTCGCAGAAACGCATGATCCACGATGCCGCCCAATGGGTTGAGCGGACTTACGACCGCGAAGAATCGGCAGAGCAAGTCGTCCAAGCAATTCTGAGAATTCGCCAGAGCAGCATCCGTCACCGGATTCGCTCCATGCTCGCGGAACATGATCTCTTGGAGCTGTGGACCGAGTGGGAGAGTTTGTACCACAGGCGCAGCCGACTGTTTCACGGAGGCGGAGGTAGTGGTGGTGAGCACCGCGGCGACCACCTGCTGGAATCGGAGCTTCACGCCTTGGGCCATGAGGCGATGAATCTCTGCAGCAAGATCGTCCTGTCCATAGCCAAGCGAGAAGGGCTCGCGATTCCCGGGACCGCCAGCCAGCACTTTGGCGTCGTCTGAAGGCGGCACCGTGTCCTTGCAGTGGTCAGGGGTGTTCGCCATGCACGACCGCAGGCTCATCTGGAGCAGTTCCCTGCCAGCGCGGTGCCGCTGGCACGAGCAGTCAACGGCGGATTCGGACATCGATCTGCTGAGGGCTGAGCATCGCGGCGTCGCTTTGACCGCACGTCGCAGCCATGGGGGTTGCCGCTCTGCTCCGCCGGTGAATCCCCCATTGCAAGAGCTTCACGGTCATCGCCCGGTGCACGCTCGGACGCTCGGAGCGGGGCTCTCTGCACTCAGCAAGAAAGTCAACGAGAAGGTTCTCGATTTTGTCTTGGGTGGTAGGCCAAAAGGCACTGTACTGCGAACGTTCGTGTGGGAAGTGGCGCTGTAGGCGGTCCGCTTGGCGACCATTGCCGAAGATCGACGCTACCTGGTATCCAGGCAGTGTTGCCGCTCGAGATCGGGACCAACGAGTTTCAGGCAGGGAATGCCCGAAGACCCAGTGCCGCGGTGCATAAGCGGGAGA
>JAJEBU010000136.1 GCA_022822375.1 Dehalococcoidia bacterium
CATGACCCAACAGACCCCCGAACGCAACATGCCGCCTGTCGCTCCCGCCCTGGAGGGCGAGCCGGTGGCTCCGCCTGAGAACTCGCGCTTCGTTGTCAAGCCGATGTCAGAGGTCGAGGTCTCCGTCGGACGAAACATCCAGGCGCGGCGCATGTTCACCGCCGCCGAGGGACGCTTCGAGAGCTCGTTCCAGTTCGTGCTCTACAACGTCCTGCCGGTCGGCGAGACCAACGTGCGGCACATCCACGAGGACATCGAGAAGGTCTACTACTTCCTGAAGGGCAACGCCGAGATCGACTGCGGTCCGTGGCGCACGACAGCAACCGCGGGCGATTTCCTTTTCTTCCCCGCCGACATCGCACACCAGATCTACTCCAAGGGACCAGAAGACCTCGAGTTCATCGTCTGCGCAGCGCAGACGGCTGGCGACGCGCGCGGGATGTCCGACGGCGGACTGATCGGAACGGACCAGGACTGATGGCTGATCAGGACGCGACCGAAGTCGTCCCCCTCGATCCGCTGCGCGAGTTTGGCGTCGCGGTCTACGAGGCCTGCGGCGTGCCTACAGAGGATGCGGCGTTCACCGTCGAAATCCAGCTCACCGCCGACCTACGCGGCGTCGACACGCATGGCTTTCAACGGCTCGGTTGGTACGCGGGACACCTGCAGGCGGGTCGCTACAACCCGACGCCCAGTCTGGAGGTGCTCAAGGAGACTCCCGTCTCGCACGTCGTCGACGGTGACGGCGGCATCGGCCAACTGATCGTCGCGCGGACGATGCAGCGCACGATCGACAAGGCGAAGCACACCGGACTGGCGCTGGGCACGTTGCGCAGCTCCAACGACTGGGGGATGGGCGCGTTCTATCCGATGATGGCCGCCGCAGAGGGCTTCGTCTCGTTCTGCACGACGACCAGCGTGCCGACGATCGCGCCGTTCGGATCGCGCACGCGAATGACGGGCAACAATCCGATGGCGTTTGCCGCGCCGCGAGCGTCAGGTCCGCCCGTCGTGCTCGACATGGCGCTCACCCCGGTCGCGCTGGGCAAAGTCATGCGCGCCCGAGCCGAAGGCCGCGAGATTCCAGAGGAATGGGGATTCCAGGACCTCGAAGGTCAGCCCACGACCGATCCGGAGACGGCCATGTCGGGCATCATCCCGGCGCTGGGCGCGGTCTCGGCGTACAAAGGTTCCGGGTTGAGCCTGTTCATGAACCTGCTCGCGGGAGCGCTGCCCGGCGGCTACCACTCGAAAGACGTCAACATCGGCAAGCGCGGGCAGTTCCTGCTCGTGATCGATCCCGAGATCTTTGGCGACGCCAACACATTCTCTGCCGCGGTCGACGAAATGGTCGAGCAGATCAAAGCAGCCGACCCGTTGCCTGAGGTGGCCGAGGTCTTCGCGCCTGGCGAGATCGAACAGCGAGCCTACGACGAGCGGATCGCGTCAGGAGCGGTGGTCTATCCATCCTCAACGGTGCAAGACCTGCGCGAGCTCTCGGCACGAATGGGTATTCCGCTGAACATCTGAACCACCTGTCGCGAGAGCAGCGCCAGCGGCCCGGAATCGACTTACTGTGGGCATAAGGAGATGTTGGGTATCCAGCAGGAGGCGCACTCATGAGAACCAACGAAAGGGATAGCAGAGAGTTCAAGCAACGGAAGCGAGAACTGGTGCAGCTCGGAGACGAACGGCTCGGTGAGAAGGAGAGCATCGGCATCGAAGACGAACGTCTCCACCACTCCCTGACGCAAGTTCGCAATGCCATCTCGTCATACATTCCGCAGGTGGCGGAAGAAATGCGGCCAGCGGTTGAGAGCCTGTTCGGCGTGATCGACGATCTGTTCGCGCGAGAGAACGAATGCCGCATGATATGGAGCTCGGTGGAGGAACAGCGCGGGAAGATCCGGGATGCCCGCCAGGACATGCTCGACGCACAACTCAAGCGCGTCGACGCCGGTGCGAGAACATCCGAGGTTGCGCCAATCATGACAACTGGCCAGCTCGAGGCCGATCTCAACGTGCTTCAGCAACACGTCGATCCGTACTACGAGAAGTTCGTGCAGCTGATTGAAGTCGGCAAGTCTGAGCTCAAACGGCTCCGTGAGGGCCCACCGCATCGATTCGATGATCAAGGCTCAGCCTGGTGGAACGAGCGGCTGGACTGGCTTGAGCGATACCTCAGCGATCGTGACGCCTGGTACTCGTCCCTCGAGGCCTACTACTTCGCGGTCAATGCGTTTGATGAGCGCTGGGCGCAGCTGCGGCGGGATGTTGAGGCTTGGGAACCGCGCGAACGCCCTGCCTTGACGAGCTAGCGGAGCTAGCGCTCGCAGACGACGCCGTCTTGGTCGCCGTCGCGGGCGGATGGGACAATCTCGGCTGGGAAGCCGCGGCCGCTGCCTCGCGCGCCGACGCGGCGCTCCTCACCGGCGGCTTCAGCATCGTCGCATGACGCGTAGGTACCCTCCGCGAGCGGTTCCTGCGCCTGCTCTTGCTGAGCTTCTTGTTCTTGCTGTTCCTCGAAATCGATGATGGTCGGTTCGCGTTCGGCAAACTCGTCGGGACGCTGATAGTCATCCGAGCAGGTGTCCAGCATCGTGCGCAGGGCCTGGACTTCCGCCGCGTCCGCTGTCAGATTCCACCTCACCTTCACCGTGATCCAGTCGATCGCGTACTGGCACCAGGCCGCACGGCGCTCGGGCTTCCATTCGGCCGGATCGTCGGCGCCCTTGGTGCGGTTGCTGCTCGCCGACACCGCGGTCAACGCCTCTGGCGTGTCGAGATCATTCGCAAAGGCCTCCTTCAACGGTTGCGCCCACAGCGCGGCGCCAGAGTCATGGGCTTCCGCAAGCGGAACCAGATGATCGATGTCGAGATCGCTGGGATTGGTGAAGCGTTCGCCGTCGAACCACGAGACCCAGACGCCGTCCACGGGCCGGCAAGTGTGATCGACCTGCGTGATGCTGACCGCCTCGGCGATCAGCACCAGTTCGCGCACGCTACAGCCGGGCCGATCGGTGTCGGCCCAGCCGTCGTGGTATTCGCGGCGCACATACTCGATGCCGTAGTCGTCCTCAGCTGCGACATGCAGGCGCGCGAGGAAGGCGTCGTACGGGCCCGCTTCTTGCGGTTCCGCCTGCTGCTGGCGTTGAGGAAGCGGGGGCGGCTCGTCCTCCGCCTGGGGCGGAGCGTCGTCCGGCGCAGACGTCGCGGTCTCGGGGGGCTGTGTGGGCTGAGCTTCCTGAGCCGCTTGCGGCGTCGGTTCCTGCGATTCTTCGTCCAGACAGGCCGCGGCGACGGTCGCGATCAGGCCGAGCGCCAGCAGCACGAGCAGCTTGAGCATGACGCGCATATGGAGCCTTCGCCGACTTGCTGCGACCACGTGATTCGGCGCGCGGTCCATTCCGTCTATCCTATGCACGGAACCGAGAGGAAACTGTCATGGTCAGCGAAATTGTCTACTCCTGCGACTCCCACGTAGTCGAGGGGCCTGAAGTCTTCGATGGATTGGTCGAGAAGTTTGGAGACCGCGCGCCGCGCGTGGTCGACGGTTGGAAGGGTCGCGAGGGCATCTATCTGGCCTGGCCGCAGATTGATTTCGCGATGCTCGTCGGGCGCTTGGGCATCGCCGGCGCCAACCTCAACCTGCCCGAGACCAAGGAGAAGATGCAGCGCGGCTGGGATCTGATCAACCCCGGCGTCAAGGATCCGGTCGCGAGGCTGAACGAGCAGGACACCGACGGGATCGTCGGCGAGGTGATGTACCCCTCGATCAACATGCTCACCTACATGGTCGAGGATGTCGAAGTGGTGAACGCGGTCTTCCAGCGCCACAACGACTGGATCCGGGACTACTGCTCGCACAGCCCGGAACGGCTGATCGGCGTCGGCTGCCTGACGCTGCGCGACGTGGACGCCGGCATCGCCGAACTCGAGCGCTGCGCCAAGATGGGCATCAAGGGCGTCGCGATTCCCTGTACCGCGCCCAAGGACAAACCCTACTCCGATCCGTACTACGAGCCGTTTTGGACGGCCGCCGAAGAGATCGGCCTGCCGCTGACGATGCACATCTTCTGCGGCGCCGAGCCGGGCATGGGTCTGCCCGCTGAGTGGGACGAAGTGGTCAGCTACACGCTCGCCCACTCGGCCGCCTGGAACACGATCTCGAACCTGGTCACCTCCGGCGTCTGCGAGCGCCACCCGGGGCTGAAGTTCGTCATGGCGGAGTGGGAGACGGGCTGGATCGCGCACGTGCTCGAGCGTTGGGACCACGCGTACTACCGCGCCCGCGCGGTGGACCGCACGCCGGAGCTGCCGATGCTGCCGTCGGAGTACTTCCACCGCAACTTCAATGTGACGTTCGAGGACGACGCGATCGGCGTGCAGACCCGCGAACGGATCGGCGTCGGCAACCTGCTGTGGGGCAACGACTACCCGCACCACGACGCGATCTGGCCGAATTCGAGGTCGATCCTGGGCGAGATCATGGAGGGCGTGCCGCAGGCAGACGTGGACAAGATGGTCTGGGGCAACGTGCAGCAGCTGTACAACATCGACGCGAAGGCGCTGCCGGTGTAGGTGGTGTCAAAGTCAATGAAATTGACTTCAGATTGACACCGAGCCATCTATTGGAGGGCGTTCGGGCGACCACGCCTCGCAGACGCTGTTAGTGTCAAAGTCAGCGAAATTGACTTCAAACTGACAACCCAAGAGGGCCACGCGTCATGAGGCTGCCCGAACACTCTCCTCTGTTGCCGTCGCTGATGGACGAGTTCGACCAACTCGATCCCGCTCAACGTCTCCGCTTGCTCGACGAATCCGATGTGCTCGATGCCAAACAGAGGTACCTGCACTGGGACCAAGTCCGCCGCCGCCCCGCGCCCGAAGGCCTGACCCACCGGACATGGTGGCTGGGGTTTGTCCTGGCTCGACGAGCTGGCCGGCAGCGTCTGCCGCTGCTCGGCACAGACGGCGTCCAGTTCTGGTACTGCAACGCTCCACCAGTGCTTGAAGGCTTACAGCGCGTTGACCGTGAGATGTCAGGTCACATCCTGCTCGATGAAGACGTCGTCAGCAGGGCGGACAAGGATCGATATCTCGTCAGTTCGTTGATGGAGGAAGCGATCCGCTCCAGTCAGTTCGAGGGCGCCAACACGACTCGGCAGGTTGCGCAGGAAATGCTGCGCACTGGGCGTCGGCCGGTCAACAAGAGTGAACGGATGATCTTCAACAACTTTGCTGCCATGCAGTTGGTCGAGCGCTGGGCGCGTGAAGACAGCGACGTCAGCCTGGATCGGTTGCTGCGCCTGCATGAGGTCGTGACGGACGGCACCCTCGATGATGAGGCGGACTCAGGACGCCTGCAGGTCCCCGGCGAAGCGAGAGTTGCTGTCGTGGCAGGCGATCACTCCGTGGTCTACGAGCCGCCGCCAGCCGCTGAGTTGCCCGAGCGGATTGAGCGCCTCTGCCGATTTGCCAACGGCGAGGGCGATGACGGCTACCTGCACCCCGTGGTCCGCGCGATCATGTGCCACTTCATGATCGGCTACGACCACCCCTTCGTCGACGGCACGGGCCGTACGGCCCGTGCGCTCTTCTACTGGATCATGCTGCGCAGCGGCTACTGGCTCACCGCGTATCTGTCGATCTCCAATCTGCTTCACGAAGCTCCGAGCCGCTACTCGCGCGCCTACGAGTACGTCCAAGCGGACGCCAACGACGCCACGTACTTTCTGATCCACCAGCTCTCCATCATTCAGCGCGCCGCTGACCAACTGCAGGAGTACATCGCACGCCAAACGAAGCGAGCTGCATCGGTGGCTCGGCTGCTGCAGCAGCGTCGAGACCTCAATCACCGTCAAGAGGTGATCCTGGATCGAGCG
>JAJEBU010000090.1 GCA_022822375.1 Dehalococcoidia bacterium
CTGCGCCGATGAGGCGTTCGACGGTCTGGAGATCATGGCCACGCCCGGCCACACGCTCGGCAGCATCAGCATCCGCTACGAGTCACCGCACGGTCAGACCTACCTCTTCACCGGCGACACGATCGTGCCCAAGGAAGACGGCGGCTGGGTGGTCAACGTCGCCGAGCAGCAGGGCGGCACCGCCGCAGACCTGGAGCGCTCGTTGCTGGCGTTGCGGGAACAGTCCTTCGACCTGCTGGCGAGCAGCGCTTATGTCGGCGAGACCAGCACTGCCTCGCCGTCGCCAGAGGAATGGCGGGCGATCGTCGACCACCGTCTGGAGCGGCTGCGCGAGTGGGCTGCCGCACGGGCCTGAGGACTCGAGCTAGGTGTTGTTGTTGTCGTTGGCTCCGCTGGCGACGCTGACACCGAGACGTTCGGCGATGGTGCGGGCGGCGTTGGTCAGCTCCATCGGGATGATCCACTTGGTGCTGTCGCTGTTGGCGAGGTTGCGCAGGGTTTCGAGGTACTGCAGACCCATCGTGTTGCCGTGCACGACCTGGGCGGCGGCGTTGATCGAGTTGAGCGCGTCGGCGTAGCCCTGCGCCTCCAGAATCTGCGCTTCGCGGTGACCTTCGGCGCGCAGGATCTGAGCCTGTTTCTCACCTTCGGCCTCAAGCACCGCTGCCTGACGCTCACCCTCGGCGACGTTGATTTGCGCGTCGCGCGAACCCTCGGACTCCGTGATCTGGGCGCGGCGCGTCCGTTCTGCGGACATCTGCCGGGTCATTGCCTCGGCGATCGCGGGTGGCGGCTCAATCTCGCGGATCTCCACCGCCGTCACCTTGACGCCCCAGCGGTTGGTGACCTCATCGAGCTTGACTTGCATCAGGTCATTGATGTCGTCGCGCCGTGACAAGACTTCGTCGAGCGCCATTTCTCCGACGACGGCGCGCAGCGTGGTCGTGGCGAGCTGTCGGGCGGCGCCGAGGTAATCGCGCACTTCGAGGACGGTGCGCTCCGGTTCCATCACGCGCAGGTAGACGACGAAGTCGACATCGACGCCGGCGTTGTCGCGGGTGATGTTTCGCTGCGGCGGCACGTCGAAGTACTGCTCGCGCGTGTCGACTTTGGTGCCGGCCTGGATGATCGGGATGATCCAGACGAGGCCTGGCCCCTTCATACCGACGTACCGACCAAGCTGGAACTTTGCGACGCGCTCGTAGTCGCGCACCATGTTGAGGATGGCCATCGGCTGCTCCCGTCCGGGCGTGCCGCGTTGGGACAGCGGCTGCTTCGACAACTTGAGTATATGTCGGCGGGACACGCGCTGATCGGGAGTCGATGGGTCTACGCTGCTGAATGTGAGCTCGCACCCAACCGATCCGACGCCAAACCCGCCCAAGCTTCCAGCAGATGCAGAGTCTGAAGCGCGGGACGCGCAGCAGGCGGAGCTGAACCGCGACTGGCGCGTCCGCATCCTGCGCAGCCCGTTGGTGCCCTGGATGGAGATGCTGCGGCCGTACACCGGCTTCTGGATGCAGGTCAGCGCGGGACTCATGGTCGTGACCGCCGCCGAAGGGTCGGTCGAGTGGGGACAGCCATTCATCTACTGCGCGATCATCGTGATGTTCACCTACACCGCAGCGTTGGTGAACGGGGCGCTCGACGCGGAGCTGGACGGCAACACGAGCCGCCTGTGGCGTCCAATTCCAGCGGGACGGGTGAGCGTACGCGTGGCGCTGATCTCAGCGCTGTTCCCGTTTGGTCTGGGCTGCGCGGGTGCCTTCGTCCACAACTGGCGGGTGGGCGTGATCGCGCTAGCGATGCTTGCCGCCGCGGTCCTCTACCACGTGTTGTGGCGCGGATCCGTCTTGGGCGTGCTGGTCTGGGCGTTCGTCGGCGTGTTGTTGCCGGCTGGTGCGATTCAGATGGTGGGCGACGTCTTCCCCAGCGCGCATGTGCTGTGGATCATCCCGATCGGCGCGTTGACCGGCGCGGGCGCATTCATGCTCTACAAGCTGCCCGACTACGAGCGGGACGATGTGGACGGCGCCCGCTCGATTCTGCACTGGCTCGGCATCGACACCGCGGTCGCGATGACGTGGGCGGTGTTGGCGGCGGCGATGGCGCTCTCGGCGGCGTCGATCAACCTCTCGGGCGGCAGCCTGGCATGGTTGCTGGGTCCGCTGTTGTACTTGATCCTGGTCGGGTTGTTCTGCATCTGGATGCAGATGACGCGGCTGTCTGAGATTCGGCTGCGTCTCCAGCGATACCTGATCCTGCCGATCTTGCCGCTGCTGCTGGTCTGCTGGTTGGGCGCTGCTTCGGGTGCCTGATTGGCTCTCGGGGCGGCATGCGGCCCTAGACTGCGGGCACGACCGATCTGTTCCGAAAGGCACTCCCGATGTCCGACATCTTCAGCGTCAATCCCGACCTGCCCGACTGGATTCGCGAGCACACGCAGCAATACCTCGACTCGGGCGGCGCGGAGGGCCACATGTGGAATCGGCCCGACGGCTCTGGCGAGATTCCCTGTCTGCTGCTGGCCTCGAAGGGTCGACGCTCGGGCGAGTGGCGCACGCTGCCACTGATCTACGGCGAGTCGGACGGCGCGTACGTGATCGTCGCGAGCAAAGGCGGCGCGAAGGACCACCCGGCCTGGTATCTGAATCTTGACGCCAACCCGGATGTCCACCTGATGGTCGGCACGGAGCAGTTTGCGGCGACGGCCCGCACGTCTGAAGGTGCCGAGCGGGACAAACTCTTCGCGCTGATGGCCAAGGACTTCGCGCCGTATCTCGACTACGCGATCCGCGCCGGCGGCGCGGATCGCCAGATTCCAGTCGTCGTCCTCGAGCGGAAGTAGGCGCGGAGGCCGCTAGCGGACGTTGGCCACCTCGGGCAGCGAGGCGGGCAGGCCGACCGCTTCCTTGACGTCGGCCAGCACGGCGGCGGCGATCACGCGGGCGCGGCGGGCGCCGTCGAGCAGGATCTCGTCCACGGCGTCTGGATCGGCGGCCAACTCCTCGCGACGGGCGCGGATCGGCGCGAAGTAGTCGTTGACCGAGTCCGACAGCTGTCGCTTGCAATCGACGCAGCCGATCTCCGCTGAGCGGCAGGCCGGATCGATCTCAGCCTGCTTCTCGGGACCGAAGAAGCCGTGCAGGGTGAAGACGTTGCATTGCTCAGGACGTCCTGGATCATCGCGGCGGACGCGCTGTGGATCGGTGATGGCGGAGCGGATCGCCTGGAAGGTCTCCTCAGGCGTGGCTGCCATGTCGACGGCGTTGCCATAGGACTTGGACATCTTGCGACGGTCGAAGCCCAACACCATGGGCGCGCTGGTCAGTTCTGCTTCAGGCTCGGGGAAGGTGTCGCCAAAGATGTGGTTGAAGCGCCGCACGATCTCCCGCGCGAGCTCGAGGTGCGGCAGCTGATCCTCGCCGACCGGCACCTTGTTGGCGCGGTACAGCACGATGTCCGCCGTTTGCAGCACGGGGTAGCCGACGAGTCCGTAGTTGACGTTGTCGGGCTGCGACTTGGCCTTTTCCTTGAATGTGGGCACGTTCATGAGCCGACCGATCGGCGTGACCATCGAGAGCAACAGGTGCAGCTCCGAGATCTCCGGCACATGGCTTTGCGCGTAGAGGATGGTCTCGTCCGGGCGAATGCCCGCGGCGAGCAGATCGAGGGCCGTCTCGCGCACGTTGTCGCGCAGTTGGTCGGTCTCGGTCAGCGTCGTCAACGAATGCAGGTCGACGATCGAGTAGATGCACTCGAAGCGGTCCTGGAGCGCGACGAAGTTCTGGATGGCGCCCAGATAGTTGCCGATGTGCTGGCGTCCGGTCGCGCGGATGCCCGCGAAAACGCGATCCTGCATGATGTCCTCCGTCAACCTGTTCGGTCTGCTTACATGGCGTCGGGCGCCTCGACGCCAATCAGCCGCAGCGCCGAGGCGAGGCCGGCCTGCGACGCTTGGGTCAGCGTGAGCCGTGCGCTCGAGCGTTGCGGTTCTTCTGCAACAACGATTCGACAGTGGTCGTAGAACTGCGTGAACGCCTGCGCGAGTGATTGCGCGTACTGCGTGATGTGGTGCGGCTCGCGTTTGGCCGCCATGTCTGCGACGAGCTCTGGCAGGCGCAAGATTTCGCTGACCAGCTCTGCCTCTTGCGGTTCCTGGAGCAAGTCCAGTCGGTCGGAGGACGGCGCCAGGCCTGCCTCATCGGCGGCGCGCAGGACGCTGGCGCAGCGGGCGTGGGCGTACCTCACGTAGTTGGCCGGATTCTGGCGCGGATCAGCCGACGCGGCCGCTTCGAGGTCGAAGTCCATCTGCGCGTCGGCCGAGCGCTGAAGCATGAAGAAGCGTGCGGCGTCAGCACCGACTTCCTCGATGAGCTCGCGCAGGGTGACGATCTCGCCGGTCCGCTTGGACATCCGCACCCGCGCATCGCCGCGACGCAGGTGGACGAGTTGGTAAAGCAGCACTTCGAGCGCATCGCCGTCGCCGCCGACGGCGCTGACCGCAGCCTTGGTTCGCGCGACGTGGCCCTGGTGGTCGGCGCCCCAGACATCGATCACCGTGTCGAAGCCGCGCAGCAGGAACTTGTCGTAGTGATAGGCCACGTCCGATGCGAAGTATGTCGGCTCGCCGGACGAGCGGATCAGGACGTTGTCCTTGTCGTCACCCAACTCGTCGGCGCGGAACCAGACCGCGCCGTCCTTCTCCACAACCATCCCGCCGTCGCGCAGCTGCTGCATTGCGATGCTGTACGTTGACGCGTCGCCGTCGTAGAGCGCCGACTCGCGTTGCCAATGGTCAAACTCGACGCGCAACAGGGCGAGGTCGGCGCGAATCTGTTCGATCATCAGCGCCAGTCCGCGGTCGGAGAGCTCAGCGGGCGGATCGCCGCTGTCGTCCAACCACCGATCGTTGACCTCGTCCTTGATCTGGCTGGCGAGGTCGATCATGTAGGCGCCCTGATAGCCGCCGTCGGGCATCGCGGCTTCGCGGCCGAACTGCTGTTGGTAGCGCGCGTTGAGGGTGCGGCCGAAGAGTCGGATTTGGGCGCCGGCATCGTTGACGTAGTACTCGCGCTCGACCTGGTAACCGGCCGCATCAAGCACAGCGGCGAGCGCGTCGCCGAGGACGGCGCCGCGTCCGTTGCCGACTTGTAACGGCCCGGTGGGGTTGGCCGAGACGAACTCGACCTGGACTCGCCGTCCGGCGCCCAGATCGATGCGGCCCCACTGGTCCCCGGCCTCGATCACGGAGAGCAGCTGCGTTCGCTGCCACTCCGGGTCGAGCGCGATGTTGATGAAGCCCGGCGGCGCGACCGATACGTCCGCAATCGGCGCGGAACGCATGATCCGCTCGCTGATGACCTCGGCCACTTCCATCGGCGGGCGGCGGACGGAGCTGGCCAGGCGCAGGGCCACGTTGCAGGCATAGTCGCCGTGATCGCGTTCTTTGGGGCGTTCAATGCGCAGCTCGATCGGTTGGATCGGGGGCAGCGCGCCATCGGCCTGAGCCAACTCGAGGGCGTTGCGAACGAGTTCGCCGACAAGGTCACGTGTTGCACGCGCCATGGTCTTCGTCCACTTTCCGCATTTGCGCACGTCTGGTTGCAAAGATCGATCATAGTGCGGACACCCGAGTTCGCGTCACGGGCGCGCGTCACCGGCACGTGATCAGTGCATCGCCGTCGCGCCTTCGGCGTTGACGCCTTCCATCCGCGTGCGGAGCAACTGGTGTTCGGGCGCGCGCAGGTGCGGGTCATTGTCAAGGATCCGGTTGGCCCAGTTGCGCGCGCGATTCAGATTCACGTGGTCGGTCAGCTTGGCCACGCGCAGATCGGGCAGGCCCGATTGGCGCGTTCCGAAGTACTCGCCGGGGCCGCGAATCTCGAGGTCGGCCTCGGCGAGCTCGAAGCCGTTCGAGGTCTGCACCATCAACTCCAGGCGGCGCTGCACCTGATCGCCGTCCGGCTCGGAGATCAGGAAACAGACCGAGGGCAGGTCGCTGCGTCCGACGCGGCCGCGCAGCTGGTGCAGCTGCGCGAGCCCAAAGCGCTCCGCTCCCTCGATCACCATCACGGTCGCGCGGGGCAGGTCGACGCCGACCTCGACGACGATCGTGGAGACAAGCACGTCGGCACGGCCTTCCGAGAGGTCGGCCATGACTGACCGTTTGTCGTCCGCGGACATCCGTCCGTGCAGCAAGCGAATGCGGGGCGCCAGGTCTCGCAACGGACCGCTGCGCAGAAACTCATACTGTTCGGTGGCTGCTTCCGCTTCGAGACTCTCCGACTCCTCGATCAGTGGACAGATGATGAAGGACTGGCGCCCCTGCGCGGCTTCCTCGCGGATGCGCCGGTAGACCGTTTCCTCTCGCTGCGACGGGTCGACGATGCTGGTATCGACTTGCTGGCGGCCTGGTGGGAGTTCGTCGATCACCGACGAGTCGAGCTCGCCGTAGACCGTCAGCGCGAGGGTGCGCGGAATCGGCGTCGCGGTCATCACCAGCAGGTGCGGGCTACGTCCCTTGCTGCGCAACGAGTCGCGCTGCAAGACGCCGAAGCGATGCTGCTCGTCAACGACGGCGAGTCCCAGATCGCCGAAGTTCGCGCTGTCCTGGATCAGCGCGTGCGTGCCGACCACCAGATCGAGGTCGCCCGAGCTCATGCGATCGTGGATTGCACGCTTTCGGGCGGCGCGGACCGAGCCGGTCAGCAGGTCCATCTTGACGGGGCGGCCGAGCGCCGGCGTCAGGCGGAAGTCGTTGAACAGCGGTCCGCTGGCGGAGAGATCGTCGGAGCCGAACAGACGCTGGAACGTCTCGAAGTGCTGCGCGGCGAGGACTTCGGTCGGTGCCATCAGCACAGTCTGGTGACCGGCCTTGACGGCGGCCAGCATCGCCGCGGCGGCAACGACGGTCTTGCCCGAGCCGACGTCGCCCTGCAGCAGCCGCGCCATCGGCTCGGAACGCTGTATGTCCGCGCGGATGTCCGTCAACGCCCGCTGCTGAGCCGCCGTCAGCTGAAAGGGCAGGGCACTGAGGAAGTCGTCGATGAAGTCTCCGCTCATCTCAATGCTGGGCGCGTCGGAGCGGCGCTGCGCTTCTCGTTTGCGCGACAGCACCGCCAGCTGCACGCCGAGCAGTTCCTGGAAGGCAATCCGTTCCCGCGCGCGTGCGACGTCTTCCATGTCGTCGGGAAAGTGCAGCACGTCGAGCGCTTCCCGCTCCGACATGAAGCCCTCTTGGTCGATGATCTGTTGGGGCAGCGTCTCGGGCAGGAAGGGCAGATAATCGCGCACCGCGGTGTGCGCGAGGCGTCGGATGGTGCGGTTCGCCAGACCCTTCGTCTTCGGATAGACCGGCGACAGGCGTCCGACGTGGACGGTGTCGTCGTCGGGATCGTCCAATCGTTCCCACTCGGGCGATTGCATCTGCAGGCGGCGGCCCTTTATGGCGACCTGTCCTGACAGTCCCAGGCGCATGCCTGGTTGCAGCTGCTTGGCCAGGTATGGCTGTTGCCACCACCAGACGCCGAGCGTGCCGGTTCCGTCACTGACCACCGCTTCGGTCGCGGTGCGTCCGCCGCGCAGGCGACGCAGATCGATGCTGCGAATCTGGCCGACGACGGTGACATCCACATCGGCCAGCACGTCGCCGATGGCCCGCACGTTGCGCCAGTCCTCATAGCGGAAGGGTGGATGCCAGAGCAGGTCGTGGACGGTGTCGATGCCCAGTTTGGAGAGCGCCTTGCGCGATTGCGGCGGGAGACGTCCCAGTCTGCCGACGTCCATCGCGAGCGGATCCTCGTCGGAGAATGTCGCGACCGGTTTCGCCCGCGCGTTGCGCGATCGGCTCGGCTTAGCGGGCGATGCCCGCTCGGTCGGCTTAGCGGGCACTGAACGGCCGGGCTCCAGCGCGGAGCGGACGCCGCCGGCCCAGCGCCGCCGCTCGTCCGGCGAGAGCGATGCGTAACCATCGCGCGGCAGTCGGGCGACGATCTGCCGGAAGAGCTGCTGCTGCTCGCCGCCGTTCAGGACGTTGCGGAGGTAGCCGTCGAGGCCGCCCGCGACGGCGCGATCCTGGTAGCCGAGCCGATCTTCCAGCGCGAGCATGGACTCCAGCGTGGCAGATGGCGGTCGGCTCGCGGCCATGTTGGGGACGTCCGTCCTACTCGGCGCGCAGCACCGCAGCGCCGACTGTGCCGGGTCCGATGTGCGCTCCGAGCACGGGAGAGCTCAACACGATCGGCACATCCATCCCGTCGCAGGCATCAGAGATGCGCGCGGCGACTGCCTGCGCGTCGGCGTCAGCGCGGCCGTGCAGGATGGCAACGCGCTCGGGCGGACCATCCGCCATGATGTGGGCGTAGAGTCGGTCGAGCGCCTTGGCTCGGGTTCGCGGCCGCTCAATGTCGACCACTTCGCCATCGACGACCTCCAGCAGCGGTCGCACGCGCAACAGCTTGCCGGCCAAGTGGCGAGCGCGGCCGATGCGTCCACCGCGCAGCAGATAGTCGAGTGTCTCGACGAACAGCAAGGTCCGCGTGCGTTCGGCGGTGCGACGCGCGGCGTCTGCGGTCTCCTGCAGGCTGGCGCCCGCTCTCGATGCTTCCAGTGCTGCCTCGGCCGCCCAGGCCACGGCGATCGACGCGGTGTTGGCGTCGACGAACTCGATCGGTGGGGCGTTCTCCAGCAGCGCAGCGCCTTGCTTGGAGGAGTTGAGCGTGCCGGACAGCTTGCCGCTCAGGTGGACCGCGACAACGCCTTCCGCGCCCTGGTCGATCAGCGCCTGGAAGGCGTCGCGGAAGACACCCGGCGCCGGCTGCGACGTGGTGGGCGGATCGTGGCCCGCGGCCGCCTCCCGATCGAGCCGCTGCCAGAAGTCGGGTTTGCTGAGGGTGACACCGTCCTCAAACAGCTCGTCGCCGAAGAAGAGGTGCAGGGGCACGACGTGGATGCCGTCGATCTGGCCCTGCTCAAGGTCGCTGGAGGAATCGGTCAGGATCGCTGTGAACATCAGTACCTACCTCCACAAGAGCCATGCGCCTGCGCAAGATGCGTGCCAACCACTCGTTGCCTACTCCAGCGCGAGCAACCACGGATAGTGCGGCTGTCCGCCTGCGACGATGTCGACCTCGAGCCCGGTCGCATCGGCGATGGCTTGACCCAGAGTGTCAGCGCGATCTTCGGACGCGTCGTCGCCGAAGAAGATCGTGAACAACGACGCGCCGCCCAGCGCGACCGCCATCTGAGCGGCCAGTTCCACCGGGAGCGCATCGATGTCCTCGCCGGCGGCCACAATCTGACCGTCCAGCATGGCGAACGGCTGGCCCGCGCGGATTGGGATATCGCCGTCGTAATCGCGCGCTGCGAGCGCGACGCGTCCGATCTGAACCTGCTCCAACGCCGCCGCCATCTCAGCCGCGACGTCTTCCGCCGGAATCCCGCCGATCAGCGAGGCCAGCGCCGAGACACCCTCGGCCTGGCTGTCGGTGTTCACGATGTGAATGCGCTGCGGGTCGTCCGCGTCAGCGGCGAGCTCGCCCGCGCGCTGCGCGGCGGGCGTCACGTTGTGGTTGTTGGGTAGCACGATCACGTCGCCGCCCTTGACGGACTCGGCAGCCGAGAGCAGCATCTCGACGGATGGGTTGTCAGCCGCGCCGCCCGAGACGATGGCGGCCACGCCGAGTTCGGTGAAGATGCGCACAAAGCCCGCGCCCTGCGCCACCGCGATGACCGCCGCGTCCGACTCCGCCTCATGCGTCCGCGCCGCTTGTTGCCGCATGTCGACGGCGCGGAAGGCGCGAATCGTGCCGACGCCCTCAGCGGTCGCATAGGTCTCGTACGGCTCGTGGGTGTGGATGTGGATGCGCAGGTCGCCGCCGTCTGGCGCGAGCATGACGCTCTCATCGTCGCCCTCGAGGATTGTGCGCAAGCGGTCGACGTCGGCGACATCGCTGACGACCAACTCCGTGCAGAATCCCTCAAACTCACCGTCAGCGTCGAGTCGGCGCGCGAGCCAGGCGGGGTCGATGGCGCCCAGTTCGGCGGGCGTCTCGGGAATCTCTTCACCAGCCAGCGCGCCGGCCATGCCGCGCAGCATGAACTCCAGACCGCGCGCGCCGGCGTCGACGACACCGGCATCTTTGAGCACGGGATTCTGATCGGGCGTCCGCTCGACCGATGCTCGCGCCGCTTCCACGCTGCGCTGCATCAGAGCCAGCGGTGATTCAGCGTCGAACGTCTCCACGGCGGCCGCGGTGTCGCGGGCGACCGAGATCATGGAGCCGTCGCGTGGATCGGCGACGGCGTCGCGGGCGAACTGCGCTGCTCGCTGGAAGGCGACGGCCAAGCTGGCGGAATCGTCGGCGATGGCGTCAGCGAAGCCTCGCAGCCACTGAGCGCCGATCACGCCCGAACTGCCGCGTCCGCCCATCAGCGCGGCGGAGGCGGCGCTGGTTGCCACTTCGCCGGCTGTGGCGTTGGCGGGTGCATCTTCGGCGGCTTGGCTGGCCGTGGCGAGGGTGCGACCCAGATTGGCGCCGGTGTCGCCGTCGGGGACTGGGAAGACGTTGATCTGGTTGAGCGCCTCGCGGTGCAGGGCGACCCAGCCCGAGGCTCCGCGGATCATCATCCGCAGGGCGTCTCCGTCGAGGCCTGAGGGTTCCGTCATCTGTAGCCTCTCGTATAGTCAGTCTAGGTTGACCGCCTTGCGGCGGCGACAGACCCGTTTCTGGAGCGATGCTGCTGGTATGCTCATCATCAGGCGCCGGCTGACGCGGGGCGCGGGAGAGTTTGAGGACGGACCGATGGCCGGCAAGTGTGACCTTTGCGACAAGCGGACCACGTTCGGCCGCAACATCCGCCACAAGCACTCGGGGCGTTGGAAGCGGAAGGCGCCGCGCACCCCGCGTACCTTCAAGCCAAATGTTCATCGACACAAAGTAACCGTTGACGGCAAGACCCAGCGGCTTAACGTTTGTACCGCCTGCCTCCGCACGATGATGAAGCGGCTCGCCGCCTAATCGACGCTCGGTGCGCACGCGCCAGCGCTGTTCGACTGAGATCGAGATCGGAACCGTCCACCGCCTCCAAGCCAGAGCCGCGGATGAAGCATCCGCCCCTGACGACTGCCTGCGATTGACTCTGCCCAGCCCGGACGGCGGGGCGGCTGCACCGAGATACTGAGACCGAGGAATATGCGAATCTACGTTGGCAACCTGCCATTCCGCACGAGCGCCGAAGAGCTGCGCGACATCTTCGCCGAGCACGGCGAAGTCAACGACTGTGTGATCCCGACTGACCGCGACAGCGGCCGTTCGCGAGGCTTCGGCTTCGTCGACATGGAAGACGACGACGGAAAGAACGCCATCTCTGCGCTCGACGGCTACGACCTCGACGGTCGCCAGCTGCGCGTCAACGAAGCGCGTCCGCGCGGCGAGGGCGGCGGCGGCGGTGGCGGCGGCGGATTCCGCGGCGGCGACCGTGGTGGCTTCCGCGGCGACCGTGGCGGCTTCCGCGATGACCGCGGCGGCGGCGGATTCCGTGGCGGCGGTGGCGGCGGCTTCCGCGACGACCGCGACCGCGGCGGATACCGCGACCGCCGCTACTAGGCGGTCTTCGACCCGCGCTCCGACCGCTGAAGGCGACTGAACGTGGCCGATGGCGTTCGCGTCCGAGCTGTTCCGCTCGGACGCGAAGCCGCGCCGTTCGTTGACCTGCTCTGGACTGTCTACGACGGCGACCCGCACTGGATCCCGACGCTCCGCCGGGTCCAGATGGAACGTCTCGATCCTGAGCAGACGCCGTTCCTGCGCTATGGACAAGCCCAGCTGTTCATCGTCGAGCGCGATGGGCGCGATATCGGGCGCATCTCCGCGCAGATCAATCCGCTGCACGACGCGAAGTGGGGCGAGCGGGCCGGATTCTTCGGCCACTTCGACTGCGTGGACGACCACGAGGCGGCCGTCGCGCTGTTTGCGGCGGCCGAGTCGTGGTTGCGGAATCGCGGCGCTCACTTCTGCCGCGGTCCGTTCAGCTTCACGATCAACGACGAGTCAGGCTGCCTGGTCGAGGGCTTTGACTCGCCGCCGATGATCGCGATGCCACACGGCCGCCGCTGGTTCCCCGACCTGATCGAGGCCTGCGGCTACGACAAGGTCAAGGACCTCTGGGCCTACCGCTATCCCGTTGACGCGCCGTTGGGCGAACGCCGCGAGCGCGGCCGACAGCGCATTCTCGAACACCCGCGTGTCACGGTGCGGCCGTTCAACAAGCGCGAGCTGCGCCGCGACGTCCGCATCGCCGCCGAGATCTTCAACGAAGCCTGGGTCGACAACTGGGGATCTGTCCCGATCACGGAGGCGGAGGCGGATCGCCTCGCGGCCGACCTCGTACAGTTCGCCGATCCCGAACTGACCGCCATCGTCGAGATTGACGGGGACCCAGCGGCGATGGTCATCTCGATCCCGAACCTGAACGAGTGCGCCCGGGACTTGGACGGCCGGCTCTTCCCGTTTGGTTGGGCCAAGCTCTTGTGGCGGCTGAAGCGCCGGCCGACCAGCGGTCGGGTGATGTTGCTGGGCGTGCGTCAGAAATGGCGGACGCGGGAGTTTGCGACGCTGGGCGTGATGTTGACCGCCGAAGTGCACGTGCGCGGCGCCGCCCAAGGCTACGAGTGGGCAGAGTTGGGCTGGGTGCTCGAGGACAATCACCTGCTGACCTCGGCGCTGCGGCGCACCGACGCCGAGGTCTACAAGGTCTATCGCATCTACCAACGAGCCTTGTAGCGCTGTCAGCGGTCAGCTGAGCGCCGCGCGCAGCCGAGCGAGCGCATCCGCAACCGACTCGCGGTCGTTGAACACGGCAGAGCCCGCGACCAGCCAGTCCGCGCCGGCCTGCACGATCTCGCGGATGGTCGATTCGTTCACGCCGCCGTCGACGGCGACGCGGGCATCGTCGCGGCCGAGTCGATCCAGCATGTCCCGCGCCTTGCGGATTCTGTCCAACGACTCTGGGATGAAGCTCTGGCCGCCCCAGCCGGGGTTGACGCTCATGATTTGGATGCGTCCGACGATTGGAGCGACGGCCTCCAGCTCGCTGAGCGGCTTGCCAGGATTGAGGGTGACACCGGCCTCGACGCCGGCGGCAGCGATCCGCTGGAACAGGCGGTGGGGATGGCGGGTGCTCTCGATGTGAATGGTGATGCAGTTGACGCCGGCCTCGATGAACTGGTCGACCTGGTCCTCAGGCCGTTCAACCATCAAGTGAGCCTCGATCGGCAATGTGGTCAGCGAGCGCACGGCCGCAGCCATCTGTGCGCCGAAGGTGATCGGCGGGACGAAGTTGCCGTCCATCACGTCGAGAGTAATCCAGTCGGCGCCGGCTGATTCGGCCTCGTCGATCTGACCAGCGAGCCGTGTCCAGTCGGCAGCGAGGATCGACGGCGCGATCTGGACAGGGCGGCGCGGACTCATCTGGGGTCCCGGCGCCCTGATTGCTGTTTCGCGGCGGCGCGTTCGGCGGCTCGGCGTTGGGCGCGGTTGAGGCCGGTTTCGAGCGGTTGTTCCGTCGGCGGCTGGGATGGGGACGGCTGGGATGGCGCTTGCTGATTCGATGGTTGCTGATTCGATGGTTGCAGCTGGAGGCGCTCCTTCGCCGCGTCCAGCGCAGCCGCAACCTGATTGGGTGACGTGCCGCCGGGCAGATCACGGGAGGCCAGCGCAGACGCGACCGTCATGCCCACGGCGTCCGCCTCGAAGGCGGGATGCTCGGCCTGCAGCTCCTCCAGCGTCAAATCTGCCAGCGCACAACCGCGCGCTTCGCACTGCTTGACCAGTCGGCCGACGACGCCGTGCGCCTCGCGGAAGGGGACGCCCTTGCGGGTGATGTAGTCGGCGTAGTCGGTGGCCAGAATGAAGGGGTCCTGGTCGACCATGGCTCGGGCGCGGGCGCCGTTCACCTGGGCGGTCAGCAGAGCTCGGGCCAAGACATGCAGCGTGCCGATCAGCGTCTCAGCGGTGTCGAAGAGGCCGCTCTTGTCCTCCTGCAAATCACGGTTGTAGGCCAGTGGCAGACCCTTCAGCGTCGTCAGTAGCGCGGTCAGGTGTCCGACGACCCGGCCGCTGCGGCCGCGCGCGAGCTCCGCGATGTCGGGGTTGCGTTTCTGCGGCATGATCGAGGAGCCGGTGGTGAAGGCGTCGCCAAACTGCAGTACTCCGAACTCGGCCGAGCTCCAGAGGATGACATCCTCGCAGAGGCGGGACAGGTTGACCATGCAGATCGACGCGTTGGCGAGGAACTCCAGGATGTAATCGCGCGACGAGACGGCGTCCATGCTGTTTCGTGAGACCTGTTCGAAGCCGAGCTCGTCGGCGACAGCCTGGCGGTCGAGCGGATAGGCGGCGCCGGCCAGCGCGGCGCTGCCGAGCGGCATGATGTCGGCGCGGGCGAAGGAGTCGGTCAGGCGGTCGGCGTCGCGGTCGAGCATTTCCAGGTAGGCGAGCAGGTGATGCGCAAACAGCACTGGCTGCGCACGTTGCAGATGCGTGTAACCGGGCATGTAGACGTCCTGCGAACGCTCGGCCAGTTCGATCAACGCGACCATCAGACCGCGCACCGCACCGACGGCCTGGACAATGGCGTCGCGGACGAACATCCGCGTATCCAGCGCGACCTGATCGTTGCGCGAACGCGCCGTATGCAGTCGGCCGGCCTTGTCGGCGCCGATGATCTGACCGAGCCGCGCCTCGACGTGGGTGTGGATGTCCTCGAGCGCGTGGTTGATCTCGAACCCGCCGGACTCGATCTCTGACTCGATCTGATCGAGTCCCTCGAGGATGCTGGCCGCGTCTGCGGCGTCGATGATGCCCTGGGCGGCCAACATCCGCGCGTGCGCACGCGATCCGGCGATGTCGTGGCGGAAGAGCAGCAGGTCAATCTGGATCGACGAGGTGTACGCCTGCACGAGCGCATCGGGCGAGTCGTCGAACCGTCCGCCCCAGAGCCGCTGAGCGTCGTCGTCGCTCACAAGTCGATCCTCAGGCGCTCACTCGTCCGACACCAGGCGCGTGAGCCCCGCCGCGTCGATGGTGCTGTTGAACCGATCATCGTCGAAGTCTGCCGCTCGCACGGTGATGATCGCGGGCGGGACCACGCCATCGGCGATCAGCGCGGGGTACAGGCCAACCGCGATCGCGCGGAGCAACGCTTGAGTCTGCGCGTCTGCGAGTGGTCCACAGGCCGCCGCAAATCGTTGCTTCGCGTCCAACGCCAGGTAGAGCGCTACCTCCAGCGTGGCGTGACCTGGACGGCGAATCTGAAAGTCCGCGGCGTCCGGTCCACCGGCGGTCGGCACGGCCGCTTCGTACTCGACCACGATCTCCGTCTCAAAGGCGTCTGTCGTCATCGCTGCGGCCCCTCCCGGCGGTCGTGCTAGCTCGTTCGCCCCGATGATACGTCGAGCGGTCCGCCGTCCTGGCGGAGCAGCTGTTTCTCCGCCTGGACGCGCACTGGCAGACCAAAGATGTCGATGAAGCCGATGGCCGACGATTGATCGAAGACGTCGCCCTCGTCGTAGGTGGCCAGCGAGTACTGGTAGAGGCTGTTGGGGCTCTCGACGCCGACGGCGACTGCCTGGCCCTTGTAGAATTTGAGCCGCGTCGTCCCGCTGACGTGCCGCTGCATCGAAGCGGTGAAGGCTGCCAAATCCTGGTGAACGCCGGTGAACCACAGGCCGTCATAGATCAGGTCGGCGTAGTCCTGCATGAGCCGATGCTTGAGCCGAATTTGGCTCTTGGACAGCGTCAGCGTCTCAAGCGCCTGGTGCGCGATGCGCAGCGCCGTCGCGGCGGGCGCCTCGTAGACCTCACGCGATTTGATGCCGACCAGGCGGTCTTCGACCATGTCGATTCGTCCCACGCCGTTGGCGCCGGCGATGTCATGCACACGGCTGATCAGCGTGACTGGGTCCATTTCTTCGGCGTCGAGAGAGACCGGACGGCCGCGGTCGAAGCCGACTTCGAGATAGGTCGGCTCGTCCGGCGCGTCCTCGGGATTGACGGTCCACTCCCAGACGTTGTCGGGCGGCTCGGTCCACGGATCCTCGAGCGGGCCCGCCTCAATCGATCGACCCCAGAGGTTTTCGTCGGTCGAGTACTGCTTGTCGACGCTGACCGTGATGGGAATATTGTGCGCCTGTGCGTAGACGATCTCCGATTCGCGGGTGGTCAGTTCCCACTCGCGGACAGGAGCCAGGATGCGCAGATCGGGCGCGAGCGCCTGGACGGAGACATCGAAGCGCACCTGGTCATTGCCTTTGCCGGTGCATCCGTGGGCGACGGCCGTGGCGTTGTGGCGGCGGGCGACGTCGACGAGCGCCTTGGCGATCAGCGGACGGGCGAGCGCGGTGGCGAGCGGGTAGCGTCCCTCATAGAGCGCGCCGGCCATCAGCGCGGGGTAGCAGAACGCTCGCGCGAAGTCTTCGCGCAGATCGAGCATCTCGAAGCCCACAGCACCAGCGGCGTAGGCGCGCGACTCGAGCTCCTCGTCCGCCTCGAGATAGCCCATGTCGGCCGTCATGCAGACGACTTCCCAGCCGCGCTCGGTCAACCAGCGCGTGACGACCGAGGTGTCCAGCCCGCCCGAATAGGCGAGCACGACGCGTTTCTCATCGATTCGATTCGGCACCCGATGCTCCTGTCCGGTTCAGTATGGAAGCAGGCGGCAGTCAGTCGGCGATCGACGCGAGCGCGTCGTCGATGATGCTGACGGCCTGGTCGATCTCGGCCTCGGTGATGATCAGCGGCGGGACGAGGCGCAGCACGTTTGGCTTGACGACGTTGCAGAGCATGCCGCGATCGCGGATCGCGGTGACCAGCGCTGGTCCCACATCGTCGCTCAGCTCGACGGCGACGAGCAGACCCTGTCCGCGCACGTGGTCGATCAGCGGATGGCGGTCTTCGAGGCTACGTATGCCGGCCGCCAGCCGATCGCCGCGCGCGGCGGCTTGGGCCGGGATGTCTTCCTCGATGATCACCTTCAGCGTCTCGAGCGCGACGGAGGTGGTGAAGGGCTGTCCGCCGAAGGTCGTGCCGTGATCGCCGGGTTCGAGGATGTCGCCGCGCTCGTTGGCGACGATCGCGCCGATCGGCACGCCCGATCCGAGCCCCTTGGCCAGCGCCATGACGTCGGGCTGGACGTTCTCGTGCTGCCAGGCGAAGAGCTTGCCGGTGCGGCCGATGCCGGTCTGCACTTCGTCCAGCATGAGCAGCAGGTTGTGCTCGTCGCAGATGGTGCGCAGCGCGGTCAGGTAACCGTCGTCTGCGACGTTGACGCCGCCTTCACCTTGCAGCGGCTCGACCAGGATGGCGGCCGTTTGCGGACCGACGGCGTCGCGGACGGCGCTGACGTCGTTGAAGGGGACGTGACGGAAGCCGTCCAGCGGGCCGAACGGTTCTCGATAGCGTGGATTGCCCGAGGCGTTGACCGAGGCCAGCGTGCGGCCGTGAAAGGCCTCGTCCATGACGATGATCTCGTTTGCACCGTCGCGGCGGGTCTGACCCCACTTGCGGCCGATCTTGATCGCGCCCTCGGTCGCCTCGGCGCCTGAGTTGCAGAAGAAGACGCGGGTCATGCCCGACTGCTCGAGCAGCACGTCCGCCAGGTCAAGCTGGGGGATCGTGTAGAAATAGTTGGAGACGTGCAGCAACGTTTCTGCTTGCTGCTTGATGGCCTCGACGACGCGCGGGTGGCAGTGGCCCAGATTGTCGGAAGCGATGCCGGCGACGAAGTCGAGGTACTCGTTGCCCTCGTCATCCCAGACCTTGGAGCCCTCGCCGCGCACGAGGGTCACGGGCAAACGGCCGGCCGACATCATGAATACGGCAGACTCGCGCTCAGCAGTGGTGGCCATGGTCGTTCTCCAGCAACACCGGACGGGGAGGGTCGTGGGAATCAGCGTAAGCGAGCGCTTACCGCTCGTCTATGCAGCGGATATCTACTCAGTCGAGCTGGAGAGCCGCTCGAGGATTTGGCCGAGACGGTCGATGGCCTCGCCATAGGCGGCCCAGTCGCCCGCGCGTTGATGCTCGAGCGCTTCGGCGAAGGTTTCCTGCGCTTGTTCGGCGAGCTCGGCCGCGTCGTCCGCAAGTTCGAACGGCTGCGACGGTTGCTCGTCCTGCTGCGCAGATTCTGGCTCATCCGGCACGACGGGCGTTGTCTCCACCGCCACGCTGCCGTCGAACGTTAGGCCCTGCGGCGACCGGTTGCCCAGTGCCACTTCGACGGCGTTGAAGAAGGTGTCCTCAAAGGCGATCGTGTCACCGTTGACGACGATGACGCCCTTCAGCTGTGGATAGCGTCCCGTCTCGGCCTGCAGATAGATCGGCTCGACGTAGACGTAGCTGTCGCCGACCGGGATGAAGAGCAGGTTGCCGCGGATCACTTCTGATCCTTGCTGTCCGAGCAGCGTGAACTGGCGCGACACGGCGACGTCCTGGTCGATGCGGTTTTCGATCTGTTTGGGGCCATCGACGTTCTTGTTGGCGGGGAAGCGGAAGGCGAACAGTTTGCCGTAGTTCTCACCGTCGGAGCGGCCGGCCATCCAGGCGATCGAGTTGAGCCGGTTGCGAGGCGTGAAGGGCAGAATGAGCAGGAACTCGGGCTCTTCCTGGTCGGGCAGGCGCAAGGTGACGTAGTAGGGCTCGACCGCGATCTCCTGCTGGCGCAAGAGCTCCTGCGGGATCGCCCAGAGGTCTTCCCGGTTGAACAGTCCGCGCGCCGACTCGATGTGGTAGGTCAGGTACTGGTCGGCCTGCACCTGGAAATAGTCCTGCGGGTAGCGCCAGTGCGCCTGCAGGTCAACGGGGAATTCATCGGCAGGCAGGAACAGGTCGGGGAAGATGTCGGCCCAGACCTGAATGATGGGGTCGGCGTCGTCGACGATGTAGAGGTCGACGGTGCCGTGGTAGGCATCGATCACCGCTTTGACCGAGTTGCGCACGTAGTTGTAGCCGATCGTATGCGGCTGCGAGTACGGGTAGCGGTCGGTCACGGTGTAGGCGTCCTGGATCCAATGCAGCCGCCCGTCATCGCCGACCACGATGTACGGGTCGGCGTCCAGCTGCAGGAACGGCGCGAGCTCGGTCACGCGCTCCTGGATCAAGCGGCGGAAGAGAATCTTGCTGTCGCCGTCGACCGAACCGGAGATGAGGATGTTGGCGTCGCCGAAGGACCAGGCGAAGGCGAGCCGACGGAACAGGCCGCCCAGCTCGATGCCGCCCTCGCCGGAGTAGCGCGTCGTCGCCTGATTGGCCTCCTCCGACGATCCCTCTCCACTGAGCGGATAGTCGAACTCTTCGGTTTCGCTGTTGGCGATCACGTAGGCGTCGGTGACCTCGCCGTAGTAGATGCGCGGCTCGACGATTTCCAGGTCCAACGGACCAGATGAGGTCTCCTCGATCACTTCCGGGGGAATGTTGGACACCCAGAACACGGGTTCGCCGGAGGGAGAGACCTCGTCGACCGGCGTCATCACCACACCGAAGCCGTGTGTGAACTGCAGCCGACGGTTGACCCAACCCTGCTGCGTCGATTGCAGGTTGGCTTGCGACAGCTCGCGCGCGGCCAGGAACACCTGGTGCTCCTCGCCACCGACCTGATAGCGGTCAACGTCCACATCGCGGTAGACGTACAGCGGCCGGATGGTCTGGATCGTGTTCAATGTGTCGTTCAGCGGCCGGTGATCCCAGAGGCGCACATTGAGCAGCGCCTCTGGATTTTGGGTGAGGTCGCCCTCGTCGATCACATCGTCGGCGGCAAACTCGCGCTCTTCGATCGTGTCGAGCGCGAAGGCGGCGCGCGTGGCGGCGATGTTGCGCTCGATGTATGGGGTCTCGCGCTGGAGCTCGTTGGGCTCAACGGTGAACCGCTGGATCGCGGCGGGCAGGATCGAGCCGCCCACGATCGAGACGAGGATCAGCACCGCAATCGCGGTCAACGGAACGCGCAGACGCTCGTGGAAGGGCCAGGACAACACGCCCAGGATCACAAAGCCGGCGGCGACCATCTTCACAATCTGCACCGGCGCGCGAATGTTGTCGTCGGTGAAGGTGGCTCCGAAGACGAAGCCGGCCGGGTTGAGCGTCAACTCGAAGCGGGCCAACCAGTAGCTCCAGATGAACAGCGCCATCACCGCGGCGATCATGATCGCCAGGTGCAGCCGGACGCCGACAGTCGAACGGGCGTTGCCGCGGTGCAGCATCAGCCGTGTCCCATAGGCGGCGGCCGTGACCAGCATCGCCATGATCGCCAGGCCGGTCGCCCAGCCCTTCATGAACTGCAGCGCCTCGAGCTCGAAGACGTAGAAGCCCAGGTCCTTGGAGAACTGCGGGTCGACCTCGCCGAACGGCTTGGCGTTCAGATATTGGAGGAGCAAATCCCACTGACCTGCGGCGACGGACCCGAAGATGATCGCCAGCAGCAGCATGGCCACCACGGCGATGATCTGGATCACGCGAGTGAGGCGGGGATCGTCGAGCGGCGCTTCCAGCGCGTCGACGGGCAACCGCCAGGCGATGGTCCAGGTGGCGCCCAGCACAGCCAGCGCCAGGATCGCCCCGACGGCGAACAGCCAGACCTGAGTCAGGATCCGCAGGTCGAACACGCCGAGGTAGCCCACGTTGTCGAACCAGAGGCGGTCGACGTAGATGTCGAGCCCGATGTTCACCAGGATCAGGAGGACGAGCAGACCGACTCCGATGACCATGATTCGCGGCCAGCCGCTGCGGCCCTCTTGCGGCTGACCCTCGGCGGCGGTGTAGGGCGGTGGTTCATCGCCTCCGCCGCCTCCGCCGAGTCCTTCGCGGAAGACGGGCGGCGGCGGCCCGAGCTGCCCCGACCGGCCTTCGTCGGAAGGCGGCACGTCGTGCGGGCCATCGCCGCCGTTGCGCCACTCTCCCTGCGTGCGGTGGATCCGGTCCGACCAGTTCAGGTTCATATCAGCGCCGTTCCGACTGCTGCGCCGTCAAGCGCCTGCCGCACGATCTGCGGCTCTCGCCCGTCCACAATCCGCACGTTGGCGCCGCAAGCCGCTGCGAGCCGTCCCGCGCGCAGCTTGGGCAGCATCCCGCCGGCGATCACGCCCGCATCGGTCAGCTGATCTTGTGCCGCGGCGGTCAGACAGGCGATGCCGCGTCCTTCGTCGTCGAGCACTTGCGGTACGTCAGTAAGAAAGAGCAGCGCTTGCGCGCCCAACGCCAGGGCGACGGCGCCAGCCGCAGCGTCGGCGTTGATGTTGAGCATGGTCGAGCCGTCGTCCGAGAGTCCGACGGGCGAGAGCACTGGCAGTAGGCCCGCATCGAGCAGGCTGCGCAGCGCCGCCGGTTCACAGCGAGGCTCTTCGCCGACCAGTCCGATTCGGCTGGAAACGGGAGAGCGCAGCGTCCCACCGTCGACACCGCTGAGGCCGAGCGCTGCCGCTCCCCGTTGTTGCAAGCCGCGAGTGAGTTCCTTGTTGATCAGGCCGGCCAGCACCGCGACGACCACCTCCAGCGATTCAGGCGTCGTGGAGCGCAGGCCGTCGACCCATGCGGATTCCGCGCCGAGGCGCCGTTGCCAATCGGTCACGGCCGCTCCACCGCCGTGCACGATCACAACCTGTTCTCCCGCTCGCTGCAGTTCGGCGCAGTCGGACAGGGACGTGTCGTGTTCGCCGAGCGTGGAGCCGCCGATCTTCACCACCACCGGGCCACTCAGGGATGCCATGCGTCAAGCCTACCCGACACGGAGTCAGTTACCGTCGCGTCATGAGCCCGCGCGCGACGAACCATGCCATCCTCTATCTGCTGGGCTTCGAGTTGGTCTCGGGGCTAGTCTCATTCACGGTCGGCCGGCCCAGCGACGAGTGGGTCTTCTGGCTGCACGGGATCGCGGGGTTTTCGCTGGTCGGCCTGGTCGTCTGGAAGTACCGAATCATCTGGCGATCCTTGCAGCGGCGCGGTGCCACGCGCGAAACAGCCGGTTCCGTGCTACTGGTCTTGCTCTTCGTCGGAGTACTGGCCAGCGGCGCCTTATGGTCGGTGATCGGCCGTGGCAGCATCGAGATCCCCTTCTACGGCAGCATCGGACTGCTCGTCATCCACACCACGTTGGGACTGGCGCTGACGATTCCGCTGATTGTTCACGCGGTCATCCGCTGGCCGCGCGGGATCAGACCCCGCGACATCGCCAACCGCCGCGCCGCGCTCCGCTTCTTCGCCGTCGGACTCGGCGGATTGCTGCTCTGGCAGGGAGCATCAGCCGCGGCTCCGGTCGCTGGACCACGGCCGCGCTTCACCGGCTCCCGAGAACGAGGCAGCGGTCTCGGCAACGCGCATCCGGTCACGCAATGGCTCTTCGACCGTCGCCAGCAGATCAATGCGGAGACCTGGCGTCTGCGGGTGGACGGAGATGTGCGCGAGCCTCTGGTGTTGACCTACGCGGAGGTCAGCGATCTCGCTCGTCACGCGGCCACGGCGACACTCGACTGCACAGGCGGTTGGTACACGATCCAGGACTGGAGTGGTGTGCGGTTGAGCGATGTGTTGGCTCTCGCCCAGGTCAGCGACGACGCGGCGAGTGTTGTGGTTCGCTCGCGGACCGGCTTCAAGCGGCGATTTCCGTTGTCCGAGGCGTCGCAGCTGCTGCTGGCAACCCAAGTTCGCGGGGAACCGCTCTCCAGCGGACACGGCTACCCGCTGCGCCTGGTGGCGCCTGGGCGTCGCGGCTATCACTGGGTCAAGTGGGTGGAGGCCATCGAGGTCAGCAGCGCACCGTCATGGTGGCAATCGCCGCTGCCGCGGCAGTAGAGGATCCGCAATCCCGAGTATCGCCCATGGACCAGGGCTCTATAGAGCTGTTACCGAGCCTGCGCGATACGAAGAACAGTGACCAGTTGGCGCTCGGAATCGAGGAGATAGGTCACTTGGTAGGTTCCAAACCTGACAAGACGGACGTCTTGACTGGTTTCGAGGTGCTCGCTAACTGATGTTCCTCGAAGCCACTCGTCGTGGCGTCGACCTGCCACTGCTTTCAACAGTTCCAACGCCTCAGGATTCGGTCTCAACAGAGCGGCTCTCAACGATTCTCGAGCGCGCGCGCCATACTCAACTCGGAATGGCATGTCGCCGATGGTACGCCCGAACCTCTGCTTTGCTCGGCAGACCAAGCGATTCCTCGAGCTGCGCACGGGTCAGGCCGAACTGAGCCATGATCTCTTCGTCGCTGACGCCAGTTTCCGAGACAATCTGTCGCGCTGTCTTTCCGATCTGAAGCATCAGCTCCTCGTGGCTCACCGTGTCGGCATCCCCTTCCGCGATGCGGTCAAGCTGCTGCTGGATCTCAAGACGCTCTTCGTTGGTGAATGTGTTGACAATGTTCGACAGGGAGGCATCCGCGGTATCAGTCATCGTAGGCTCCTGTCTGCAGTTCTTGAACCAGAAGGGTATCAACGTTACTGCTTCTACGTCACGTAGTCGGCGTTGAAGCGGACGTACTCCTCTGTCAGGTCGCAGCCCCATGCGGTGGCTTGTGCGTCACCCTGACCGAGATCCATGCGCAGGAAGACCTCTTCGCCCTGCGTCTTCTCTGAGGCCGCTGCTTCGGAGACGTCTGTGGCCGTTCCGTCGAAGACGCAGAGGTCGGCGATCCAGACCTGCACGCGGTCAAGGTCATAGGGGACGCCGGCGCGGCCGGCGGCCATCAGGATGCGCCCCCAGTTGGGGTCGAACTTGCTCAGCGCGGCCTTGAGCAGCGGTGAGACGACGACCGTCCTCGCGACATCGCGAGCGTCTTCCCACGATTGTGCTCCAGAGACCGTCATCGAGATTCGCTTGGTCGCCCCCTCGCCGTCGCGGGCGATCATCTGCGCCAGCGGCGTCGCGACCGAAACCAGTGCATCGCGAAACGCAGTAAGTCCCTCGCCAGAGAGTGGGTCGCCGCCAGCCGCGCCGTTGGCCAGGATCACGGCCGAGTCATTGGTCGAGGTATCGCCGTCGACCGTGACCATGTTGATCGAGCGGTCAATGGCAAAGCGAAACGCCGCGTCGAGGTCCAGTGCAGAGACTGGCGCATCCGTCGTGAAGAAGGCGAGCATCGTGGCCATGTCCGGATGGATCATGCCCGCGCCCTTGGCGCAGCCACCAATCGTGTACGTCACCCCGTCCGCCTCGAACGTGGACACCGACTCCTTGACGAACGTGTCGGTGGTCATGATCGAGCGGGCGAAGTCTGCGCCGCCATCCGACCGTGGTTGTAGCTGCGGGATGGCGGTTCGCAGCAGGTCCATGGGTAGATAGTGACCGATGATCCCGGTCGAGTTGACGAACACGTCGTCGGCCTGGCAGTCGAGCAGGGTTGCGGCGAGCTGGGTCATCTCGCGGGCGTCTGCGAGGCCTTGCTCGCCGGTCGCGCAGTTGGCGTTGCCCGAGTTG
>JAJEBU010000060.1 GCA_022822375.1 Dehalococcoidia bacterium
AGCCGACCAGTGATCTTTGTGCTGCACAATCCATCCGCCAATCGAAAGCGGATGCCTCGTACATCGCGATCTGACACGCTGACCATGGTAGCTTGGCCATGCAATCCTGCTGTGTCGCCCTCTCGATGATAGACCCGACACTCTTCCTCATCAAGCCATGTGCTGATTCGGTACGATCCAGGAACCGGAACCGTGACCTCAAACGTCCCATCAGGCTCAGTCTCGTTTCCAACTCGCGCGGTATCAGTCTCAGCAAGCACTCGCACGTTGCTCAACGGCCGGCCCTGCTCATCGACCAGTACGCCGCTGACCTGCCAAACGCAGGTGTTGTTTGTCAACGTGATTACTAACTCTCTCTGCTCTTCCCCAGAAGCCGCCACCACTTCTGCCTCTTCCCACCTATACGCGGTGCCGCTCGACGAATAGTAGACATCGCAGGATCCGAGGTCGACGCCCCATTGCACTCCCCCGCCGCTTATGGCTCGAAACTCAAACTGGCCCTTCGAATCTGTCCGTTTCTCGAAGTAGTAGTACTGATCTTTCTCCAGGAGATGCTCTGTTCGCGCTGTAATCTTCACATAGGGCAAGCCAACGCCGTCGGGCCCGACCACTCGAGCGCGGAACGAGATGGGTGCTTCGTCAGATCGCCAGTCTGCGAACTCATCGTAGAATTCTTCGACCGTGATCCCGAACACTTCCACAAACGTCTGTTGCCAAGGAGTGTTCGTCTGCCACCGCCCGAGCGGGCCGAGCGGCTCAGGCCGGAGCGCCCGCCAGAACTCGACTAGAGATGACATACCACTTCGTGCCGCCAAACGCCACGACGCAATCGTACCAAGTCTATACACAGAAGTGGCATCGTCGGGTCGCACCTCGATTTCGTTCAGCGGCACGGCGCCATCGGGTGAGACCTCGTCTCGGTAACGCTTCAGCTCATCGTTCGCTTGCTCGGTGTCTTTGAGCACCAGCCGTGCTCTGACCCATTGTGCATCACCCTCTACCATCCACTCGGCGGCCTCAGTGTGACTGAGCTGCTGCTGTATCGAGTGGTAGAACTCGTGCGCCAAGATAGCCCGACCGTATGTGCCTGTACCGAATCTCCTGGACTGATTCGATTCGTGGTCAGGCTCCCATTGTTCCGACTTCTGTACAACATAACCCGTTGCGCTTGCCCAACCTTCGCTGTCATGCCACTGTCTTGGAACGTACGAAGTCTCGTGGCCATCCTTCTCCAAGGCGGCAACCAAAGAGTCCGGATCAGTTGCGATGTATAGCGTCAGTATTGCACCATCTGGCTGGATGCCGTACTCGTCCGCGTAGAAGTCCCAGATGTCGGCGGTGTCGCGCCGAACTAGCTTCTGTACTTCTTCAGGCACCTGACCCGCGAAGGTGATGGTTGGCATGACGCCTGCTGGCTGCAACCAGTTGACCGTCCGCGATACCTCGACCCACAACGCGGTTCCGCGCTTGAGGGTCGGCAACGGCGCCTCGGTCTCGGAGTCTGACGGCGCGTACTCGCCGCCCTCCCACTCGGCCTTGACCAGTGCGCGGCCGATACCCAACGCAACGCGGTCGATTGGCCAGTCGTCGGGTCCGAGCCAGGTCACTAGATTGCGGCCGCGACGCAGCTGGATTCGGCTCTTGACCGGCGTCAGTGGACGCCGCCAGGTGAGCTGTTCGCCCTCGCGCACGGTGACGAGGTAACCCACGCCCGCGACGAGTTGCTCCGGCTCGTGAAGCTCCTGACGGAGCGCGTCCCAAGCCTGGATCGACTCGATGGCGGGATGCTGCCGTTTGATCCGCTGGACCGAGACGGACTCGCCGAGCCAGCCGACGAGATGCTCGCCGGCGTCCAGCTGCAACACCGTCGGATCGACCGGCTCAGGCGGGTTGCTCTGCTGCGCCGACGCCATCGCCCAGCCTGCTGCCAGGAAGACAGCGAGGCTGAGGAAAAGCGCAATCAGCGGTCGAGTGGGACGCATCGTCTAGCGGAACTCGGGGATCACCGTTTCGGCGAACATTTGGGCTGGCTCGATGGTGTCGCGGCCGAAGAACTCGATCATGAACATGTCGCAGCCGAGCTCGACGTGCTTCTCGATCCGCTCTTTGATCATCGACGGCGTGCCCGTCAGCGCCATCTCGCCGGCTGGGTTGCCCATGTGTCCGCCGAAGATCTTCTGCGCTCGCTCGACCATCGGCCCGACCTTTGAGTCGTCCTCGACAATCGTGACCAGGCATTGCTGCGAGACGCGAATCTCGGACGGGTCGCGGCCCAACCGCTCGGCGTGGCCGCGCAGCACCGACACCTTGTGCTCGAGGTTGTCCTGGGCGCCGGCCGAGTTGTTCCAGATGTCGGCGTACTGTGCGGCGATGCGCATCGTGACCTGCTCGCCGCCGCCGCCGACCAGGATCGGCATGTCGCGCGGCGGCTTGGGCTGCGTGACGAGATTCTCGGTGTGGAAGAACTCGCCCTCGAACGAGAACTCGTCCTGTTCGGCGTCGAACATGCCCTTGAAAATCTGCAGACCCTCTTCGAGCTGGCGCAGACGGTCGCGCGTGGACACGAACGGCATGCCGAAGTCGGTGAACTCGCGCGGCATCCAGCCCGAGCCGAACCCGGGGATGATGCGACCGCCAGCGATGTTGTCGACGGTGGCGATCATCTTGCCGGTGTGGGCGGGATTGCGCATGCCGACGGGCGTGACGAGCGTGCCGATTTCGGCGCGCTCGGTGACGGCGGCGATGCCAGCGGACAAGGTCCAGGCCTCGAGCATGGGAATCGCGGGCGATTGCGGGCCGTAGAGGTGGTCGTTGACCCAGAGCGAGTCGAAGCCCATCTCCTCAAAGGCGGAGGCGGCGCGCTGCGTCTCCTGCCAGCTGCGCTTGATCTGGGGCACCATGACGCCAAAGTGGGGGCTGTTGCTCATTGGGAAGTCCTCTCAGGAAGTCGAGTCAATATCCGCAGGGTAGCGC
>JAJEBU010000134.1 GCA_022822375.1 Dehalococcoidia bacterium
GTCTCGGGCTCAAGCAGATCTAGGCTCCGGCCCGGCACCTCGAGGAGCGTGGCGCTGATCGCCCTGAAGTTCTCCGAATAGCCGGCGAACAGGTCGAGGCCCTCGACCGGCGTCTCGTATGTGATGCCGCCGGAGAAGAGCAGATCCGAATCCGAATCGACCTCGAGGTCCGGGTCGGCATTGAACTGGTCTTCGCGCGACACGCCGACCAAGAACTGCTTGACGCCGCCGCTCAGGGACAACGGGCCGGCGAAGATCGTCTCCTCGGCGTACCACTTGAAGATATGTTGCGGGAAATCCCACTCGTACTGGTGCCAGTAGGCCTGCTCGTTCCAGTCGAAGCTGAGCGCCGGATCCAGCATCTGATGCCAGTCCCGACCTAGGTGCCGCCGCGAATCCTCGTACCAGATGCCGGCGCGCAGTGTGCTGCCGGCGGTGCCGATGGTGGTGAACCACTCCTCGTCGAGCGTCACGCCGACGCGGTCTTTCCCATAGTGGCTGTGGCGGTACGACTGCACCGCAGTAGCATCCGGGTGGCACGCAGGATCGACCTCTGGGCCGCCCGATCCGTAGTAGTTGTAGATGTAGGACGACGTGCACCCGGCGACCGGCCCGACCGCGACGCCGTCCCGGTTCACGAAGCGAATCAGTCCGAGTTGGGTGCCGCCCTGCACGGGTGGTCGGCCCATCAGCTCTGATTCTGGGCCGCCGCTGTCGTCGGTGACATCGACGATGTAGGGGGGCAGCCAATCGCCGCGCCCCCGGTTGCGATGAAAATAGAGTCCGCCGCTCATGGATATGGCGTCGAGCGACCAGTCCGCCTTCAGGTAGGCCAAGGTGTTGTTCCGCCGGGTCTGCCAGCCGGGCCGGTAGAACTGGTTCAGGTATGGCACACCGGGCCAGTCGCCGACTAGGCGGTCCCAGCGCGGGTTCGCCCGGAAGTTGGCCTTGCTGTAGAGCCGCTGGTAGGCGTCCTCGTGGATGCTGTCGTACGAGAGGTAGCTCGTAAGGTCAAGGCGTCCGTGCGACGAGACCAGCTTGGCGGCGACGTGCTCCCGCTCGTTCCGTGCGGAGCCCTGCATCCAATCGGTCGATTCCTGGCGGACCGCGGCGATCCAGGCACGCGTCTCGCGGCCAAACAACGGTCCGGTGTCGAGGCGCATGTAGAGCCGCTGGCCTTCGTTCTCGCCGATGGTCGTTGACGCAGTGTAGGTCCGCTCGGTCGCCGGATCGTTCGTCAGGTAGTTGAAGGTGCCGCCCAGCGCCTCGACCGAGCGGGAGGCGATGTCGGCCGTCCCCTGCGACACCTCGACGCCGCCGAGGTTCATTGGGTCGATGAATCGGTTCGCTTTGGCTCCGCTGAAGTAGTCGGATGTGCCGTTGGGAAACCCATCGATGGTCGTGCCGATCTGCGCCTCGCTGATGGTCACTTGGAAGCCGCGCACGGCGACGTTGCTCGACCAGTCGTCGAAGCCGTACGCATCGCCCTCTTGGATGGATACCCCGGGCAGGTTATCGACCACCGATGTCACGCTGGTGATGTTCGACTGCTGCAGGATCATCGGCTCGGCGACGACGTTGCTGGCGAAGATCCGAGGCTCCTCGGCAACGACGCTGATTCCCTCGAGTCCGACGACGCTCGGTTCCAAACGAACATCAAGCGTGGTGACGCCCGGACTTATCGTCAGTCGCTTTGTCTGGAATCCCACAAAGGAAAAAATTAGAATGTCCTCTGGAGACCGAAGGTCAATCGAATAGGCCCCGTCCTGGTCTGTCATCGTCCCGATGTATGTGCCCTCAATGACGACCGTTGCGCCCGGTAAGGCGTCGCCGGTTTCATCCGAGACCACGGTGCCTGAGACCGCAATCTGCCCGTGGGCATCTTGGGCTAGTTGTACAATGAAGATGGCGGTAATGATGCGGACGAATTTCATGGGACCTCCTGCGATTAGGTAAGAATACCTATATCTATAACAAATTTGGCAGGACGCGTGAAGCGAAAGCGCTGGTCTCTCATTTGGCCGAGTGCTGAGCCGTCAGGGACGCGAGGCTGCCCAAGTTTCTCAGGGAGGGGAAAAGGCCCGTCCAAGCGGCGACGACTAGCAACGTGCCGATGCCGCCGCTGACGACGGAGAAGACCGGGTTGAAGAGCTGGGCCACTAGCCCGGACTCAAAGCCGCCGATTTCGTTGGATGCGCCGACGAAGATGGCGGAGACGGCCTGGACCCGGCCTCGCATCTCGTTGGGCGTGCCCATCTGCGAGATGACGCGGCGGATGACCATGCTGACGTTGTCGAAGGCGCCGGTCAGCGCCAGCATCAGCAGTGAGAACCAGAAGTTTTGCGAGAGGCCAAAGAGGATGGTCGCCGCGCCAAAGCCGGCTACGCACCACAGCAGGGTCTTGCCAGCGCGGCGAATCGGCGGCAGATGGGCTATGGCCAAGGCGGTGATAGTGGCGCCGATGGCCGGGGCTGCGACCAGCCAGCCGAGCGCGGCTTCAGGTGCGAGGCCGACGGAGCTGAGGTCGATGATCTCGCGGGCGAAGATGGGCAGGAGGTACACTGCGCCGCCTAAGAGGACGGCGAACAGATCGAGTGAGATCGCGCCGAGGAGGAGCGGCTGGTCGCGGACGAAGCGCAGCCCAACGGCGATTTGCGCGAACATCTTGCCCCCTTGGATGCGCGGAGCGGGCGGCAAGATCATGGTGCTGAGGAAGAGGATGAAGGCCGCCGAGGAA
>JAJEBU010000147.1 GCA_022822375.1 Dehalococcoidia bacterium
GGCCGAAGGAGCCGATCTCGAAAATCGGTAGGTGCGGCGACGTGCCTCGTGGGTTCGAATCCCACCCTCTCCGCCAGTCAGAGATTGCTCCCGTCCACACGGAGAGGTGCTGGAGTGGCCGATCAGGCACGCCTGGAAAGCGTGTAGGGGTGCAAGCCCCTCGTGGGTTCGAATCCCACCCTCTCCGCCAGCCAGCTCACTCGATCGCGCGTCGCCCATATTCCTCGACGACTTCTCGCGGCAGCTCGTCAGCCGGCACGAGGCGGTAGTGCCGCTCTTCGGCTTTGTCGATCTCAATGCTCAAGGGCCGTTGCTGGAACTCCATGAGCGCAATCGTCTCGCTGTCAATGAACTGCGCTCCCATCGGTCTCGCGATCAGGTCGGGGAAACGCTGACTGCAGAGCTCGAACATGTTTGCTATCTGGTTGTAGCCGAGCATGTCCGAAGCGGACTTCACCTCTATGTGCAGCACGTAGTGGGCTCCGACGCGATCAATACCAACATAGAGTTCGTCGACCTCTATCTGGCCAGTCCCGGCCAAGTTGGTACGCAAGTGGTTCTGGACAGAGAAGCAGCTCAGCCGCGTGAAGATGTCGATTAACCTATTGTAGCGGACAGTAGCGAGCAGCGACTGTTCGTCAGACTGCCGGTACATCTGAATGAGTGCAGGTGTGCTGTCTGGCACTAACGTCGCAGCCAGAGTGCTGTCTACCGCGAATGAGCCGTTCTCCACTTGATCGAAGCGATATTGACTCGTGCCGACTGTACGGACAACCCACGTACGGCCGGCCGCTGCCGTATCTTGAATCGATTGCGGTAGATACCTCCGAGCCTTGTAGGAATAGATGACATCACCGACGTTGCTGATCCGCTTCAGGTTGAGTGCGTCTGTCGCCTCGTTGATTGCGTTCCTCGGGAAGTCGAAGCCGTAGACCTCGCCATCAAACCGATCGGTGAAGATCTTCTCGATAACGCGTTCGTACTTAGTTGGCTTGGGCATTATCCGGGCCAGCGCAGGAGTAACACTTCTTCGTTGAGCTGGGAGCGAGTTGCAGTGGCGGCGCGAGTCCTGAACAGCTCGCGGTCAATGACCTCGTATCCGCAGTGCGCTGCGATCTCACCGAGCAACGCTCCCGTACGGATCATGATTCGGAAATACGATGCTTGGTCACCGACAACGTACGCGAGTTGAGCGCCCGGCTTCAAGACCGTCTTCAGCGACTCGAAATGGCGGGCCATCCCGCCAAAGTACAGGCGCGTCACACGATGATACATCCGCTCGAAGCCGGACGTCTTGCCAAGTTCTACTCTTCGAGCCTCGATCTGGTCTGCAAGTTGGGTGACCGCGGGGAGCTGGTCGAGCCAGCGGTCATCGTCGTCTGCCTTGTACACACTGCGCGAGTTCGACCTGACCAGGGTGCGCTTGACATCGCGCAGGTGCTTGTTGTCGCTGAAGAGACCAAGAATGACGGACTCCAATCGAACGGTGCGCGTGTAGTCTTTTTCGTTCGGATAAGGAGGGGACGTGATCACGGCGTCGACCGATTGCGGAGAGAGCAGCGTACCGACGTTTCGTGCATCTCCACTAATGACGCGACTCGGCGGGCGTCGACGCTGGCGCCAGCGGTCGAGGTCATCTGCTATGCGATGCACCTGCTTTGCCCATAGATCGATGACTGGCGCGTCTTCTTTGACCTGCCCGAGACCGATTTCAGGTCCGAATCGAAGATTGCCGATCTCAGTCGGGAGTTGACGGGCAAGCGCCAGCCAAAGATGGTCTTTCCGAGATCCGCTGATGCTGTTGATCGCATCTCGGAGGATGAGCGTCTGATGCAGAGGCTTCGGGCTGATCGAGTTCTTGAGGATGAGCCGAGACTCGGCGGGAGCCAATTCGAGCAGATCGTCCGATGTCCACGATTCGAGTGTGGCTGTCGCGGTCTTGGCGATGAGCTCGGCATCGAAACGGAGTTCATCGGGATTGATGTCCCACTGCAGTTTGGTGCGTGACGCCCAGGCGGACAACGGCAACGCTTCGATTCCCACGGCTGGAATCCCGATCTTCTTGGCCTCAACAGGCGTCGTACCGGTTCCACAAAACGGATCAAGCAACTGATGCTCTGCGCCGAGAGAGAAGCGGGAAACGTAGTCTCGAACGAGATGCGGTGGATACGAGAGGACAAAGCGGTACCAGTCGTGAATCGGTTTGTCCTCCGAGAGCATTTGGTTCTGTGAAGGTCTGGTGTCCGCGTGTTCTCTCGCTAGCCCTGGGAGCTGGATTTGTTCCGCGACAGCGCTGTTGGCCGACGTGGCGGGCGTATCCGATGTAGGCATGCGGCTCTAGCCCTCTGTTCCCGTTTCGCCACGACGCGACTGCTCGTACTTCTCACGTTGCTCCGCCTCTGTCTTGGCTGCCGCGATGTCTCCCGCGATCTGCGCTTGCTTCCACTTCGCCTCGTTGTCTTCAGCCGACATGATCCGACCGACGAGCGCCGCCAGCACGCCTAGAAACACGCCCCAGCGCAGGCCTCGCCAAAAGCCCATGTCAGCCCCGCCCCCGACCGCTCAGCACGTCGAACATGCGCTGCACGCGGCTGACCGTCGCATAGGCGCGGATTACCGGTTCGGCGGCCGAGTCGCTCAGGTAGTCGGCCGTGCCCTTGACCGATTTGACGGTCTCCTGCGCGTGTTCGAGCAGCGGCGGCACCCCTTCCTCGAATGTGCGGCGCGCGGCGCGCAACAGCCGCACGGAGAGGAAACCGATCACGATGGTCGCAACGATCATCACCAACAGCGCGATCACGCTGAGCAGGCCTCCGACGATGATGACGATGTCGCGAATGTCCGTGATCGTGCTGAGTGGCATGATCAGAGCCTATCCGAGTCGGGCCGATTCGACCGTCCCGCCGCCCAGCACGCGCTCGCCGTCGTAGAAGACCGCCGCTTGGCCCGGCGCGACGGCCCGCTGCGGGGCGTCGAGCTGTAGTATCCCGTCAGCCAGCGATGCGCCAATCGGCGCCGATCGGTAGCGCAGCTGGACGCTAATCCGTTCGCGCTGCGCTGTGAGCCAGCGGATATCGCCCAGCTCAACCCGATCGACCAGCAGATCTTCCGCCGCGCCGACGGTGACCACGTTCTGCTCGGCGTCGATCGCCGTCACAAACCGCCGCGTTCCGCCGCCGAGGCCCAACCCCTTGCGCTGTCCGATGGTGAAGTGCTGGACGCCTCGGTGACGACCCAGTTCGCGGCCTTCGGTGTCCAGCATGAGGCCGGGACGATCGGCCGTGCGAGAAGCGACCAACGCCCGATAATCGCCGCCGGGCACGAAGCAGATGTCGGCGCTCTCCGCTTTGTCCGCAACTGCCAGTCCGTGCCGTTCAGCGACCGCCCGCACCTCCGACTTCTGCAATCCACCGACCGGAAAGCGCGACATGGCCAGCGCCTGTGGAGTCAGCGTGTAGAGGAAGTACGTCTGGTCCTTCTCGCGGTCGACACCGCGTAAGAGGGTGGGCTGTCCAGCGGCGTCGACGCCGGCGCGCGCGTAATGTCCCGTCGCGATGGCATCGGCGCCGAGCGCCCGCGCCCGCTCGAAGAACGCGTCGAACTTGATGAAGGTGTTGCAGTCCAGGCACGGATTCGGCGTGCGTCCGCGGGCGTACTCGTCGATGAACTGATCGACCACAAAGCGACGGAACGGCTGCTCGAGATTCAGCGTGTAATGAGGAATGCCCAGTCGCTGTGCGACGCGACGGGCGTCGCCGATGTCCTCGATCGCGCAGCACTGCGAGCGGCCCGTGTAATCCTCGGGCCGTGCCTCGGTCCACAGGCGCATCGTGATGCCGATCACCTCGTGGCCCCGCTCGACCAGCAGCGCGGCAGCCACGGATGAGTCCACGCCGCCGCTCATCCCGACCACAATGCGTTGCGGTTGCTCTCGCGCGGTGTTGGTCATGGGCGCTAAGCTAACTCTCGTGACGACTCGTGCAACAGGACCCGCATCCGCCGAGCGTCCACGCGTGCGATCCAGCAAGGCCGATGCCGAACGTCTCGCCCGCGCCATTGTCGAGCAGCTCGACGAGCGCCAGGCCGAAGCAATCGTGCTGCTTGACGTGGGACCGCACACCGACCTGGCCGATTACTTCGTGATCGCCTCGGCGACCTCGCGACGCCAGTTCGGCGCGCTCGAGGACGCCTTGCGCCACGTGTCCGACAGGGATGTGCCGCGCCGCGAGGGCGGCTCCGAAGGCGGCTGGCTGTTGTGCGACTACGGATCGGTGGTCGTGCATATCTTCGACCGTGACACGCGCGAGTACTACGACCTCGACGGGCTCTGGTCGGTCGCCGATACGTTGCTGCGCGTTGAGTAGCGGACTCATGGTCGCCCAAGCCGACTGATCTCGTTCACTCGCGAATCCACGGCTCGGTGTCGCGCGACCAGCTCAGCAGCTCGGCGTCGTCGAAGAACAGCGCGATCTCGCGCTCGCCCGATTCCGGTGAATCCGACCCGTGAATCACGTTGCGTCCCAGGTCAACGCCGAAGTCGGCACGGATGCTGCCCGGCGCAGCATCGACTGGGTTGGTGGCGCCCATGGTGTTTCGCACGATCTGCACGACCTTCTCGCCCTCGAACGCCGCCGCCACGAGCGGTCCCGAGGTGATGAATGCGCGCAGACCAGGAAAGAACGGCTTCTCGGTGTGCTCGGCGTAGTGCTGGGTCGCCAGCGCGTCGTCCATCTGCATCAGCTTCAGGCCGATCAGCTTCAGGCCGCGCGCTTCCAGCCGCGACAGGACTTGGCCGATCAGCCCGCGCTGGACGCCGTCAGGCTTGACCAACACCAGAGTACGTTCTGACATGAGAGACTCCTCAGCTTCCAGTTGCGGGGCTACTCGTGCGGCGGTTGCGGGCCGATGGCCGGTTCGCGGAGATAGAGCGGTTCGAGCGCCGCCGGCGGCAAGCCGCCACCGTCCTGCAGACGCCGCCAGCCGAGCTCGGCCAGCACGGCCGCGCGGCGCAGATTGAGCGAGGGCGGCGATAGCGCCCAGCCGGCGTCCTGCACGGACGCTGCAGCGTCCGTGCTGAGTCGGTCCGGCTCTCCGCAGATCAGTCCGGCCCGTCCCGCGAGACGTCTGGCGTCGCCGAGCGCGCGCAGCAGCTCAAACTCGGCGCCGCTGCGCGGGGGACCGAGCTCGCGCCAACGTTCCGGCGGACCCCAGAACATCTGCCACGCCCAGCTCGATCGCGACGCGCGGTGCACGGCCGCGGCGAGTCCCGATCCGAGGTGCTGGTAGGCCTCCAGCTCCAGACGCCCGACGCCGACGCAGCGCAGGTCGAGCGCCACGGCCAACCCCTCGGCCGCGGCCATGCCCGAGCGGATACCACCGTAGGCGCCCGGTCCGACGTTGACAAAGACCGCCTCAAGCTCCCGCCGAACCACGTCCGCATTGCCCGTCTGCCGGCAGACGAAATCGATCATCGGTGTCAGGCTGGGCGTATGTCTCCGCCCGGAGTGCCAGGACACTTCGGTCAGCACGATCCCACGGTCGCTCACCGCGACCGCAGACTGCTCGCCGACCGTGTCGATCGATAGCTCCATCAGGCGGACACCGCGTCGGGTTGCAGCTGCAGCGACAACTGCGCCAGCAGCAGCGAGGACTGCTCGCCCGCGGCCGTCAGCGTCAGACGCCGCGGCGACGCATCGAGCGCGTCCTCAGAGACGTCATCGTCAAGCGGCGTCAGCTGAATGTGGAGATGATCCGCCGGTAACGCCGAGCCAGCGCGCTCGGGCCATTCCACGAGCAAGATGCCGCCTTCGGCGAGTTGGTCCAGGCCGAGTTCGGCGATCAGATCGGCGTCGTCGAGGCGGTAGAGGTCGGCGTGCCGCATCGGCAGACGCCCGCCCAGATGTTCATTGACGAGCACGAACGTGGGCGAGTTGACGACCGTCGGCGCATCGAGTCCGCGTCCGACGCCTTGCGCCACGACGGTCTTGCCCGCGCCGAGGTCGCCCTGCAGCAGCAGCACCGTGCCGGCCGAGGCCAGCTGCCCGACGGCTGCGCCAACCCGGCGGGTGGACTCGGCGTCGGGACAGGTCAGCGACAATGATGCTTGCGAATCGGTCATGCCATGAGCTTATCGCTGAGACGCGCACAGCGCGTATTCTGATGACATGGTCACAAACGACACCAGCGGCACGGTCCATATCGCCAACTTCTTGCCCGTCGGCGAGGCGGCGCTGGACGTGATCCGCGCGGTCGACCCGCGCATCGAGATTCACAACGTCTCGCAGAACCTGGTCCGCTACCTGCGCGAGCCGGATCATCCCGACCTCGACGTCGGATCGGCCATCGAGGAAGCGGCCGAAATCCAACACCGCGACCGCATCTGGTTCACGTTCTTCAGCGGCGATCTCGGCGCCAACGCGCCCGCGTTGGAATGGATCGCGCTGGCCTCGGCTGGAGCCAACCAGGTACTCGACCAGCCGCTGGGCGACGACGTGGTGCTCACCAAGATGCCGGGCCTGGCCGCGCGCGTGATTGGCGAGTGGGTGCTGACCTTCATGCTGATGGACGCCAAGGGCATGCTCGGTTACGTCGAAACGCAACGTCAGCAGCGCTGGCTGCGCCAGCCAACGCCGCAGACGCTCGAGGGGGCGACCGTCGGGATCATCGGCTACGGCGCGATCGGCGCTGAGATTGCCCGCTTCTGTGAATCCTTCGGCGCCCGCGTCGTCGGCATCCGACGCCGAGCGTCTGGCGATGGATCGCCGCCGCCCGATGCGCCGGCGTCCGTCGCGCTCGTTTGGCCGCCCGAGCGTCTGCACGACGTCTTGGCGGAGTCCGACTACGTGGTGCTCGCCGTGCCGCTCACCGAGGAGACGCACAATCTGATTGGCGAGCGGGAGCTGGCCGCGATGAAGCCCGGCGCTGCGCTGATCAACATCGCCCGCGGTGAGGTGGTCGATTGGACCGCGCAGGTGGCGGCGCTCGAGAGCGGCCGCTTGCGCGCGTCCTACACCGATGTCACCTCGCCGGAGCCGCTGCCCGACGGCGATCCGCTCTGGTCGGCGCCGAATCTCTTCATCACCCCGCACAACAGCGGTCTGCAGCCGGATTACTTCGGCAAGGCCGCTCATCGCTTTGCCGACAACCTACGGCGCTTCCTCAACGGGGCGCCGCTGCGAGACGTCGTGGATCGCCATGCCGGTTACTGATCCCACCCAGCCGCCCCAGCGGCACGGCATCTACATGCCGGCGCGCGGCACGTTTGTCGCCGCCGGACGCGACCGCGACGTCTCGCGGATGCCCGACCCGGACATCCGCTTCGGCATCGGCCTGTGGCCCTCCGAAGCGATGGCCTATCTGGAACCAGACGCTACGTTCACCGACGCCGCCGTCCGACTGCGGCAGCTGGGACCCAAGCTCGTCCATGCGCTGCAACGGATGCAGGAGCCGCTGGAGGATCTGAAGAACCGCACCGTCGGCGCGATCGAGGAGGACTTGACCCGAGATCTGGTTGAACTGACGCCGCTGTACGTCGACCAAGTGGGGTGCTACATCGGCGAGCTGCTCGACCATACGGCCGCGATCATTCCCGTCTGTTACGGCGAGCGCGGACAGCGGTTGGTCAAACGTCAGGGCAGCCTGCGACGCTTGGCGTCGGCGCCGCTGGCCGACTTCGATCCGGTGCTTGCGGAGCTGCTCGCGCCGGCGGGACAACTGCCGCACTGGGCCGAGACGCTGACCCGCTCGAGCATCGGCGCGCCGTCCGACTTCAGCGCGTTGCCGCTGGCCAACGATCCCAACATCTACATCGCGGTCAATCACCCCAACTTCGAGCGCGCGTCCGACGAGCAGCGGATCGAGGCATTCAAGGCCTCCGCCAAACAGACCATAGCTGCCGCTGAAGCGATCGACGCCTCGATGCTCGGCATGTCCCAGTGGCTCGACCGGCTGCTCGATCACCTGATCGGCATCGTCTGCGACCGTCTGCCCGAAGGTCCGAAGCTGCGCGAGCGTTGGCAGAGCGACCACTGGACCGTCATTCAGCCGCTCAAGTTCTTCGATCCCGACGCCGCCCTGGCGGTCACGAGGACGTTCCCTGCCATCTCGGAGGGTCCACTGTTGCCCGGCACCGAGTCGGAGTAGTGCGACCGACTCAACGCGCGGAGCGCGTCTCCCGCGCTGCGACGGGCCGTTACTGCACTACTGCACGCAGGCAGCGGCCATCGTGCCAATCTGTGCGGTGCGTGCGCGAATGGTCTCGTCCTGCTGGAATCCGTTGGTCAGGAAGCTGACGGAGAGGCCCGTCTCCGGATCGCCCCAGGCGATCTGACCGCCGGCGCCGGCGTGACCGAACGCGCTCGGCGATGCGCCCTGCCCGAAGCCCCGTTCCTGGGTCAAGCCGTCATCACCCGCGAGCACGACCGTCAGCGCTCGGTTGACGTGGATCCCGCTCAGTGGATCGGTGTGCCGTTCTGGATTCGTGCCAACGGTGGTTCCGAGCTCAACCGCGCCGCGGCTGAGCGGGCCATCGTCCGACGGATTGATGGCCTCCTGATAGAACATGGCCACGTCGGCTGCATTGGCGAATGCACCGCCGCCGGGACATCCGGCGCGCCGTTGCGAGGCGAGGTTGAAGTGCAGGATCGTCTGCGGGAAGACCTCGCCTCCCGCGACCGGCAGCGGCTCTTCCGTGTAGACGATCGATGCTGCGCGTCCGTGCTCCTCATTCGGCAATCCGACGTACAGGTTGTCCAGACCCATCGGGTCGAGCAGATTCGTCCGCAGCCAGGCTCGGAAGTCCTCGCCGGTCTTCTGCTCGATAATCTCCGCCAACACCCAGTGCGCCGACGTGGCGTGGTATTCCCACTGCGTGTCGGGTGTCCAGTTCAACCGCCAGCCCATCATGCGGCGCAGCCGCGCCTCGCGGTCTTCCCAGAGGCGCGGATTCATCGGCGCCAGTGGAAATCCGCCCGTGTGCAGCATGACGTTGTGGACGGTCACATCCGCGTACGATGCGTCACCGCCACCTTCGGCGCACCAGCCGGGAATGATGTCCACGACCCGCTCGTCGAGGTCCAGCAGTCCATCATCGAGCAGCTTCCAGACGCCCACGCCGACGATCGCCTTGGTCGCCGAGAACATGCAGAACAGCGTGTCGTCACGGGCCGCGACGACACGGTCACCCTGCTGGGCGGCGCCGAACGTCCGCATGCCCGCCAGATCACCCTCGTAACCGATCGCGATCTGCGCCGCCGGCAGCTGCTCGGCAGCGACGATGTCCTCCACGTAGCCATACAGCTCGTGCAACTTGTCCTGGTTGATGCTCACGGCAGACTCCCTCTCGTAGTCGTTGTAGGGAGTCTAGGGAAGGATGAGTAGTCTTGGCGCATGGAACCGGCGATCAGCATTCGAGGCGTCTTCAAGCGGTACGGATCGGTGACCGCCGTCAACGGCGTCGATCTGGAGATTGAGGCGGGTCAGGTCTACGCGCTGCTCGGACCCAACGGAGCTGGAAAGACCACGTTGCTGGAGATCCTGGAGGGTTATCGCGTTCGGGACGACGGCGAGGTTTCGGTGCTGGGCATGGATCCCGGCCGCGAGCGCGGTGAACTGAATCGGCGCGTCGGCATCGTGCTCCAACGCAGCACGCCGATGGAAGGCCTGACGCCGCGCGAGATGCTCAACTTCACGGCCAAGCTCTACGACCATCCGATGCATCCGTCAGAGGCGCTGGATCTGGTCGGCCTGAGTGAGCATGCGGATCGGGTTGGCGGCAAGCTCTCGGGCGGTCAAAAACGCCGCCTTGATCTCGCCATCAGCGTGATCGGCAATCCTGACCTGATCTTCCTCGATGAACCGACCACCGGCTTCGACGCCACCGCTCGGCGCCAAGCCTGGGAAGTGGTGCGCGGCCTGACCGAGCGTGGCGCCACCGTCATCCTCACCACCCATTATCTGGACGAGGCCGAGCACCTCGCGCAGCGGATCGGCATGATCCAGCACGGCCAGATTGTCTTCGAAGGCGACGTGGAGGACCTGCGCCGCCAGCTGTCGAGTGAGACCCGCATCTCCTGGCAGCCGCCTGCAGACGTGGACCCGTCCTCGCTGCCTGACGAGTGGGTCGACCGGCGGCCCGCTGCAGATGGACGCCTCTCGCTGCCGACGCAGCATCCGACCCGCGACGCCGGCCGACTGATCGATTGGGCGCGCGAGCACGGCATCGACGAGCTCGACGGGCTGCAAGTCGAGCGGCCCGACCTGGAAGAGCTGTACCTCGAACTCGTCGGCGACGAGTCCGAAGCGGCGTCCGTCGACGGAGCGCCCGCCGAGCAAGCGTCATGACGGCAGGAATCGCGGTGCGAACGCTGCGGCTCGGCTTCGAGTACATGAAGCTCAATCTTCGTGCGATCTCGCGCCAGCCGGCCGCGGTGTTCTTCGTCGTCCTGTTTCCGATCCTGTTCCTCGTCATCTTCTCTTCCCTGCTCACCTTCGAGCTCGCGATCCCTGCGGAGGCCGCCGGCAACGTCCCGGTCGTCACTTTCAGCCAGTACTTCGTGGCCGGCATCATTGGCTCGGCCATCTTTGGGACGTCGTTCAACCTGTTGGGCAACTCGCTCGCGATTCAGCAGTTCGACGGCACGCTCAAGCAGCTCGCTGCGACGCCGCTGCCTCGCACGTCGTTCTTCATCGGACAGGTCGGAACGGCGCTGACCTACACGTTGCTGCAACTGGTGGTGATGATGATCCTGGGCATCGCCGCCTACGGCGTCGAACTGCCCGACGGCCAAGGCTGGTTGACGCTGATCTGGATCGTGCTGCTCGGCGTGCCGGCCGGCTGCGTGATGGGCATCGCGATCACGGCGATCATTCCCTCGGCCAATGCGGCGCCAGCGATCATCCAGGTGCCCTACATCCTCTTTCAGTTCATCTCGGGCGTGTTCTTCACCCTCGCCTCGCTGCCGCCCTGGCTGCAGTGGGTCGCCGGCTTGTTCCCGCTGCGCTGGATCGCCCAGGGGCTGCGCTCCGTCTTCTTGCCCGATGCCTACAAGTACGCCGAGCCCGGCGGAGACTGGCAGCTCGGCCTGGCCGCAATCGTGCTGGTCGTCTGGATTGTGCTCGGTTTCGCCGCCGCCCGATTCACGTTCCAGTGGGACCGCTCCGGATAGCCGGTGCCAACCTCGTTAGGATCGATGGACAACCCGCGAGTCCGCTCATGCTCCCCGCCCTGATCGCCGAACACGCAGATGCCATCGACCGACTCTGCCGCGACCACAATGTGCGGCGGCTCGAAGTTTTCGGATCCGCCGCCACGGGCCAGTGGGATCCCCAGCGCAGCGACCTCGATTTCATCGTCGATTTTGAGGGCACGGTCGGGCTGAAGGCGCTCGTCCATCTCCAGGAGAGCCTGGTTCAGATCTTTGGCCGAAAGGTCGATCTGATCACTGACCACGAGTACGACAACCCGTACTTCCGCCGCTCCGTCGAGGCGAGCCGTACGCATCTGTGGGGCGAGCCTCGAAACAGCCCACCCGCGAATGGAGCCTACGTGAGCGAACATCCAGCTCTGAAGCACCTCTGGGACCTGCAGCAAGAGATCGGCAAACTGGAGCGTCGAACTGACTCTCTGTCCTTCGCCGAGTGGTTCGATGATCTAGATCGTCGTGATCTCGTTCGGTTGGGACTGATCGATATCGGAGAGATACTGAATGGGCTATCTGATCGAGACTCGAGCAGCTTCGAGCGCATCACCGGTGCAGCGGGGTTTATCGGGCTCCGGAACGTGATCGCCCACCAGTACCGCCGAGTCAATTGGCATCGAGTGTGGGATACAGTTCAAAATGAGGTTCCGCTGCTCCATGCAGAAGTCGAGGCGTTGATCGCTGAGCTCGAGCTTCAGGATCGCGACTGACGCCGGCGCGCCCGCTCCTCTTCCGCCTGCTGGCGGCGCTGAGCTTCGAGCATCGCGTGATGGATGTCGTCGGTGCGATTTCCACCAGCAGCGTCCACTCGGCGCGGGCCTCTGTTGACGCTGCCCGTTCCCTGCAGCCGCGCGGCACGTTCGCGATCCTCGACGTGGGCGCCGGTGTCTCGTCGCGTCCGCTCGACCGTGTCGCTGGTGCTGCCGACGAGATTGCTCTGCTCGTTGACGCCTCCGTACGACAGAGCGGCCGACACGTCTCCGCGCATCTCCAGCTCGTAGCGCATGCGCGCTTCGGCGCCCATCACGTGCATCTGGCGCAGCAGCCACTCCTCGACCCGCAGCATCGCGCGACCGACGATCGTCCGCTTGCCGCCCAACAGCCAACGCAGCGGACGCAGCAGCACGATCACCAGCACTTCGCCGATTGCAATCACGATCATGGCGCGGCTCCTCTACGCAGGACGGCGGAAGCGCAGGGCGATCGCCATCGGGATATCCGGCAGCACGTTCCACATCAAGCGCGCGTCCGATTCCTCGGTGACGGGAGCGGCCAGCTCTTCGATCCCGTCCAGGACCAGTCCCGACGCGAACGCGTCCGCTGTCAGCTCGGTGAGCGGACGGTGAAAGTAGAGCTGACGGTCTTGCTGCGCCGTGTTGGTCACGCCGTGCGTCACATAACGTGACAGATAGCGCAGGATGGTCAGCCCGTGCGGTTCGTCGTCCTGCTCCGAGCGGGCGAACTTGTAGCCCGATGTGGCGAAGGCCGGGTGCAGCGTCACCACGGCGAACGATCCGCGCGGCTTCAGCACCCGCCAGACGCCGCCGAACATCGGACGCAGCAACGGCATCGACATCACGCCCATCACGCAGACCGCCGCGTCGAATGGGCCGCCGCAGTTGACAATCTCACGCTCGACCGTCGCGTCCACGACCTCGTAGCGGACATCCAGCGGCTGGTCCGAGATCGTCTCGGTGCGCCGCACGGCGTGCGCAATCAGCGATGGCGACAGGTCGGTGGCGAGCACCTGCATTCCCTGACGCCCGAGCCGCCGTGCGAATGCGCCATTGCCGCAGGCCAGTTCCAGGACGCGCGCGCCTGGCTCGAGGCCGAGCATTCGCTCGGCCGCAGGCGCGAAGACGCCGTGGTGGAACTCGTCGCCCTGGTCGCCTGAACGCTCGTCGAAGAAGTCAGCGCCCTGCTCCCAGCCCTCGAGCACTTGCTGCTTCATCTGGGCGAGCATCTCGTCGGGGTCGGGCGCTGGTGGCTGTGTCATGGCTAGAGGCTACCGCAGTAGCGATCGGTTAGATGTCGAGGACGCCGCCGGTCGGCTTGACGACAAGCTAGTATCAGATTAGCTACACTCGCGCAAATCGAAGGAGATTCCCATGACCGAGCGCAACTACTGGCAACGGATCAACCGCAAGAGACTCAGCAGGCGATCACTCCTGAGGGCGTCGGGACGCGCTGGCGTTGGCGCCGCGGGCCTCGCGCTCGTCGGCTGCGGCGACGATGACGACGACAGCCAGCCGGCCGCGACGCTCGTCCAGCAGCAACAGCAGCAGTCGCAGCCGCAGGCGCAGCAGCAAGCCCAATCCCAGCAGATGCAGCAATCGGACGCCGAACAGCAAGCTCAGCAGGTGGATCAGCAGGAGCAGACCGTCGCTGACCAGCAGTCCCAGCCCCAACAGGCGGTGGCGTCGGACGTGCAGCAGCCCACCTACGGCGGCACGCTGCGGGTGTCCGGCCCCGTCTCGACGCACGACTATTGGGATCCGCACCGGGGCGTCTTCGGTCCGACGCAGTACATGATGGGCTGGGTCTACAACTACATCATCCGCTGGAAGAACAAGGAACAGGCGTTGATGGAGAGCGACCTCGCGCAGCTGCCCGAGAATCCCGACGGCACTACCTACATCTTCAACGTCACCGATGGCGCGCGCTGGCACGACGCCTTCCCCACCGAAGGCGGCCGCGAAGTGACCGCCGAAGACCTGGCCTTCAACATCGAGCGACAGATCAATGCCTTCGACTCCACCGGCGTCGAAGACAGCACCTTCCTGCAATCCTCCAGCTGGCGCAAGATCGACACGCTCGAGGTGACCGACAGCCGTACGCTCACCGTGACCTCGGACGGCGTCGACTCGACCTTCCTCTCGGCCAGCTTCCTCAACCCGTTCGGTTGGCAGGCCGCGCCCGAGGGCATCCAAGCCTGGGGCATGGAGACCGACCTTTGGCGAGATGAACAGACGGTACTGCGCGTCGCCGGTTCAGGACCGTATATCGCCGAGTCGTTCGATCCCAACGAGCGCTTCGTCACACGCCGCAACCCCGACTACTGGAAGGTCGACCAGTTTGGCAACCAGCTGCCCTATCCGGATTCCTTCCAGTACATCAACCTGTTCGACGAAACGGCGACGGAGACGGCCTTCCGCAGCCGACAGATTGACACCGTCGGTCTCAACATCAACCTGATCGAGGGCATCATCGGCGACTTCCCGGATGTCGTCCGTTGGGTCACGCCGGGCGGCTTCACGATCCAGATTCGGACCAACTTCAATCCCGATTGGCCGGGCGAGGACGGGGAAGGCAACCCCTGGCTCGACCGGCGAATGTGGGCCGCCTTCCATACCGCAACCGACCGCTACCTGATGGTCGACACGGTCTACCTCGGCTCGGCGAAGGTCTCGGCGCTGCCCGAAGCACCATGGTTCAGCGCGTTCTGGGCGCCCACAGAAGAGGAACTGATCACCTACCCCGGCTACCGCCCTGACCGCGACGCCGAACTCCAGCTGGTCAACGAGCTGATGGATGCCAGCGGCTTCCGCGACACGGGCCGCGTGCTCGACATCATCCTGCCCGACGTCTGGGAAGAGCGCTACCCCGGCATCTCCGAGACGACCAAGGGCATGTACGAGTCAGCGATGGGGATCGAGCTGAACATCGACATTCAGCCGTACACCGTGATCCTCCAGCGGCTCGTCGAGGGCACCTACCCAGGCGACGGCCCCAGCTGGACCAACCCACCCTCAGACCTCGACCCGACCAGCTCCTGGCTCAACGGTCGTGTGCCCAGCGGCTCCTCCAACCTCTATCACTATGAGCATCCCCGCGTGACAGAGCTGGCAGAGCAGATGAAGATCACGCTCGACCTGGAGGAAAAGAAGGTGATGGCCGACGAGGTCATTCAGATCATGATGGGCGTCCATCCCGACACCGGTTGGGACGGCATCGCTCCGTCGATCGGCGTCATGAACCCGATCGGGCACACCGTCAACTGGCCCTGGTTCCACGCCGAGCCCGATGTCTACCAGTTCGCCCACAGCGGACACCGCAACGACACCAGCTGGCTTGACGTCAACCACCCCGAGTTCCCGGCCTAGGCGTCGCGCGCGGGCGGATCGATTATCCGCCCGCGCGAACTATTCGGACATGGGGCACAGTTGACAGCGCGCCTGTCTCATCGTTTACACTCGCCTCCTATCTGCTCTCAGCTGAGCAGGAAGGAGCGAGTAATGACTGAACGCAACTATTGGCAACGGATGCGGCGCAATCGTGTGAGTCGGCGCGCCCTGCTGCGCGCCTCAGGCCGCGCCGGCGTCGGCGCGGCAGGACTCGCGCTCGTCGGCTGCGGCGACGATGACGACGACAGCGTCGCCCAGGTCGTCCAACAGCAGCAGCAGCAACAGCAGGCGGCACAGCAGCAGTCGATGCAGCAGCAGGACCAGGAGCAGGCCGCGGATCAGGCGGCCGATCAGGCTGACCAACAGGAGACCGTCGCCGCCCAGCAGGACGACCAGGACGGGCAGCAGCCCGCGGCCGTCAGCACCGAGGGTCAGCCGCAGTACGGCGGCACCCTGCGCCGCTCCTCGACCATCGAGACGCATGACTACTGGGACCCGCACCGCGGCGTCTTCGGGCCGACCCAGTTCATGCACACCATGCTCTACAACAACCTGATCCGTTGGAAGAACAAGGAGAAGGCGGAGATGGAGGCGGACATCGCCGCCTTGCCGGAGATCCCCGACCCGACGACCTACATCTTCAACATCAACCCGCGCGCCGCCTGGCACGACGCCTACCCGACCGAAGGCGGCCGCAACATCACCGCCGAGGACATCGCCGTCAACGTCGACCGCAACCTGGCCGGCACCGACTCGACCGGGGCAGAGGACGGTACGTTCCTGGGCCTCTCGAGCTGGCGCAAGATCGCGACCCACGAAGCCGTCGATGAGCACACCTATCGCACGACATCCGACGGCATCGACTCGACCTATCTGTCGGCCACGTTCCTGCGGCCCTTCGGCTGGATGGCCGCGCCCGAGGGCATTCGCGAGTGGGGCACCGAGTCGGACGTCTGGCGCGACGACCCGACCACGCTGCGCGTCGCCGGCTCCGGTCCGTTCATGGCCGAAAGCTACGAGCCGACCGAGGTGTTCATCGCCAACCGAAACCCGAACTACTGGAAGGACGACCAGTGGGGTCGTCAACTCCCGTACCTCGACCGGATGGAGTACTACAACCTGTTCGACGAGACGGCGATCGAGACGGCCGTCCGCTCCAAGGAGCTCGACGGCGCCTGGCTCAACATCAGCCGCGTCGAGTCGCTGCTCAACGACTTCCCGCAGATGCAGCGGCACTCGGTCGGCGGCGGATTCACCATCATGATCCGCACCAACTACAACCCTGACTGGCCGGGTGAGGACGGCGAGGGCAATCCCTGGCTCGACCGCCGCGTCGCCGCTGCCTTCCACCTCGCCACCGACCGCTACCTGATGATCGACACGGTCTATCTCGGCTCGGCCAAGCCGTCGGTGCTTGAGGAGATCCCCTGGTTCTCCGAGTTCTACTCGCCGTCGCAGGAGGAGATGACGGAGATTCCAGGCTTCCGCGCGGACCGCGACAAAGACTTGCAAGAGGCCAACGAGCTGATGGACGCGTCGGGCTTCCGCGACACGGGCCGCTCGATCTACCTGTTCGCGCCCGACGTCTGGGAGCAGCGCTATCCCGGCATCGTCGAGACCTCGAAGAACATGTACGAGGGCACGCTCGGCGTCGGCGTCGAGATCAGCATTGACCCGTACACCGTGCTGCTGCAGCGCCTCGTCGACGGGACCTCGACCGGGCAGATCCCGTGCTGGACGAACCCGCCGTCAGACCTCGACCCGACCAGTTACTGGCTCAACGGTCGGGTGCCGGGCGCGTCGGCCAACTTCTACAGCTACGAGAACCCGCGCGTGACCGAGATCGCCGAGGAGATGAAGATCACCCTCGACATCGAGGCCAAGGGCGCGCTGTCCGAGGAGATGGTCCAGCTCCAGCTCGGCATCCACCCCGATTGGGGTTGGGAATCACTCTCGCCGGGGCTCGGCGTGATGAACCCAGTCTCGAACGAAGCCGCCTGGCCCTGGTACCACGTCCAGCCCGACGGTTACCAGTTCGCCCACCACGGCTTCAAGATCGTCGAGGACATGTGGCTCGACACCGCGCACGAGGAATACCCGTCCTAGCGCCGAGCCGCTTCGAGCAGTCCGTGGCCGCCAGCTGGCGGCCGCGGACTGCTGCTTGTACCAGCGACCCTGAAATCTGTCAGCGGCAACCGCCACGCCGCCTGTCGCTTGCGCTACACTCTGCCAACTACCACTGACCGACTGAGCGAGTTCGGTCAGTGAACGATCACAAGGAGACCCAGATGTCCGAACGCAACTATTGGCAACGGATGCGGCCCAATCGGATGAGTCGGCGCGCCCTGCTGCGCGCCTCAGGACGCGCGGGCGTGGGCGCGGCGGGACTCGCGCTCGTCGGCTGTGGCGACGATGACGACGACAGCCAGCCGTCCGCCGCCCAGACGCAACAGCAGCAGCAGGCCGTGCAGCAGCAAGCGCAGCAGGGTCAGCAGCAGTCGATGCAACAACAGCAGACGACGCAGGAGTCGGACGCCGACCAGACCGCTCAGCAGGCGGCCCAGCAGGAAGACGACGACGCGCAGCCCGAGCAGACCAGCGTCCAGCAGGTCAAGCGCGGAGGCGACCTGCGCTTCTCAACGCCCGCCGCCACGCACGACTACTTCGACCCGCACCGCGCCGTGTTCGGCCCCACCCAGTTCTGGATGGGGTTCTACATGAACTACCTGATCCGCTGGAGGAACAAGGAACAGGGCATCATGGAGGCCGACGTCGCCTCCTTGCCCGAGATTCCCGATCAGGAGACGTACGTCTTCAGCATCGACCAGGGCGCGACCTACTGGGATCAGTACCCGACCGAGGGCGGACGGCTGGTCACGGCGGAGGACATCCTGATCAACTGGCAGCGCCAAATCGACGCGACCGATGCCGCCGGCGCCGAGGACGGCACCTTCCTGGGCGCCTCGTCGTTCCGCAAGACCGCATCGATGGATGTGCCCGACGAGACCACATGGGTCGCCAAGACGGACGGTCCCGACGCGACCTGGATGGGCGTCCCGCTGCGGCCCTTCAGCTGGATCACCAGCCCCGAAGCAATCGGCGAGTACGGCGATCGCTGGCGCGATGAGGCCGCCAACGTCGAGCTGTCTTCGGGCACCGGGATGTTCATCCCGCAGGCCTTCGACCCGGACATCGGGATCGACATGATCCGCAACGACAACTACTGGAAGATGGGCGTCGACGGTCAGCCGTTGCCGTACTACGACACGGTGACGCTGTCCAACCTCACGGACGCGACGGCGGTCGAGGCCGCCTACCGCACGCGGGACATCGGCAACGGTCGCTTCCCGCTCTCAACCGTCCAGGCCGCAGCGATCCTGAACGACTTCCCCGAGCACAACCATGGCGAGGTGGCGTTCGGCTTCACGATCATCACCGGCGGCGCCAACTTCAACCCGGACTACCCGGGTGAGGATGGGCTCGGCAACCCGTGGCTCGATCGCCGCTTCGCGCAAGCGCTGCACGTCGCGGTCGACCGCTTCCTGATGATCGACGCCGTGTACCTCAGCTCCGGCAAGCCTTCGGGCATGGGCGAGACGCCGTGGTACAACGGATTCTGGGCGATTCCCGAGGAGGAACTGCTCTCAACCCCGGGCTTCCGTCCCGACCGTGCCGCCGACATCGCCGAAGCGCGCGCCCTGTTCGACGCGACCGGCTACGACCGCTCGCGCGGCCTCACCCTGATCGCTCCCGACATCTGGGAAGGCACCTACCCCGGCATCCTCGAGACCGAGGTCGGCATGTACCGCGAGGCGCTCGACCTCGAAGTCAACTTCGACGTCCAGCCCTACACGGTCATTCTGCAGCGCTGGATCGAGGGCACCTATCCGGGTCAGGGTCCGCAATGGACCAACCCGCCGTCGGACCTCGACCCCACCACGTCCTACAACAACAACTTCGTGCCGGGCGGCTCGACCAACAACCTCAACTACGAGCATCCGCGGATGACCGAGATCGCGCAGACGATGCAGGTCACGCTGGATATCGAAGAGCGTCAGCAGATGGCGCACGAGGCACAGCGGATCCTGCTGGGCACGCATCCGGACTACGGCCTGGACGGCATCGCCAACAGTCCTGGCGTGATGAACGGGATCTCGCCGGTGCTGTGGTGGCCATACATCCACCACGGCCCAGACACGTTGCAGTTCGCCCACTCGTCGCACCGCTACGACGAGACCTGGATCGACACCGATCACCCCGATTACCCCGCCTGATCTGCGCAGCCGCAGCGCACGCAGCTGACGAGGAGCTGAGATGCAGCGATATCTCATCCAACGGTTGATCCTGGTGATCCCCACCCTCTGGTTGGTGATCTCGCTGCTCTTCCTCGCGCT
>JAJEBU010000048.1 GCA_022822375.1 Dehalococcoidia bacterium
CGCTCGGCGCGGACCTGGCCTACGACACGCGCGACTTCGTCGCGGATGTGCGCGGTCTGGGGGTGACGCCCCATGTGGCTCAAACCTAGCGCGGTCGACGCAGCGCGAACGACGGCCACACGTCCCGGCATCCCTGCTACCGCCAGAGTCAGCGCCGGCGCAAGCAGGTCGAAGAGGTGTTCGGTTGGATCGAGACGGTCGGCGCCGGCGGCAAGCTGCGCTACTTGGGCCGGGCCCGCAACAAGCTCTGGTTCGAACTGACCGCCGCCGCTTACAACTTTACCCGCCTGGCCAACATCGAGGCGGCCGCCGCGTAGCCGAAACTGCGCAGACGCGGCCTCAAGCGCTGTCGCTGCGCTCAGAACCACACCCTCCGACCTCCAGGACCGACTCTGCGTCCGGCCTCAACACGTGTCCGGGTGTCGAACGACCGCCGCTCCGGCTCCACCTGTCCGTAGTTCAGCAGCCTACTAGTGATCCGTGGTCCGGGCAGCCGCCGGCTCATAGAATCACGTTGACTTACGTCGATGCTGCCGTGAATGTCTTCAATCCCGCTCCTGTATCTCCTCAATCAGTGCGTCTAAGTCCAGATCCTCCGTGCCGATGCGCCCGAGATAGGAGCTAAAGCGAGACTGCAGCTCCTCTGCGAACGGCGAATCAAGGGATGCCCGCGGTTCGCGCTTCCGAAGTTCCTCGGGGGCGATTGTCTGCAGATTCTGAAAGTCGACTCGGAGGTGCGGGATGTCAAAGGCGGCTGGCAGATAGTGCCATCGCAAGCCTTTGTTTTTCATGAGCTCCTTTAGATCGTTCTTCTTTCTCGTGCTAGCCTCCGGGTCCCCTTTCACCTCCTGAAACTCCTTTGAGTCCTCCAATAGCATGCACTTTGCCAAGAGTGCAAAGTCTGCCTTACCCGACCATGCAAGGTCACATGACGGTGTGACCACGATCCACCACGACTCCGAAGAAGAAGCATCCGAATCCAGGCACACATGAAGGTCTCCCACTTTTGGCGTGTCGCCCACGGGTGGGGTCAAGTAGAACCAAACCGGGCTGACGGCATCCGTGAGTTCAGGGAATCCGGGTGCGCTCATCACGCGTGGCAGTTCGCTGAAGGTCAAGCCGGCGGAGAGTCGTCTCGCGAGGATATGGGCCAAGGCCCTTTTGCCGGCGTCTCCAATGAACTCGCCCGCCCAGCGCGGCGCCACGTAATCGACCATGTAGCTTCGGATAGCCTCTTCCACCTCTCGAACCAGTGCTCGCTGCACGAATGGCGCTCCAGAGTTCAAAAGCCTATCGACACTGTCTAGGAGCAGATCGGTGTCGTCTCCCTTTGTCACCAGTTCGGCGAACGGATCCGCCTCCAATGCCCCCGCATATTGGCCATGCGCGGTGTAGAAGACGATGGGAACGAATCGAACCTCCCGAATACTCTCGCTGGTCCTTAGACCAGCCTCTGGTTCTACCTGTCCACCGTCCTGTAGGCGAATGTCGAGGATGACCAGATCGATGCGGTATCGATCAAGCTGAGCAAGCGCCTGCTCGAAGCTTGACTCTTGCAAGACCTCGACATGGTCACCCGATAACGGTAGGGGCGCGCCCTCCAACAGCGCTTTGACGCCGTCAAGAACGTCCGGCTCGTCGTCTACGGCCAGAACGCGCCACGTGCGAGGGGTGCCCGGGTCAGACACGGTATCTCAGAGTTGCGCGGAAGGTGGCACCGCCTAAGTGACCGGATTCGAGCAGTTCAAGCTGTCCGTTGTAGTAATCGCTTACGATTTCGCCCGCATGGGAGAGCCCCAGCCCGGTTCCTTGCGGTTTCGTCGAGAAGTAGGGCTCGAAGATCTGATCAGCGAATTCTGGATCCACGCCGGGGCCACTGTCCGCCACCTCAATCACCACCGCACCATCCTCGGTTCGTTGCACGTTTACCTCAATCACACGCTCGTTCTCGAGGGAAACTTCCCTGAGCCAATGAACGCTGTTCGCGAGGAGATTGTAGAGCACGCTCTGAAGTTCTCCAGGTTCGACTGTGACCAATGTCTCAGTAGGGGAGATACGGACATCTGCCTTCGTCCTCGCAATCTCGGCATCAAGCAATCCAGCCGCGTCCCTTGCCACATCCTCGACCCGGATGCGGCGAGGCCGCCCCCTTGGCCGTCCACCGAATGGCTCAATCTTCTTGAACAAAAACGCAAGTGCATTGGCCTGCGCCTCGATCGCGTTCAGACGGGATCGCACCTTCTTCGCCGAGGCAAGACCTGTCGCTCCGTTCGACAACTCGCGCAACAGGAGCGTCAACTCGACTCGAATCTTCCCTAGTGGTGCACGCCCATCGTGGAGAATCGTGTCCACCAGCTGTCCGAGTGTGGCCAACCGGTGGTAGCGAGAGAGCACTTCTTGAATCTCGTCCACGCTCGTCCGCACGGATTGGGCACTCTTTGCGATCATTTGGTGCAGTTCTGCGTCATCCGGTGCGTGCACACGCACAGCTTCTTGAAGTTCGCTCAAATCCAATCCACCGAATAGCCCTCTTCGCTCTGATCGGTCTTCAGGAGGCTTTTGCCTGACCTTAAATCGTCTCGCCTCTACCTCGCTCAGTATGGCCAGCACTGCTAGCTCCAGGTCCTCCAATGCCCTGTTCCCAATGAGCCCCTCTCTGTTGGATTGATCCTTGAGCTCCGGGTTCTCGTCAGCTGAAATCACGACGAATCCAACGATCTGATTGTTGGACAGCCGCAGCGCAGGTGTTTGCACACGACGCATATCGAGACGCAGCCAGTCGTTTCGAGGTTCACCATAAGGCAACACACGGAATCCATCCCTGTACATACTGATTCCCGCGTAGGCGTCCAGTTCTCCACGTAGACTGCGAAGCGTGCCGCCGCGCTGTGCAGCCAGCGGCGCAAGAGACTCCCGATCACGATCCCAAACACGTAACTCAATGGCAAGAGGCCCGCACATCGGCTTTCCGCCATCTCGCCCCTTGGTGGTTCCCGTGATCAGCTCTGCGTCCTCGCTGTTTGGCACCGTCGCATCCAACTCGTAGGATCCGTCCTCATCTACGAAGCCCCAAACTCGGTAGTGGGGCTGCGTCAGAAATTCCGGCGCAGCCACGCTTCCCGAATATTCGGCGAGTTCACCGGGAAACTGAAGATGAACATGGAACGACTCCTTCGCTTCCTTGGCAAATGGAGAAACTAGCCGGGATAGGCTGTTCCGAAGGGCAATGGCGTCATCCATTGCCCAATCATGGCGAAGTCTCTCCATTCGCAGAATCGTTCCGTGACGCTGCCCCTCCACCCTTGGACCTCTTGTCACTTCCGCCAAGAGGTCGAATGCACCTTCATGTGCAAAGTCGATCGGTGATGAGACCTTCCATTGAATCGGGATTTCATCGAGGAATCGCTCGTCGTCGTCGAAATCCGTCCAAGAGAGTGACAACGAGCTTTCGACATCGGATCCCGGCTCGCGTGTGCTGACAGAGAGCTCGTCCGCTAGGCGAGAGACCGCGAAGCGGCCGATTCCCTTTTCTCCGAGGACGCGGCGGTTGTGAGTCGGCGTTCGCCGCTTGCTCCGTCGATATGGCGTTGCCGGCTCCAAGAAAGCCGTGCTGAGTGTTTCGGGCGACATCCCATGACCGTTGTCGATCAGCTCTATACAACCCCGTCCGCGCTCCAACGGTTCGGTGAATCGCACTAGGACATCTGTTGCATCGGCGTCGTAGGAGTTCTTGACCAGCTCTGTCACAGCAACCGTCTCGCTGCTGATGAGTTCGTCGCCGAGAGCTCGCACGAGCCGTGCCCTTGGCCTGAGCGCTATTCTGCCCCCTTCATTGGGCGAGGTCATTTGCTCGATCCTTCGCTGCCGCTCATCAAGTGCCCTTCAGGAGAATCCGCCTGCGATCAAGATAACCGAGCATGGGAGATCTGCATCTGGACCGGCCCTATCTCGAGTGATGTCGAGCAAGGCGAACGGGTCCGCGACCAGTGGGGTCCCTCTGGTCCTGTGGTGTTCCCGCAGTCGGCGACCTCCTCGACAACGAAAGCCTCGATGGAATCAGGCTAAGTGATCAGCGTAGCGATTGGGGGCCAATCGCTGTCTGGTCAGTGGTCAGAGAGATGTCGCTCCTGTCCGACAGTGGGCGCGCACTGGACACTGCTCACAACGCGCTACACGAGCTGTGCAAAGTAGGGCACCTAGATCCAAGAGTGCCTGATTCCATTCAGGGGATGAGCCCCTCGGTCCGGCTAGGTCGTGGAGGGCGAGCCTACGGCGCCAGCGTGACCGTTCGCCTTCCTCACCCAACACCCTTCGGGCGATACGCTCGGTATTCGTGTCGACCAGCACAGCATGTTGTCCAAAGGCAAAGCAAAGCACCGCAGAGGCGATGTAGTCACCGACCCCTGGGATGGTGACGAGTTCCTGCCAATTGTCAGGGACACGCCCGGCATATCGCTCTTCGATGTGTCGCGCCGCTTCTAGGAGTTTCTCGGCGCGCCAGTGCAGGCCGAGTGTGGACAGGGTGGAGCGCAAGGCTTCGAAGTTCTCAATGAACTGCCGCGGCGTGCCTCCTAGGTGAAGGATGCGCTCGGCGACTTGGGAAACCTGATCGGCGCGAGTGCGATGGAGGCACATCTCAAGCATGAGGGTCTCCCAAGGATTGAGACCGGTCTGGCGCCAAGGAAAGTCGCGCCTATTCGTCGAGAACCACGCTAGGAGATCGTCGCGAAATGATGACTCAGGCACTGTCCGGGCGCGAAGGTCGGCGGATCCTTCACTTACGGTGCCGAGTGCGCTAATCACCGATTCACCTATCGCGGATGCCAGCAGCGGTGGCACGGCATTACCGATCTGGCGGTACCTGGCCGTTGGGTAGCCTGCAAACCTGAAGCGGTCCGGGAACGTCTGGATTCGTGCGGCCTCCCGGATCGATAGCGTCCTGTGCTCTCTCGGGTGGATGTACCAGTACCCGTCCTTGGCGATGTGGGCGGTGATGGTTCGGGACAGACCCTCGAAGGACAGCCGCACGTATTTGTCGTCGAAGATGTCGGAGCGGTACCGCCTCAGATGCTCCGGCACGTCCAGGTAGGTGCCGCCGGGCTTCATCAAGCGATAGATCTCCTCGTCGTCTGCGCGAACGGGCCGGGTCACGTGGTCACGAACGAAGCTGCCCTCGCCGCGCGTCATTCCCCTTCGCAAAACTCTTGCAAGCTTCGTTGTCGGGCGGCCACTGTACGGCTGGACCTCATCACGTACATCGGCCCCCACGACTGGGAGGTCGGCTATGGCCTGTCCCACATTTGGTCTCCGACCTCGGGGTTCGGGCCACCGAAAATCTGCACCTCCTGCGACTCCGACCACGAAGAGTCGCGAGCGATGCTGGGGCACGCCGTATCTCCACGCTTGAAGCACATCCACAACGACCTCGTAGTGGCGACTCCGAAGCTCGTCGATAAGGGCAATGAGCAGAGCGCCGCCTTGCGCGCTGGCAAAGTCGGGTACGTTCTCAAACACGACGACCGACGGATTCAGTCGATCAACGACGGAGAAGAAGCTCCTCCATAGGTCAGCCCTACTATCACGAGCTGGGCGATCCCCCCGCCGGACCAAGTCACCAATCTTTGAAGTACCCGCGCGAGAAAAGGGCTGGCAGGGCGGCCCGCCGGCGAGCACGTCAACATGGTCAATGCCCCACTCGTCTAGCTGGGTCAGGAACTGCGCGGGATCTGACAAATCTCCAGTCCACGTCAGACCTGGGATGTTGGCCGCGTGTGTTTCTGTGCAACCCCGATTGGAGTCGGCACCCACGACCACTGCGAGCCCCGCCTCCTCCAAGCCGAGGCTCAATCCGCCTGCGCCGCAAAACAGATCCACTGCCCAAGGCCGCGGACGCTCCTTCAGCCATGCGCGCACCGCGCCCACATCGGTCTGGTCGGGCGAATCTGGGTGCGGAGCCAGACTGATTCGGTTCCCTCGACGAGACGGGATCCGGTGTTTGGAAGGCCCCGTAATGGTTGAGGGAGGACGGCTCACGTTGGGTCGCATTCCCCGAAGCGCATAACCAACATCCAGCGACGAGTCGTGGCTCTACCTCCCTGGCGCGCCCAAGCACGCTCCTCGACTGCAACACGTTGTGTGCACCGCGCCATGTTCTCCCCTTCGCGCGACTGCGGGACCCACTGAAACCGGCTGGCGTCCAAAGACCCGCCCAATCACTCTAACTCCCGATGCGCCCAACCAAGAACATTCCTGCCTCAATCGGCACGGATACGACACATCCGAAGTTCTCGAATCAGCGATCCTTGCGGCGTTGGAACACTGGCCACGTTCGTTCCGAGACACCTCAACGTCGCCAACCTGCTCTTCGCGAGGCCATCTCAGCACCATTCTCTTGCACATCCTTGCTCAACACGATCATTGCAGCCTGACGGCACAGTCGGGTGTACAAGACACCTCACAGACGGTCTCAACAAGGCCAGGCCTACTCGAGCAACACAGCACCCTCTCGTTCAGCCTTCTGTCGCCTCGGCGGACACCCTCTCCACGTGCGCACCTATGACCTGCAGAGCGGCCGCTTCACAGGCCCAGCGAGAACGTCAAGACGAAGGTTCTTGATTTTGTCCAGTTTGGTGGGCCATCCTGGACTCGAACCAGGGACCTCAGTCTTATCAGGACTGCGCTCTAACCTGCTGAGCTAATGGCCCGGGATGGCCGTGAGGCGCGTGTCGCCGCTGTGGAGCGGCGACGGCCTTGACCGTTGGAGAGCGGAAGCCAGCAAGTCTGAGAAACCGAGTCACGCCGTTGACTTGTCGGCCGCGGCCCGGGTTAGGGGCGTTGGCGTCGAAGCGCCCTGCCATTGCTGGCGGGGCTGGCGGATCGACCTGGGAGCTCAATCGACGACGAGGTCATCGATTGGCGTTTCCCGCAGGGTGTGCGGGAAGTCTCCCTAGAAAGGAGGTGATCCAGCCGCAGCTTCCGCTACGGCTACCTTGTTACGACTTCGTCCCAGTCGCGAGTCCCACCTTCGGCGGCTGCGTCCCGAGGGTTCGCGCACCGACTTCAAGTGTTACTCACTCCCATGACGTGACGGGCGGTGTGTACAAGGCCCGAGAACGTATTCACCGCAGTATGGCTGACCTGCGGTTACTAGCAACTCCGGCTTCAAGCAGGCGAGTTTCAGCCTGCTATCCGAACTGGGGCCGGTTTTGAGGGATTCGCTCCTGCTCGCGCAGTGGCTGCCCGTTGTACCGGCCATTGTAGCGTGTGTGTCGCCCTGGGCGTAAGGGCCACGCTGACTTGACATCGTCCCCACCTTCCTCTGCGTTGTACGCAGCGGTCTCGCTAGAAAAGTACAACTAACGACGAGGGTTGCGCTCGTTGCGGGACTTAACCCAACACCTCACGGCACGAGCTGACGACAGCCGTGCAGCACCTGTGAATCGGCCCCGAAGGGAAGCTGGCTTTCGCCAGCGGTCCGAAACATGTCAAGCCCAGGTAAGGTTCTTCGCGTTGCATCGAATTGAACCACACGCTCCGCTGCTTGTGCGGGCCCCCGTCAATTCCTTTGAGTTTTAGCCTTGCGGCCGTACTCCCCAGGCGGGATGCTTAATGCGTTAGCTTCGTCACAGAGGGGGTCGATACCCCCCACGACTAGCATCCATCGTTTACGGCGTGGACTACCCGGGTATCTAATCCGGTTCGCTACCCACGCTTTCGTACCTCAGCGTCAGGATGCATCTGGCAAGCCGCTTTCGCCACTGGTGTTCCTCCCGGTATCTACGCATTCCACCACTACTCCGGGAATTCCGCTTGCCTCTATGCCCCTCCAGCGTTGCAGTTTCCACCGGCCGCTCCCGGTTGAGCCGGGAGATTTCACGGCAGACTAACAGCGCCGCCTACGTACGCTTTACGCCCAGTAAATCCGGATAACGCTTGCCACCTACGTCTTACCGCGGCTGCTGGCACGTAGTTAGCCGTGGCTTATTCGCCGGGTACCGTCAAAGTTCTTCCCCGGCAAAAGGGATTTACAACCCGAAGGCCTTCATCACCCACGCGGCGTTGCTGCGTCAGGCTTTCGCCCATTGCGCAAGATTCCTCGCTGCTGCCTCCCGTAGGAGTCTGGGCCGTGTCTCAGTCCCAGTCTGGCTGATCATCCTCTCAGACCAGCTACCGATCGTCGCCTTGGTAGGCCGTTACCCCACCAACCAGCTAATCGGACGCAGGCTCCTCCCAAGGCGCCGGAGCTTTCCCCACCGGTCCGAACCGATGGGAGCATGGGGTATTAGCCCGCGTTTCCACGGGTTGTCCCCCACCTCGGGACAGATCACCTACGCGTTACTCAGCCGTTTGCCACTCAGTCACTGACCCGAAGGTCAGGCTTCGTTCGACTTGCATGCGTAAGGCACGCCGCCAGCGTTTATCCTGAGCCAGGATCAAACTCTCCATTGGATCAGCCGTTCGAGACGGCTGCAATGTTGAGAATGTTCGGACCCGCCCCCGGCACCGCGTCTGACGACGCTGCACAGATTGCGAGCCCTAACTTGGGGGGGCTCCCCAAGCTCACTGGACTTCCGCTCTCCAATTGTCAAGGCCTGGCCGATGCGAAGGCGCTGTCGCGATGTCTGGTCGGACAGGCAGCCCTGCATTTGCGCAGAACCACATACTAGAAGAACGAATTCCCGCTTGTCAACTGCGCGGAGCGGTCTGTGGACGATTCAGCGCCAGCGACACTGTGCCATCGGCGACACTCAGCGATCCGCCCGGCAGCTCGGCGGTGCCGTGCCCGCGGGTGATCACCGCCATCGCCGCTGCGGTGCGCTCCGCAGAGAGGACGATGCCCCGGGCTCGGCAGAATTCGCGCACGACGCGCGCGGCGAGCGTCGGCGGCAGGTCGAGCATGCGCCGGCACTCGATCGTCTCCAGCCGCCCGCACTGCACATCCTCGAGCGCGCGGCGCGTCACCTCTTCCAGCGCGGCCCGATCTGCTGACGCGATCTCGGCCGCGCCGGCCAGACGCTCGACCACGCGGGGATTGAAGTCGCGCATCAGAGGCAGCAGGACCCGCCGGACTCGATTGCGGGTGTGCGCATCAGAGTCGTTTGATGGATCGTGGACCGGCTGCCAACCGATTGCGCGACAGACATACTCAGAGTCGGCGCGCGACAGCGTGAGCATCGGCCGCGCCAGGTCCACGCCGTCTGCCAACGGTCGCTGCAGCGGCATGCCACTGAGTCCGTCGAGTCCCGAGCCGCGCAAGAGGTGCAGCAGGACCGTCTCGGCCTGGTCGTCCTGAGTGTGCGCCACGGCAATGGCCGGCGCGCCGCGATCGAGCGCCAGCTGGATGAGCGCGTCGTAGCGAACCGTGCGGGCGGCCGCTTCGATGCCCTCACTGCTGCGCGACGCTTCAGCGGGCGCGTCGACTTCCAGCAGGTCAATCGGGACGCCGAGCCGCTGTGCGAGACACTGCACCGCGCAGCTGAAGGCTGCTCGAACGTCTTCGCTCTGGATGCCGTGATCCACGTGGGCCGCTCGGACGCTCCACCCGTGTCGTGAGGCGGTGTCGGTCAGGAGGTGCAGGAGCGCGGAGGAGTCGGCGCCGCCTGAGACCGCGACGATGAGCGGTCGGCCGTGTCCGACGCCGACGGCCTGGACCAACGCGTCGGAGACTCGCCGGGCGAGGGCACGGGTCGGGCGGCGGGTCGCGTCGGACACGATCTGGCCTACGGCTGCTCCTGGTTGGTCGGCGGCAGCATGTTGGCCCACCAGGGCGAGCGCTCGATGGCCAGTTGTCCGCGCTGCGGCGCGCGAACGGCGAACGACTCCTCGCCCGGACGCACCATGCCGAGGTCCTCACGGGCGATCCGTTCGATGTAGGCGTCGGAGTCGAGCCAGGCGACCAGCGCGGCGAGCTCGGCCGAGTCCTGTTGGAGCCTCGCGATCTCAGCGCGGGTGTCGGCAATGCGGTCATCCAGGCTGTTGGCCTGCAGCAGTCCGGCGACCCCGCTGAAGACGACGAATCCGACGACCACCATTGATCCAAGGAATGCGATCCGCCGCCACAGCCAGGGCAAGACCGGGCGGTGCGGGCGGTCCGCATCGGGCATCTCGTTCGAGGCTGTGTTCGGCGGCATGTTCGGCGGCTGGACTGTGGTGTCTGTCATGAGAGTGCTGCGGCTCCGCTTTCAGCACTCTATACCGGGCGCGCCGTTATGTGCGCTGGAAGCTAGTCGAGCCCCTTGAGGTGGTTTCGGTCGTTGAGGCTGACCAACGCCGGTACGCCGTCGGCGATCCGGAAGACGGTGATCCCTGCGAGGCCGGTGTCGATCCGGCGCCATGCGTGATGGGGCATCGCCAGCGCATGCACGACGAGCATTTTGACCACGAAGTTGTGCGTGACGATCAAGGCTGTGCCATCGGAGTCGTCCTGCGCGAGGTCGTCGAAGACGGTGCGCGAACGGCTCAGCACGTCCAACAGCGACTCACCGCCGGGCATTGGCGCAGACACCGAGTCGTCGCCGCGCCACTGTTGGAGGAAATCGGCGAAGCGCTGGCGGACGATGGGCCATTCGAGCCCTTCGAGCTCGCCAACATCCAGTTCGAGCAGATCGTCATCGGGGACGGCGGTCACGTCGTGTGACTCGGCGATCGCTTCGGCGAGCACCCGCGCCCGTGTCAGCGGGCTGGTGACGACGCGGGTGATTGGGTCATCGATCAGCGCTGCAACGGTGCGGTCCATCTGCCTGAGTCCCAGCGTCGTCGGCGGCGAATCGCTGCGGCCCAGGCCGACGCCCGAGCGGTTGGCCTCGGACTCAATATGGCGCAGGATGATGATGCGATTCACGCGCTCACCGCCGGTCGCGGGGCATCGCGCGTCAGTTCCAGGCCAACGCGGTGGATGCGCGACGCCTCGGCCCGCGCGTCGAGAGCGAGGAGCACCTGCTCAGGACGCCCGGCGCCACGTTCGTCGTTGCGCAGACGCATGCGCAGGATGGCGGACGCACCGTCAGTGCTGAGCAGTTCGACGCCGAGGATGAGCGGACGCAGATCGTAAGACTTGGTGTCCTTGCCGCGCTGATGGATCCAGGGGATGTCCTCGCGGGCGAGCAGGTCGTCGATGCCGGACTGCCAGTCGTCTGCTGATCGGTCGTTCGCAATCTCGACGACGTAGGAGGCTGCTCTGACCATCGATTGGAGCGACGGCTGCTTCAGCGGCGACTCCGAGACGTCCAGCAGGCTCAGGCCTGCGGTGAGCTGCTCTCCCAGACGGCGTGCGGTCTCTGCCAGGTCGACGCGCTCGGTCAGCAGGACATCAAGCAGCTCACACTCCGAAGTGACTCCGACCGCGAGCGGCGCGGCCAGTGCGATCTTCGGTCTCGGCGAGAAGCCCTTCGAGCTCGCCAAGGGCAAACCGGCTCGCTTGCAGACCCGTTCCCAAACGCGCATCAGGTCGAGGTGCGAGACGTAGCGCAGCGGACCTTCCGCGGCGAAGCGGATGTGGAGACGTTGCGCGGCATCAGACTGACTCATGCGCCATCCAACTCTGCACCGTCCAACCATGCCGCGGCGGCGCTGTGCGGGTCGGCGGCGCGGCGGGCGACATCGTGAGCGAGCGCTGCCAAGCGTTCTTCGCCGGCGTCGGTGTGCAGCTGGACGAGCAGCTGCGCTCGGGCCAGCGACGTGATCTGCTGGCGAGCGCGCTCCAGCTCTGCGTGTTGCAGACGTCCGGACGACTGCAGTTCCTCATAATGCGCGTCGCAGCCCTCGACCAGTCGGTCGATGCCCTCGCCCTGCGTTGCGATAATCGGCACAACGGGCGGATCCCAGCCGCGATCGGGGTTGAGCGAGAGCAACGCCTTGAGCGCCGAGACCATGCGGTTGGCGCCGGGCAGGTCGGACTTGTTGACCGCGAGGACGTCGGCGATCTCCATGATGCCGGCTTTGAGCGTCTGCACCTCGTCGCCCATGTTGGGCGTGTTGACGAGGATCGTCGTCTGTGCCGCGCCGGCGATGTCGACCTCGTCCTGGCCTGCGCCGACGGTTTCGATCAGGATGACGTCTTTGCCGTACGCGTCGAGCACGTGAACGATGTCTTGCGTCGCCCCCGACAGTCCGCCCAGCGCGCCGCGCGAGGCGAGCGAGCGGATGAACACGTCAGGGTCGGAGTACAGCTCGGTCATCCGCACCCGGTCGCCGAGGATTGCGCCCATGGTGTAGGGAGAGGATGGGTCGATGGCGATGATGCCGACGCTCTGGCCGCTCTGTCGGAAAGCCTTGGCGAGCTCATTGGTGACGGTCGACTTGCCGGCACCGGGGGACCCGGTCAGACCGATCGTGCGTGCGCGTCCGCTGCGCGGGTAGAGCGCGCGCAGCATCTCGCGTCCACGAGCATCGCCGCTTTCGACCCAGCTGAGGACGCGAGCCAGCGCTCGGCGGTCACCCGCGAGCATCCGCTCCTCGAGCTCGGCCAGCCGCCCGTCCAACACCGTTGAGGCCGCCGCGCGGTCAGTCACGAGCGGTCGAGCTCGGGAACGTGGGCGCGAACGTATGCGGCGATGTCGCCGGTGTGCGCGCCGGGTCCAAAGACGGCGGAGAAGCCGGCTTGCTGCAGCACGTCGGCGTCCTCATCGGGGATGATCCCACCGCCGAGGAAGAGCGTGTTGTCGGGCGTGATGCCGCGCTGTCCGCAGGCCTCGACGACACGCGGGAACAACTCCAGATGGGCGCCGGATAGCACTGAGAGCGCTATCACGTGGACGTCTTCCTGCAGCGCGGCCTCGGCGATCATGTCGGGCGTCTGGCGGATGCCGGTGTAGATCACTTCCATGCCGGCATCGCGCAGGGCGCGGGCCACAATCTTGGCACCGCGATCATGGCCGTCCAGGCCCGGCTTGGCCACCAGGACGCGAATCTGTTCCACAGCAGTCTCAGTCATGCTTCACCTCGCGGACTTCACATTGTGAGCAGGATA
>JAJEBU010000002.1 GCA_022822375.1 Dehalococcoidia bacterium
CTGGAACAGGCGGCGGCGATGAGAGCGATGATCGCTAGTCCGATCAGCGGCGGCGCGAGGATGCGCGGGAAGCGCTGCTTCCTGATCCGGCTGGTGGTGGTGAATCGCTCAAACATGGTGACCTCCTGGGTCGGTGTTCGCACGCCGGGTTGACGACCGTCCGATGTGCGTTGGGTACGAGACGCCTGTGGAGGCGAGGAAGTTCCCGCTGGTCGCCTATCATGGCGGCAGCAAGCTGTGGATATTGGAAGAGAGGGCACAATGCCTGGTTCACCGACACGAGTCCATGTGGTGACAGGCGGGTTTCCGCCGGGGTCTCACGGCGGACACGACATGGACTTCGCGCGGATCAAGCTGTTGGAGTTGCTGTACTCGGACGGCAACGTGCGAGCGACGACGGGCAACGACTTCACAGACATGTGGAAGTGGCTGCCGGTGACCGATGTGCTGATCACGTACACGGCCGGGCCGTACGCCGACGATCCGCAGAACGAAATCCTGCGCGACTGGATCGGCAACGGCGGGCATTGGGTCGGGCTGCATGGCACATCGGGCGGGAAGGCCGCTCGCTTGGGCGAGGGCAAGCGCGCGATGGTCAAGATGGAGCACCATGAGACGCTGGGCGGCTTCTTCATCAACCACCCGCCGATCAAACGCTTCACGGTCGACGTGCAGAATGTGAACTCGCCGCTGTTGGAGGGACTGCCCTCGCAGTTCGACGTGATCGACGAGCCGTACATGATCGAGATCACGGATCGTCCGAACACGGACATTCTCCTCACCGCGCCCATCGGCCCGGACACGTGGCCCGACTTCGGCTTCGACTACGAGGAGGACACCGCGATCGAGGCGGACGGGGTAACGCGCGTCTTTGGCTACACGCGAGGGATCGGCGAGGGTGGCGTCTGTTACATCGCCTTGGGCCACTGCCACTCGCCGTTGACGAATTCGCAACCGTTCGTCGAGGACAACGCGAAGGACGAGAACGGGGACAATCCGAAGACCCTGCGCTTCACGTGGGAGACTGAGGAGTATCGTCAGCTGCTGCGCAACAGCTTGAACTGGGCGCGGGGCTGAGGCAGAGCGGGTCCCTGCGCCTCTCTTCCATCCCCTGCTTCATGCAGGGGTCAGCTCGGCTTGCGGAGCACCGAGCGGGTCCCAGCGCCTCTCTTCCTTCCCCTGCTTCATGCAGGGGTCCCCGTGTCGGGGCACGGGGACACGTGGTTGGGTGGCCGAGGGGGGGCTGCGTGGAGCAGGGAACGGGGGAGCCGAGCGGGCCCCCGCGTGAAGCAGGGACTGGTGGCTGAAGCAGGGACTGGGGAGGTCTATTCGCCGGTGAGGGGTTCTGGCAGGACTTCGAGGAGCGCGGGGAAGGGTTCTGGTTCTTCGATGGCTGGCGTTGGCGGGATAGGCAGGGGTTGCTGCACCTGTTCGGCGTGGCCGGTGAAGATTGCCTGGAAGATTGACTCGGCGTGAGCGATGAATCCGAGCGAGCCGACGTTGTCGACGTATAGCGGGCGGCAATCGGGCAGTTCCGCGGCGATGCGGTAGCCCATTTGGATGGGGTGGGACTCATCGAGGAGTCCGTGCCAGAGGACAACGGGGAAGTGGACGTCGGAGAGTTCGAAGCCCCACGGCTCGAGGTGTTTGCGGGCTTCGTCGCCGGCGGCGGCCGGACCCTGACGGAATGCCTCGCGCAGGTCTGAGATGCGGTTGCTGAGCGTCGGTTCCGAGCCGAGCACGGCGCCGTCGACGGGGGGCATGCGCTTGATCTGCTCGGCGACGACGCGTTCGGGTCTGCGCTGGACGCTGCGGCCGTAGGCGCGCATCCAGAGCGAGGCGAGGCGCTGAGACTTGAGAAAGAGCGTGTAGATGAGGCGCCACTCGTAGGACATGCCTTCCAGCACGTCGCGCGAATCGATGGCGCCGAGTCCGGAGATGAGCGCGACGCGGTGCAGGCGATCGGGCATCACGATGGCGGAGGCCAGCGTGTAGGGGAGACCGGCGGAGATGCCGGCGACTGAGAACTTGTCGAGCGCGAGGTGATCGGCGAGCTGGGCGAGGTCGGCGGGCCAATCGAGGATGGTTCTACCAGGCAGCGGGTCGGAGAAGCCGAAGCCGGGCCGCTCGGGGGCGAGCAGTCGGACGCCGGCGTGGGCGGCGCCGGGCCCCATGACGGCGGCGGCGACCCTGGATGAGGGGAGGCCGTGATGGAAAAAGATCGGCTCGCCGGCGGGGTCGCCGTACTCAGTCCAGCTGAGGACGCGTCCGTCGCGCAGCCGCAGCTCGCGATGCGGAGGTTCGGGCTCGTCGTCGGCGGAGAGGGACAGGTCGGCGTTGGCCATGTTTCCTGATCGTACCACCGATGTCGAGTTGGTCGAATGCGATTGGTCTGAGGCGCGGGCTGCGGAGGTCGAGCGGGTCCCTGCGCCTCTCTTCCATCCCCTGCTTCATGCAGGGGTCCCCGTGTCGGGGCACGGGGACACGTAGTTGGGCGGCCGAGCGGGTCCCTGCGTGAAGCAGGGACTGGGACCTGTGAAGTAGGGAGTGGGGGCTGCGTGAAGCTGGGGCTGCGGGGGCTATTGGGTGGGTTCGGGGACGAGGAGTTCGGCTTCGACGTCGTCTTCGAGGTCTTCGATGAGGGGCGTCTCGCCGAGCGCGCCTTCTTCGACCTGCATTCCGAAGCTATCGGCGAAGTAGCGGTAGGACTGGTATTGGTCGCCGTACTTCATGTGGCCGGCGGTGTGGTGGGCGGCCGAGAGCAGGAGGGTGTTGCGCATCTCGGAGCCGGTGCGACGGTAGTCCTCGAGCATGCAGAGGCCGATTTCCTGGTTGTGCGGATCGTTGCCCTGCTTGGCGATGCCATCTGCGAGGGTTTCGACGAGCGGCGCGGGGTCGTGGCCCAGGTTCAGGTATTGCTCGGCCCAGTAGACGGATTGGTCGGGGTCGAGCGCGAGCATGGCGTCGTTGAGTTCGCCGAGCAGCTGCCCTTGCGACAGGTCCGGGGCCTCGCCGCCGGCGCCGAAGCCCGCGAAGTAGGTGGCGGCGCCGCGCGACTTGTTGCCCTTGGAGTTGGCGACCCAGTGGGCGCACTGGTTGATGAAGTTGGCGGCGACGAAGAGCAGCTTGGTCTTGTGGGGATGGTCGAAGCGCTGGTAGAACCAGGCCAGCATGTTGGTGTACTCGTAGCCGTGCTGGGGCATGGAGAAGTTGGCGGGTGAGCCGCATTCGAGCACGACGCGGGCCGCGGCGATCTGGATGGCGTCGAGGATCGACTTGGGCGAGCGTCCGGCCTTGAGCAGGGCGACGATGTCCTCGATGTAGGACTCTTCGGGTTCGCGGATGATGGCGCGGATCAGGCCCTCGGCCTCGGGAGTGGAGAGCGGGATCTGATTGGCGAAGAGCTGGATGTCGCGGGTGGAGTCCTGGGTGGCGTTGAGCGAGGAAGCGGGCGGCTCTTCTTCGAGGTGGTACATCATGATCTGGCAGGCGGACTCGAAGAGCGAGTACCAACGCGGCCCGACGGCGATGTCGGGCACGCCGGCGTAGAGGACGTGTTGGGCGTTGTCCCAGCCGATGGCCTCGCCGAGCTGGATTGTCGCGCGGGCGCGGAACGACTTGTGTCCCGTGGTGTAGGAGCGGTTCCAGAACATGCGATCCTGGACGTCGATGAGGCCGGCGAACATGAGTTGGGCGAGGATCTCGTCGCGCCGCTCGGGGAACTGCTGCCAGAGCCCGAGGAAGAGCGAGTACTCCTCGTTGACGTGCCCGTACTGGACCATGGTGAGCCAGTCGTTGAGGCCTTCCTCGAGCGAGCCGTCGTAGTCGGTCGGCTCTTGGTCGTCCCAATGCGCGGCGGGCGGCGTGGGGCCGTCGGGGTAGTTGTCGGGGTCGTAGGTGCGGCGCGAGTAGTGGCCGGGCATCCGACCCTTGAGCTGATTCCAGATATCGAGGCCGGTCGGCACGTACCAGGCAGTTTGGGAAAGCGGCAGGTGGCGCATTTCCTCGGAGACGAGGTTCTGCAGTCCCAGCGTGGCGCGGGAGGAGAGCAGGCAGTGGTCGTTGTTGACGAAGCGGACGATGCCGGCGTCGATCCGCTGGTGATAGGGCACGTGCGTGTAGGGCGCGTGCGCGCGAATCGTCTCGGAGAGGATTTCAGTGGTCGGCCGGCCGTCCTTGATGAAGTCGAAGGCCTGATGCAGCGAGGAGGTGTTGTCGCGTTCGACGATGGTTTCGCGATAACGGTCATAGGCGGCCGCGGTGTCGCGGTCCATGTAGGCGGGGGAGGTTCCGCTGTCGCCGTTGCCGGATGTCTGGTGCAAGGCCATGAGGAGCGCTCCTGTGTCGACGCCATGCTGATCTTGCTGCACATTATACAGGGGGCACAGCGGGGGAAGCCGAGCGGGTTCCTGCGCATCTCTTCCATCCCCTGCTTCATGCAGGGGTCCCCGTGTCGGGGCACGGGGACACGAAGTTGGGCGGCCGAGCGGGTCCCTGCGTGACGCAGGGACTTGGGGTTGCTCTATATTGCAGCTATCGATGGCTTTGACTGCTTGCTTGGAGGAGGATTCCTGATGGCTGATGATTCACGAGCACTGGTGGCTCACTTGATGCGTCGGGCTGGTGCCGGCGTGACGCCGTCAGAGCTGGATGCGCTCGCGCAGCGTCCGTATGAGGAGATTGTGGAGGATCTGGTTCACCCGGACCTCGGCGATGGCGATGACGACCTGATCTTCCGCTACTTTCCGTCGCTGGCGAACTCGGACACGCCGTGGCCGTGGAGCGCCCGCTGGATTTACTGGATGGTGAATTCGGAGTCGCCGCTGCGGGAGAAGATGGCGCTGTTCTGGCACCATGTCTTCGCGACGGCCTGGTTCAAGGGGGAGCACGGTCCGTCGATGCCGGTGCATATCGAGATGTTCCGCAAGCACGGGCTGGCGAACATGCGCGAGCTGCTGCACGAGCTGTCGACGGATCCGCTGATGATCTTTTGGCTGGACAACGTGGAATCGTTCCGCGACGCGCCGAACGAAAACTACGGGCGCGAGCTGCTGGAGCTGTTCTCGATGGGCGTGGGCAACTACACCGAGGACGACATCAAGGCGGCGGCGTACAGCTTCACCGGCTGGACGTTCGAGCAGCCGATTCCGCTCTATCCGCACGGCGGGTATCCGGCGCGGTTTGTGTACCGCGACGACCTACACGATCACTCGGAGAAGGAGTTCCTGGGCCACAAGGGCGACTTCAACGGTGATGACATCATCGACATCATCGAGCAGCAGCCGGCGACGGGTCGGTTCATTGGTCGGCACCTGTACAACTTCTTCGTCAAGGATGAGCCGGGCGTGTCGGCCTGGTCGGTGACGGATCCGGGCGATCCGGAGGCGGTGGCGGAGCTGGCGTCGGCGTTTGCGGAGTCGAACGGCGATCTACGCGCGGTGATGCGCGTGTTGTTCAACGCGGAGTGGTTCAAGGAGGCGCGTTACGAGCGGGTCAAGTGTCCGGCGGAATGGGTCGCCGGCGCATACAAGCTCTCGGGCAAGCTGGGCGTCCCGCAGCCGGAGATGTGGAACCTGCACATGACGATGGGCGCGATGGGGCAGACCTTGATGGACCCGCCGTCCGTCGAAGGCTGGCACACGGGCAAGGAGTGGATCGACGGCGGCACGCTGATGGAGCGGATTAACTTCGCATCGAAGCTGGTCTCTGATCCGTCCACGCCGGGTGTGCAGGAGCTGATCGGACGTCTGCAGCAGCAGGGGGCGAGCAGCCCCGAGGAGCTCGTCGATGCGGCGCTGGACTTTGTCGGCCCGCTGGAGGTGTCGGAGACGACCCGCGCGGCGCTGCTCGAAGCGGCGTCGGACGGCGGGGCGCTGGACTTCTCGGACGAGTCTGGATCGCAGCGAGCGGCGCAGGCACTGCGCCTGGTGATTGCCTCGCCGGAGTATCAGTTTGCGTAGATTAGGGGCCGTGTCGGAGCACGGGGAAACCTCCGACCCGATCGGGGCGGAGCAGACCCTCACCCTAACCCTCTCCCAGAGGGAGAGGGGACACGGACAGGAGCACCCTCTCCACATGGAGAGGGGTCCAGGTACGCCTTCTCCCGGATGGAGAGGGGACGAACAGAACC
>JAJEBU010000001.1 GCA_022822375.1 Dehalococcoidia bacterium
TGCTGGTGGCGCGCCTCCCACCTGCGGGTGGTCTCCAGTGTGAGCACCACCTCACCATCGTCCTCTTCGATGACGGGGAACTCCTCCTCCCAGAGACGATCGCCGTCACGGAAAACGGTCAAGAGTTCCTTCCTGTGCTCAGGCATCTTGTCCGTTCCTCACCGCCCAAGCAGTCACGATCTGCATCGGGTCGTTTGTGTAGTTTATCCGCACGATCAAGAGAGCGCCGTCCGGCGCCTCGCAGGCAATCGTACTGACGGCGCCACGAGGATCGTGAAGGCCGCGATCATCGTCGATGATTCGCGGGTTGCCCTCCATCAACGCCAGCAGGACATCGTCGACAAGCGGGCGACCGGGGCGGCCAGCCCGGTCGACGGAGTAGTGCCGCGTGGGGCGCAGGGCGCCCGTGCGAGCGGCTTCGATGATGGCTTCCAGGTCGGCCGGCATCGGGCGGCCGGCGGCCGTTAGACGTCCTGGCGCCAGATCTGCGGCTCGGCTCCGGTCATCAGGTCGCTCAGGGCGGAGAGCTCGATGCGCCAGGGGATGAGCTTGAGGGCGCCGAACTCGGGGTTCTCGACCGACTGGAAGAACATGGCGGGGTCGTAGCCGACGGGCGGGGGGGCGTTCTTGATGAGGTCCCAGACGCGCTGCTTCTCGGCGGGGTCGTCGTCCCACTCGGCCTTGCACTCGGCGTAGATCTGCTGCTGGCCGAGGGGGTTGCCGGCGGGCAGGTCGAAGTAGGTGACGGAGACGTAGGGGTTCTCCGCGATGTGCTTCGACTTGAGGGAGGTGCGGCCGGTCGCGATCCAGCCGGTGGAGCCTTCCCAGACGGGGTGGAGGATGCGGGAGCGGGGCCGTCCCTTGCGGTCGACGGTGGTGACGGTGCACCAGACGAGGCGGTTGACGCGGTCGTTGAACTGCTCGGCGATATCCGCGAAGGACTCGACTTCCATTAGCTCGCTACCTCCAGCGCCTCGCTCCGGGCGGGCGCACGAGGGCCTAGGATACGCGCTGACCTACTGGAGGGCAGTTGGCGATGCCGGTGTACGCGGTGGGGGAGAAGGTTCCCGTGATCCACGAGAGCGCCTTCATCGCGCCCACGGCGACGGTGGTGGGGGACGTGCGCATCGATGCGGGGGCGTCCATCTGGTACGGGGCGGTGGTAAGGGGGGATACGTCCTACGCGGTCATCGGGCGGGGGGCGAATGTCCAGGATGGGGCGGTGGTGCACGGTCGCGCGACCGCGCCGGCGCTCATCGGGGAGGAGGCGTCGATCGCGCACAACGCCGTCATCCACGGGGCGACGATCGGGGCGCGGGCGCTCATCGCGAACGGGGCGCAGGTGCTCGACGGGGCGGTGGTGGAGGAGGGGGCGCTGGTGGCGGCGGGGTCGGTGGTGCTGCCGGAGACGGTGATCCCGGCGGGGATGCTGGCGGCGGGGACGCCGGCGGAGGTGAAGCGTTCCATTAAAGGGACGCCCTCGCAGGAGTGGGTCGAGAACAATCCGGGGCGGTACGAGCGGCTGGCGGCGGAACACCTCGCCGGGTTAAGGGAGATCACACGAGAGCATGCGAGACTCCCAGAGCCATGACGGCGCGCAGCGCTCTCGGCATCGCCACCAGGGGAGAGCACTCCGGGTGGTACGGCGGCATCCCGCTGCTGGGACGCCTGCCGGTGGAGTGGCAGCCGAACCCGCGCATCTTCCTGACCATGCTCCCGGTCCTGCTCTTCTACGGGCTGACGAAGGTGGCGCCCGCCGAGGTCGCCATCGGCGGCGGCTTCGCGGCGGTGACGGTGGTGTTCCTGCTGACGAAGGAGACGCCGCTACTGCGGCTGATCGCGATCTACGGATACGTCGTCACGGCGGGGTCGGCGCTGGCGGGCATCCTGCTGACGAGCGAGAAGGCGTACCTCGCGGCGGGACCGATCGGGGATGCGCTCATCCTGCCGCTGTACGCGTGGACGCTCTGGCGGGGCTGGCCCCTGATAGGGGCCATCGGCAGGGAGATCTCGCCGACGATGGTGGGGAACCTGCCCGTGAACGCGCGCATCTTCGTGAAGGTCACGGTGGTGTGGGCGGCCTACGAGGCGACCAAGGCGCTGGTCCTGACGTGGATGCTGCTCAACCTCTCGATCGGCGAGTACCTGGTCTACGGGCGGCTGTTCGGGTGGCCGACGACGGCGGCGCTGGTGTTCATCTGCGGGACGTTCATCCTGCGGGAGGCGCGGCGCCACCACGCGGAGAACGGCGGGCCCCCGGACTACCCTTCGGCTTCGAGCAGGCCCGCGGCGGCGGCTTCGTAACCCAGCGGGGAGACGGCCACGTGCTTCGTGAGGGCGTGCACGTCGCGCCAGGCACGGGCCAGCGGGGAGCCGGCATCGAGGGAGGCGGAGCCGCCCGCCTCGAAGAGGAGGGTGGCGGCGCGGGCGGCACTGCTGGCGGCGTGGATCGACGCTAGCGAGACGCGGGCAGCCTCTTCGCCGTCGAGGGAAGCGCCCGCGGCGACGGTGTCCCAGCTCGAGCGGGCGACCTCGAAGAACCAGGCGCGGGCGGCGCTCACGAGCGCTTCCCCTTCGCCCAGGCGGACGCGCGCGCCCTGGCGGTCGCCCAGGGACTCGCCGGTGAACAGCGAGCGGCGGGAGCCGGCGAGCGCGAGGAACTCGTCGATGGCGTGGCGGCCGATGCCGAGGGCGACGGCCGCGAACGAGGTCTCGGCGTGGGCGGCGAAGGGGTAGCGGTAGAGGGGACCGGTCTCGTAGGTCCACTCGCCGAAGACGTCGAAGCTGCGGCGGAAGGGGACGAGGCTGCTCTCGACAGCGAAGTCGTGGCTGCCGGTGCCGCGCATCCCGACCGGATCCCAGGTTTCGACGACCTCGACGTCGCGGGCGGGGAAGGCCATGGCGCGGATGACGGGTCCGTCGCCGCCGTCGGCGGGGCGCTCGCCCTCGAGGATGCAGTTGGCGGTGAAGAAGGTGGCGTAGTGGGCGCCGCTGGCGAAGTTCCAGCGTCCTCCCGCGAGGTAGCCGCTATCGACGGGTTTGGCCGTGCCGCCGGGCTTCCCCGAGCCGGCGATGAGGGCCTCGCGGGGGCCGAAGATCTCGGCGGCGGCACCGGGTTCGAGGGCGCCGGCGAAGAGCCCGCCGCCGCTGCCGATGGTGACGGCCCAGCCGAAGGAGCCGTCGAGGCGGGAGGCGGCCTCGAAGACCTCGAGGGCGGGGGCCAGATCGAGCTCAGGGGCGCCGATGGAGCGCGGCAGGTAGAGGCGGTACAGGCCCGCCTCGACGATGCGCTCGGCGACGGGCGGGGTGGTGCGGGCCAGGCGCTCGGAGCGCTCGGCCTCGGCGGCGACGAGGGGGGCCATGGCGTCGAGCGCTTGGAGGTAGGGGGTCGCGGGGTTCATTGGGGGCAGGGTATCAGGGGAAGTCTCTTTCACCGAAGAACGTACATTTGTTCTATAGTGGATACGTTGACGGCCGTGGGGGGGCCCATAAGGATGGGGGCGGAGTCAAGATGAGCGCGTCTTCAGCGATCGAGTGGACCGAGGCGACCTGGAACCCCGTGACGGGGTGCACGAAGGTCAGCCCCGGGTGCGCGCACTGCTACGCCGAGACCTTCGCCGAGCGCTTCCGGGGGGTTCCCGGGCACCCGTACGAGCAGGGCTTTGATCTCACCTTGCGTCCAGCACGCTTGGAACTTCCACTGACCTGGCGGAAGCCGCGGATGATCTTCGTGAACAGCATGAGCGACCTGTTCCATGAGGACGTGCCGGCGGACTACGTCGCACGGGTGTTCGCCACCATGGAGCGCGCCGACTGGCACACCTTCCAGGTCCTGACGAAGCGGCCCGAGCGGGCGCTGGAACTGGCGCCGGACCTCCCGTGGCCAGGGAACGTCTGGATGGGGACGTCGGTCGAGAACCGGCGCTTCCTGCACCGGCTGGATACGCTGCGGAGGATTCCCGCGGCCGTGCGCTTCGCCTCGTGCGAGCCACTCCTGGGCCCGCTGGAGGGCATCGACCTGAGCGACATCGGCTGGGTGATCGCGGGCGGGGAGTCGGGGCACCGGGCGCGGCGGATGAAGCCGGAGTGGGCCTGCGCCCTCCGCGACGCGTGCGTCGGGGCGGGTGTGCCGTTCTTCTTTAAGCAGTGGGGCGCGCACAACGAGGTGGGGAAGCGGGTCGGGAAGGGGAAGGCTGGGAGGGAGCTGGAGGGGCGGCTGTGGGGGGAGATGCCTAGAACTGCATCGGCAGTTGGCCTGCAAATGCCCGCTGCAGCCCTTGGTTCATAATCTTCCTGGCGTTGTCGTCAGAGGATGCGAACACAAGGTGGTAGACGAGACCGCGGTCTCCAGCGTGAGCAAAAGCAGGCCGAGACATTACGTGACGGTAGCCCAAGTCCCGTAACTGCTGCTCGTAGATTCCTAGGTACTCACGACCCGCTTCAGTGCCGTCGAGGGCACCGACCCTCTGCTGCTCGGCCACAGGGAGCCAAGCGTCACCGCCAAAGACCCTTCGGAGGGCTTCCTCGTTTGCTGCAACCATCCGCTCATCGGTCACGGACGCCACTCTCATCGCCCCAGGCGTAGAGAAGTAGATGAGCAGTTCGTAAGGCGTGCCTCTTACCCGATGCCCCGAGCAGGCCTTGATGACATCCCAACTCATCTCCAGGCCCTCGGGGTCCAGTACACAGAACCCCGGTAGCCCCCGATTGTCAAACGAATTCAGGGCCTCGCGAGTGCGCTCATTGCAGTCACCTTCCAGTATCAGTGCATCGGGCCGCACACGGTGTATGCGCGTTCGCAAGGTACGAGCGTTGTCCGAGTCGGCTTCAATCAGCGCAAGGCGCGTTGCCCTCAGCTGCTGCGTGGCGCCGATGAGGGCAGATCCCTTGAACAACCCCAACTGACCAGCGTCGTTCGCGCCATTGCCAGCAAAGGCATCCAGAAAGTACCAGCCGTTTCGACAAATCTCTGAGAACGGCTTGAGGTAATAGGCAATGAGCGCCAACTTGCTGGGAGTCCACTGCCTCACCGGTCGCGCAGGCAGCCCGTCGTTCTCCATCCTGATTCGGTCAAACAGTTTCTGGTAGTCGGTCCCTCGTCGTCTAGGCACGGCGAACATATGTACCACACGTCCGGAGTTGCCGCCACCCGCCGCCCGCTGCGGCTTGCTGCCCCCACCCCTCCCGCTTATCTTTGTGGCGCAAATCACAAGGGCCTCGGGGGCGGCTTTCGCGGCTCGTCCTGCGCGGCCCGCGGCGCCCTTCCGGCGCCTGTCGGCGAAAGCGGGGCCATGAGCTTCTACGACACCTGGTCGGCTGTCTTCATCGCTTCCGTTGCCGGGTTCATCCTCGTGTTCACGGCGCTCGTGGGGGCGCGCCTGCTGGGGCCGTTCGCGCGCGAGCGGGGCAAGGGCGTCTCGTACGAGTGCGGGATGCTGCCCATCGGCCGCAACTGGGCGCAGGTCCACGTCCGCTACTACATCTTCGCGATCATGTTCCTCATCTTCGATGTGGAGACGATCTTCATCTTCCCCTGGGCGGTCGTGTTCTTCGACCTGCCCTCGTACGCCTTCTGGTACATGTTCGTCTTCATCGTGGTGCTGAGCGCGGGGCTGGCGTACGCCTGGCGGCGCGGCGTGATGGAGTGGCGATGAGCGACGAAGCAGCCTCCACGCCCGACGGGCCGGCGATGCCCGCCTACGTGCCCGACTTCGGGAACGAAGCGGAGCGCCTGACGCCCATCGACCTGCCCGAGCAGACGGCCGCCTACCGCATCGTGATGCCGGGCATCCTGCAGACGGGCGTCGATACGGTGCTGGCGATGAGCCGCAAGAGCTCGCTCTGGCCGATGACGTTCGGGCTGGCCTGCTGCGCGATCGAGATGATCGGGACGTTCATGGCGAACCACGACCTCGACCGCTTCGGGATCGTGCCCTGGCCGAGCCCCCGGCAGAGCGACGTGATGGTCGTCTCGGGAACGGTGACGAAGAAGATGGCGCCGGCGATCAAGCTGCTCTACGAGCAGATGCCGAACCCGAAGTACGTCATCTCCATGGGCGCCTGCGCGACCAACGGCGGGCCGTACACGCAGTACGACCGCGTCGTGCAGGGCGTCGACAACATCGTGCCGGTCGATGTCTACGTACCCGGCTGCCCGCCCCGTCCCGAAGCGCTGATCGACGGCCTGCTGGCGCTGCAGGAGAAGATCGTCGAAGAACGAGCGCGCGGGTACTAGGGGACAGCACGTGGAGGGCAATCCGCCATGACCACCCGCAGCAGCTCTGTGACCGCTGAACCGGCCGGCAGCGAGCCGGGCCCCGGTTCAATCGCCGATCTCTATCGGGAGGTCTTCCCGCTGATCTCGATCGATGCCGCCCTGGACAAGGGCGGCGATGTCGCTCTGACGATTCCCTCGGACGCCATCCACGAGGTGCTGGAGCGCGGACGTTCGGACGAGCGGTTGCAGATGAACCTGCTGCGCAATCAGACGGCGGTCGACTGGGAAGATCGCGGTCTCGAGCTGGTCTACCACCTCTACTCGATTCCCCTGCGTCAGGCCGTGGCGATCAAGGCCTGGGTGCCAACCGAAGGCGCCGTCGTGGAATCCGTCGCGGACCTCTACCAGATGGCCGACTGGGCCGAACGCGAGTGTCGCGAGATGTTCGGGATCGAGTTCATCGGACACCCAGATCCGCGCAACTTGCTGCTCGACGAAGACATTGACATCCATCCGCTACGCAAGAGCCATCCGCTCGCGCCGATCGAGATGGAGCAAGGCGTCGATGTCGAGTTCTTCACCAAGCAACATCCGCCGCCCGAGCCTGAGGAAGAGGCGGAAGAGGCCGCGCCGGCTGCGGCCGCGCCGACTCGCAAGCGGGTCGAGGACATGACCGAAGCAGAGCGCGAGGAGCGTCGCGCCGAGCAAGCCGAGCGCGTCGCACGAGCGCGCGAGCTGGCCAAGGTACGCCGCGCCGAGCGTCTGGCGGGAGCGCCGCCGGCTGGCGGCCCGCGGCCCGAGGGCGCCGCTCCGCCGCCGACGCCCGCGCCCGCCGCCGCAACTGAGGCGCCGTCCGCTGAGACCGCGCCGTCCGCGCCGCCTCGAGACGATCGGCCGCCGGCGCCGCCGCCGCCCGAGCTGCCCAGCATCCCCGACGCCGAAGAGGACCCGGAAGGTCGCGCCGCCGCCCAGGCGGAACGCGTCCGACTGGGCCGAGAGCTCGCTGCTGCGCGGCGCGCCCAGTTGCGCGGGGAGTGATCGCTCGTGACCCGCCAGAGCGCGAACGCACCGTCGGCGAAGCGAACAGGATGAGGGAGTAGGGCGCATGGTCCAGCGAACCTTCGAAGGCGAAGTCCTCACCGAACCCGTCGTCGTCGAGCGCGAGTTCGAGACCGTCGACATGAACATCAACATCGGGCCGCAGCATCCCGCCACGCATGGCGTCTTTCGGATGGTCCTGACCGTCGACGGCGAGATCGTCAAAGACGCCATTCCCTACATCGGATACATGCACCGCGGCGGCGAGAAGCTGTCTGAGAACCTCGATTACCGCGGCGCGCTCGGCTACCAGGATCGCACCGACTATCTCGCTGCCTTCAACTCCGAGTGGGTCTATGTCAACGCCGTCGAGCGGCTCGCCGGGGTCGAAATCCCCGAGCGCGCCGAGTACGTTCGCCTGATTCTGGCCGAGTTCAACCGCCTGCTCTCGCACTTTATGTTCATGGGGGCGTTCGGCACGGACGTCGGATACTTCGGCACCGCCTTCACCTGGACATTCAAGGAGCGCGAGCGGATCCAGGACCTCTTCGAGGCCGTCTGCGGCGACCGCATTATGTACAACTACTTCCGCGTCGGCGGATTGGCCTGGGACCCGCATGAGACGTTTGTCGAGGATTCCCACTGGGTCCTGGACCAGGTCGAGACCGGCATCGGCGATGTCGATGAGCTGATGACCGACAACGAGGTGTTCGTCGCCCGTTGCCGCGACGTGGGCGTGATGTCGGCAGAGGACGCGATCTCCTTCGGCGTGACCGGCCCGATGCTGCGCGCCTCGGGCGTCCCGTTCGACCTGCGCGTCGACGAGCCTTACTCGATCTATGACCGATTCCACTGGGAGATCCCCGTGGGAGAGCGCGGCGACGTCTATGACCGTTACCTGGTGCGCCTGGAAGAAATGCGGCAATCGGTCACGATCCTGCGCCAGGCGCTCGACCAGATGCCGACCTCAGGACCGATCATGCCCGAGCGGATGCCGGCCCGCCTGCGGCCGGAACCGGGTGAGATCTACATGCGGCAGGAGAATCCGCGCGGCGAGTACGGCATCTATATGGTCTCGGACGGGACCGACCAGCCGTGGCGCGTGAAGATGCGCTCTCCCTGCTTCCATAATCTGTCCTCGCTGAAGCCGCAGGTGATCGGCGGCTATCTCGCCGACGCCGTGGTCGCGCTGGGCTCGATCGACATCGTCCTGTGCGAGGTGGACCGATAATGCCACCACAGCCTGCAACTCGTGGCAGCTGCGTGGGAAGCCGCGTGACCGGCGTAAGCCAAATCGCGTGTACCCTGCGTGAACGTCCAGAGCATTCGGGGATCCGCTAAATGGTCTTGAGCGAGTTCGCCGGCGTCAGCATGCCCGACTGGATTGATGCGCTGTTGCGCGTCGTGTTCATCGTGGCGTTGATGACGATCAACGCATTCGCGCTGATCTACCTCGAGCGCAAGATCCTCGCCCGCTTGCAGGCCCGCGTCGGTCCGACGCGCACCGGACCAATCGGCACCCTGCAGTCGATCGCCGATGCGCTCAAGCTCGTCACCAAGGAAGACGTGCGGCCGATCACGGCCGACCGCTGGGCCTTCGAGCTCGCGCCATACATGGCGTTCGTGCCAGTCTTCCTCGTCTTTGTGCCGATTCCGTTCACGGAGACGTGGTTCATCCGCGACCTGAACCTGGGTCTGCTCTACGTCTTTGGCGTGCTGGGCCTGAACATCGTCGGCGTGGTGATGGCGGCCTGGGGCTCGGACAACAAGTACGCGCTGCTCGGCGGTGTCCGCGCGGCGGCGCAGGCCATCTCCTACGAGATTCCGATGCTGCTGATCATCGTGGCTGTCGTGATGGTCGCCGCGGGACGACTCGCCGTCGATGGCGACGCCTCGATGGCTGGTTCCATCAACGCGATCGTCGGCGATCAGACGACCACCCCCTACATCCTGTTGCAGCCGCTCGGTTTCGTAATCTTCATGATCGGCGCGCTGGCCGAGCTGCATCGTCCGCCGTTCGACATGCCGATCGCCGAATCGGAAGTCGTCGGCGGCTACTTCGTCGAGTACTCCGGCATGCGCTGGGGGTTGTTCTTCCTGGCCGAGTACACGGCGTTGTTCCTGATGGTGATGCTGGCCTCGTCGATCTTCCTGGGCGGCTGGAACTGGCCGTTCGGCGCCGACGTCGGACTGGGCCTGCAGATCGTCCTGACGCTGGTTAAGACTTCGGTGATGATCGTGCTGGTGATCGGCTCGCGGGCGCTCTTCCCGCGCCTGCGCATTGACCAGCTGATGGCGTTCTCATGGAAGGTGCTGCTGCCCTTCGCCATCGTGCAGGTGATCGCGAATGGGATCATCCTCGCCTACGGCGGGGCCGACTGGGTCGTGGGGCTGGTGTCCTTCGCGCTGCTGGCCGCGCTGTTCGGATTGATCTATCAGCTGATGCGGCAGCGCAAGGGTGAGGGCGCCCGCACCGTCTCGACCACGCCGGCGACGCCGCGCGTGATCACCGCACCCGATGTGACGCCGGTCGAGGCCGGCGGCGACTAAGCGACTGGCGACGAGGAAGAAGGAGCGTTCGCGTGGAGGATGGCGTCACCGCAACCCAGGTGGTCTTCTGGATCCTGGCCGTGGTCATGCTGGTCTCTGCGATCGGCGTGGTCACGGCGGGCAACATCGTCTACGCCGCGCTGTTCTTTATCGCCGCGCTCGCCGGCGTCGCCGGCATCTACCTGATTCTGACCGTTGAGTTCATCGCGCTCGTGCAACTCCTCGTCTACGGCTCCGCCGTGGTGATCCTGATCCTCTTTGCGCTGATGTTGACGCGCGCCCGCGAGCGCCCGCAGGCGCTCTTCGGACGCTCGCGTCCGTTGGGCATTGCCGCCGCGCTGGGTCTGCTGGCCATGCTGATTGGCGCCATCGTCGCCACGACCTGGTCGACGCCAGAGACATCAGCGGCGATTCAGCCGGTCGGCCTGCAGGCCATCGGTGACGCCATCTTCACGATCTGGATCGTGCCGTTCATCATCGTCGGCGTGCTGCTCTCGATTGCCCTGGACGGCGCAATCATGCTCGCCTCGCCAGATGAGGACGACAACTGATGCCAGCGCTGGAACACATCCTGGTCGTCAATGCCATTCTCTTCGCGATCGGCGCGATGGGTGTGTTGACGCGGCGCAATGCGGTGCTGATCCTGCTCTCGGTCGAGCTGATGCTGAACGCGGTGTCGCTCAACATGGTCGCGTTCGCCGTCTACGGTCAGGTCGATTTCGGCAACATCACCGGTATCGTCTTTGCCTTCTTCATCATCGTGATTGCGGCGGCGGAAGTCGCGTTGGCGCTGGGGATCGTCGTGCGGACGTTCCGCAACCGCGCGACGGCCAACGTCGACGAAGTGAACCTGTTGAAGTGGTAGCGGGGAGGATGCGCCGATGATCTGGGCTGATCACGCGTGGATTCTGCCGGCGATCCCGGCGATCTCGTTCGTCGTGCTGTTCCTCTTTGGCCGCAAGTTGCCGCGTGGCGGTGACTTCATCTCGGTCGGCTCGGCCCTGGCGGTGTTCGTGCTCTTCTTCTTCGTGCTCGAGTCGCATCTCGATTGGCTCGGCGCCGGGCTCGGTGGGATTCGCAACGTCGGCACGGACTGGATCAACTTCGACAGCTTCGTCGTGCGGCTGGGCTTCACGGTTGACTCGATCGCGATGGTGATGGTCTTTGTGGTCTCCACGGTCGCGCTGATGGTCAACATCTACTCGACCAGCTACCTGCGCCACCATGGCAAGCCCGAGCCACGCTACTGGTGGTACTTCGCCGTGCTCTCGCTGTTCGTGGCGATGATGCTGACGCTGGTGCTGGCCGACAACCTGCTGCTCATGTTCGTTGCCTGGGAAGGCGTCGGTCTGTGCTCCTTCCTGCTGATCGGGTTCTACTACGAGCGTCGCTCGGCCGTCGAAGCGGCCAAGAAGGCGTTCGTCACCACGCGGCTTGGTGATGTCGGCCTGTTTATCGGCATCATCCTCTTCTGGCGCGCAACTGGGTCCTTCCAGATTTCAGACATCATCGCTGCCGCCGAAGCGGGACGCGTCAACGACCTGCCGCAGGTGATGGGCGATGGATATCTCACGCTCTCGACGCTGATGCTCTTCCTCGGCGCGGCCGGCAAGTCGGCCCAGGTGCCATTCCACGTCTGGCTGCCCGACGCGATGGAGGGCCCAACGCCGGTCTCGGCGCTGATCCACGCCGCGACGATGGTCGTCGCTGGCGTCTACCTGGTCGCGCGGCTGCTGCCGGTGTTCGAGGTCACGCCTGGCGCGTCCAACGTCGTGCTCGCGGTCGGTCTGACCACCGCGCTGCTGGCCGGCATCATGGCGCTCGCGCAGAACGACATCAAGCGAGTGCTCGCCTACTCCACTGTGTCGCAGCTGGGCTTCATGTTCGTCGCGCTGGGGGTCGGCGCGGTCGGAATCGCGATGTTCCACCTGCTCACGCACGCCTTCTTCAAGGCCTGTCTGTTCCTCGGCTCTGGATCGGTGATTCACATGACCGAGGAACAGGACGCGCGCAAGCTCGGCGGACTCTGGTGGCGGATGCCCGTGACGGCGTCGACGTTCATCATCTCGTCTCTGGCGTTGGCCGGGATTCCACCGCTGTCTGGATTCTTCTCCAAGGATGAGATCTTCCTGGCCACCGTTGGCGGGGCCAACACGGCCGTCGCGATCCTGCTCGGCATCGCCGCCTTCCTCTCGGCGTTGTACATGGCGCGGCTGGTGATCATCACCTTCTTCGGACCGCCCAAGGACCTGGCCGTGATCAAGCGCGCCCGCGAGGCGGACCCGACGATCCTGATTCCGCTCGTCTTCCTGACGGTGCTGACGTTCCTGGCTGGCTTCGTCGCCTTCGATCAGGTGGGCGACGCGCTGGGCTTCCCGGGCGGCATCAACAGTTACGTCTACTTCCCCGAGCCGGAGAGCTTCCACTTCTACAACAACATCGCCGCGGTGACCGGCACCGTGTCGCTGCTGGGGATTGGCACAGCCTGGTGGTTCTTCTGGGGCCGCAACTCGCGGCGCGCCCAGGCGCTGCGCGAGTTCCAGCCGCGTCTGGCGGCCGTCGTCGAGAACAAGTTCTACTTCGACGAGGCCTACCAGTGGGGCATCGACCGCGCGATCCTACCGCTGGCCCGCATCGTGGCCTGGTTTGACCGCATGATTGTCAACGACACCGGCATCAACGCGCCGGCCGACGCGACCCGTTACGCGGCCTATTGGCTGCGCTATCACGTCACCGGGCGGATTCCGGATTACGCGTTGCTGATGGTGGTCGGCGTCGCCCTGGCCGGCGGCCTCGCCTTCCTGTTGCGCGGATAAGAGTCGGAAGAGATAGAGAGAGGCAGACAGCGTGGACGTTGGCGAAGCCCTGCTCGCGCTCTTGCTTGTCCCTGGCGGGGCGATGCTGCTGACGTTGTTCGTGCCCTCGCGGCACGCAGACGTTGTGCGCTACATCTCGCTCCTCACGACCACCGCAACGCTGGTCATCTCGATCTACGTCTTCGCTGTCTACGACTTCGCCGAAGGCGGCTACCAGTTCAACCTGCAGTATCCGTGGATCGAGAACATCGCGTTCCTGGGCGAGAACGGCATCTCGCTGCACCTCGCCGTCGACGGCATCGCTGCGCCGATGGTGCTGCTCAACGGACTCGTCGGCTTTGCCGGCGTGCTCGTCTCCTGGAAGATCACGCATCGGGTCAAGGACTTCTTCATCCTCTTCTTGGCGCTCTTCACCGGCGTCTACGGGGTGTACATCGGCCAGGACCTGTTCTTCTGGTTCTTCGCCTACGAGCTCGCGGTGCTGCCGATGTACCTGTTGATCGTGATCTGGGGGTCGACGAACAAGGAATACGGCGCGATGAAGCTGACCATGGTGCTGGTCGGCGGATCGGTCCTGATCTTCATCGGCATCTTTGCGGTCTTCGCCGAGGCCGGCGCCGGCACCTTCGATATGGCGGTGCTGCGCGAGGTCAATTTCGGACGCAGCTTTGCCAACACGTTCTTCCCCTTCTTCATGATCGGCTGTGGCATCCTGGCCGGCCTGTTCCCCTTCCACACTTGGTCGCCCGACGGTCACGTGGCTGCTCCGACGGCCGTCTCCATGCTGCACGCCGGCGTGCTGATGAAGCTCGGCGCGTTCGGCATCATCCGACTCGGTATGGAGATTCTGCCCGCCGGCACCGACTTCTGGATGCCGGTGCTGCTCGTGCTGGGCGGCGTCGCGGCGGTGTACGGCGCGATCTCGGCGATCCATCAGACCGACCTCAAGTTTGTGATCGGGTACTCGTCCGTCTCCCATATGGGATTCGTCCTGATGGGATTGGGGACGATGAACAACATCGGCGTCAACGGCGCGGTCTTGCAGATGTTCTCGCACGGCGTGATGACAGCGCTCTTCTTCGCGATGGTCGGCGGACTCTACGACCAGGCGCACACGCGGGACATTCGCGTCTTCGGCGGACTCGTGCGCAAGATGCCGCTGTTTGTGATCTTCTTCGGCATCGCGGGCCTGACGTCGCTCGGATTACCGGGACTGTCGGGATTCGTGGCTGAGTTCCACATCTTCGTCGGTGCGATCGACACGTTCCCGCTGTTTGCGGCGCTGGGCATCCTGTCTGCCGCGCTGACCGCGATCTACGTGCTGCGGCTGATGGGCCGCGCCGCGCTGGGCCCGTTCAATCCGCGCTGGGAGAACCTGAAGGACATCTCGCGCCTGGAGATCATCGCCGGGATCGTGCTGATCGCCCCGATCATCGCCATGGGCGTCTGGCCTGACCCATTCGTCGACCGCATTGCGCAGTCGGTCGCTGACCTGCCCCAGGTGGAGCAGATTGGCCAAGCATTTTCACTCAGCTCGCTGACCGGACGGTGACCCTGATGGATCTCGAGTACTCGCTGATCATTCCCGAATTCATCATGGCCGGCTTGGCCGTGCTGATCATCGCGGCTGCATTGGCGTTCCGCCAGGTGGACCAAAAGTGGTTCGGCTACGCCACGGCGGCGGCGTTGGCGGCGATCGCGGTCGGCACCGCACTGGCGTACTGGGACACCCACGACGACTTTGCCAACGTGCTCGCTATCGACCACTTCACGGTGCTCTTCCGTGTGTTCTTCCTGGGCATCGCGTTCTTCACGGTCATGGCGGCGGTGCAGTTCGCGGGCGACCGACTGAAGAACCACGCCGAGTTCTACGGCCTGATCGTGTTCGCGACGCTGGGCATGATGCTGCTCGGCGCGTCGCGCGAGCTGCTCACCGCGTACCTCTCGCTCGAGCTGCTGTCGTTCAGCTTCTACATCCTCGTCGGCTTCAACAAGCTCAACCCGTTCTCCAACGAGGGCTCGCTGAAGTACATGCTGCTCGGCGCGTTCTCATCGGCGCTGATGCTGTACGGCATCTCGCTGATCTACGGCGTGACGGGCACCACGCTCTACTCAGGCATCGAGCCGGACGCCGCGGCCGCCGGCCGCAACATCGCCGACCAGTTGGCCTCCTACGCGGGACTGAGTGGCGGCGTCGATCCAGAGGCGACACGGCCGGGTCTGTTGATCGGCCTGGTGCTGATTACGGCGGGTCTGGGCTTCAAGGTCTCCGCAGTGCCGTTCCACCAGTGGACGCCCGATGCGTACCAGGGCGCGCCGCTGCCGATCACGGCCTTCCTGAGCGCCGGCGGCAAGGCCGCGGCCTTCGCCTTCTTCCTGCGCCTGTTCTCCGAGGCGTTCTTGCCGGCGGCAGGCGAGTGGGTCTGGTTCGTCAGCATTCTCGCCGCCGTCACGATGATCGTCGGCAACCTGATGGCGCTCCAGCAGACCAACTTCAAGCGGCTGATGGCCTATTCGTCCATTTCGCAGGTGGGCTATCTGCTCGTCGGCATTGTGGCGCTCGACGCGGCCAACATTGCGCAGTCGCAGGACGCCGCCTCAGCGCTCGTGCTGCACCTGATCGGTTATGTGACCACGAACATCGCCGTGTTCGCGGCGATCATCGCGTTCTACAACCGCACCGGCCGCGACGACATCGTGGACCTGCGCGGACTTGCCGAGCGTCAGCCGTTCCTGGCCTTTGCAATCGCCGCTGCGTTGTTCTCGCTCGCGGGGATGCCGCTGTTCGCTGGGTTTGCGACCAAGTTCATCATCTTCCAGGCCGCCTTCAACAACGGCTTCCTGTGGCTCGGCGCCGTCGGCGTGACGGCCTCCTTCGTCTCGCTCTACTACTACCTGATGGTGATCAAGCAGATGTACCTGTACGAGCCTGAGGGTGCTGACCGCGAGCGCTTCCACGTTTCTCGGCCGCTCGCCGGCGCGCTGGTGGTGTTGGTGGCGGGCGTGCTGTTCATCGGCCTCTACCCGACGCCCCTGTTCGACGTGATTCACAGCTCGACCGAAGGCCTGTTCGAGCAGGCCTCGGCGATGGCTGCCGCCGTCGCGGGGCGCTAACGCCTGAACGTTCGGCTGCGGCATCGGCGGGCCGATGCGTCGGGTCGTGCAGAGTTCTACAGCACCGCGAGGTAGCGCTTCAGCTCGTAGTCCGTGACCTGCGACCGATACTCGTCCCACTCGAGCCGCTTGTTCTGCAGGACAGTGTTCCAGACGTATTCGCCAAGCACACTCCGCATCAGCTCGGACGACGCGAACGCCTCGATCGCGCGGCCCTGCGTCGTCGGCATCTCGGTGATGCTGCGCGAACGCCGTTCCGCTTCGCTGAGCAGGAAGACGTTGTCCTCGGCCGCGGGCGGCGGTGTCAGACCCTCGTCGATGCCGCGCAGGCCGGCGGCGAGGAAGGCGGAGAATGCCAGATACGGGTTCGTTGCCGAGTCGGCGCCGCGATACTCCAACCGCGTCGACTCCGCGTCGCCCGGCTCGTATTCGGGAATGCGCACCAGGTCGGACTGGTTGGCGTGCGACCACGTGAGGTAGACCGGGGCCTCAGTGCCCGGCGCGAGCCGCTTGTAGCTGTTCGACCACTGGTTGGTGATCAGCGTGAACTCGGGCGTGTAGGCGAGCAATCCCGCGAGGAATGATCGCGCGATCCCCGAGAGGCCGCCATTGGGCTCGTAGAACAGATTCTGCTCGGCCTCAAAGAGCGACAGATAGACGTGCATGCCCGATCCATTGACGCCGTTCAGCGGCTTGGGCATGAACGTCGCGTGGACGCCCTGCTTGATGGCCACTTCCTTGACCACCAGCCGCGTCGTCATGACCTGGTCGGCCATCGTCAATGCGTCGGTGTAGCGCAGGTCGATCTCGTGTTGCGACGGCGCGGCTTCGTGGTGCGAGGACTCCACGCCGATGCCCATCTCCTCCAGCGTCAGCACGGTCTCGCGGCGCAGATCGGTGGCCGTGTCCAGCGGCGAGAGGTCGAAGTAGCCGCCTGAGTCCAGCGGCGCGGGGTCGTCGGGCGCGCGGAAGTAGAAGTACTCAATCTGCGGAGCAACGTAGAAGGTGTAGCCGCGCTCCTGTGCTGCTTCCAGCTGACGCCTGAGGATTCGCCGCGGGTCGCCCTCGAACGGCTCGCCGTTGCGCCGGTGGACATCGCAGATCATCCGCGCGACGCGGTGTTGCTGCGGACGCCACGGCAGCATGACAAAGGTGTCCGGATCAGGCCGCGCGACCATGTCCGATTCGTCGTGGCGGGTGAAGCCCTCGATCGAGGCGCCGTCGAACTCGACGCCACGTTCCAGCGCGGCGGGCAGCTCGTCGATCGTGATCGCGACCGATTTCAGCTGTCCCAACAGGTCGGTGAACCAGAGCCGCACGAAGCGCACATCGTGCTCGCGACAGGCGCGCAAGACGTGCTCGTGGGCCGACGTCAACGGGTCGGCATCGCCGTTCAAGCTGGTCATCGCGCGGCTCTGGACCCTGAACTAGATGTGGTAGTAGTGGAAGAACTCAGCCGGGACCGGGTGCTGGAAGACGTCGCGCGCCTCTTGCAGTTTGAAGTCCTGGTAGTGGTCGATCAGGTCCTGGGTGAAGACGCCGCCTTCCATCAGGAAATCGTGGTCATCGGCGAGGGCGCTGAGCGAGCCTTCGAGCGAAGCGGGGACAGAGGGGATGCCTGCGGCCTCTTCGGCGGAGAGCTCGTAGATGTCGGTGTCGACGGGGTCGTCTGGCTCGATCTTGTTGCGGACACCGTCCAAGCCGGCCATCAGCATTGCCGAGAAGGCGAGGTAGGTGTTGGCCGACGGGTCGGGCGGGCGGAACTCGATCCGCTTGCTCTTGGCCGATGTCTCGTAGGTCGGGATGCGGACAGCGGCTGAGCGGTTGCGCTGTGAGTAGGCGAGGTAGATGGGCGCTTCGAAGCCGGGCACCAGGCGCTTGTAGGAGTTGGTCGTCGGCGCGCAGAATGCGAGCAGCGCTGAGCCATGCTTGAGCAGTCCGCCGATGTAGTGGCGCGCCGTGTCGGACAGGTCGGCGTACGCGCCCTGCTCGTAGAACAGCGTGTCGCCGTCCTTCCAGAGCGACTGGTGGCAGTGCATCCCGGTGCCGTTGTCGCCGTAGAGCGGCTTGGGCATGAATGTGGCGGACTTGCCGTGGCGGTTGGCGACGTTGCGCACGATGTGCTTGTACCACTGGGTTTCGTCGGCCTTGTTGCGCAGCGTGTTGAAGCGCGTCGCGATCTCGCCTTGGCCGCCGGTCGCGACCTCGTGGTGGTGGACTTCCATCTCCATGCCGACCGCGTTCATCGCGTCGGACATCTCCCAGCGCAGGTCCGAGAGGGTGTCGAAGGGCGCGGTCGGCGAGTAGCCCTGCTTGGGCGGAATCTTGTAGCCGAGGTTGTTGTCGTCTTCGTCGCGGCCGCTGTTCCAGTCAGCCTCGTCCGATTCGACGACATAGAAGGCCTGGTTGATCGAGAGCTGGAACTGGACGTGGTCGAAGACGAAGAACTCGAGCTCGGGTCCGAAGAAGGCCTGGTCCGCGATGCCGGAGTCGATCAGGTGCTGCTCCGCCTTGGTCGCGACGTAGCGCGGGTCGCGGCTGTAGCGATCGCCGGTGACCGGGTCGTGGACGTCGCAAATGAACTTCAGGGTTGGTTCGCGCTCGGTCGGGTCGATCCGGGCGGTATCGAGGTCCGGGCGCAGCAGCATGTCCGATTCGTCGATGCTCTGGAAGCCGCGCAGGGAGGATCCGTCGAAGCCCTGGCCGCGGTTGACCAAGTCCTCATCGACGCGGTCGGCGGGGATGCTGAAGTGCTGCCAACGGCCAATCAGGTCGGTGACCAACAGATCCACGCGGCGGATACCCTGGTCCGCGATCAGCTGCTGGATGTCGCCAAGGGTTGCCATTCGACGATGCCTCATTCCTTCGTGTGGGCGCTGCAGGGTGCATACGACCGCGAGCGGACCGGTTGTACGCAGCGCGGATGGTGACGCGTCGTCATCGTATGCCACAAGTGCGGGTGGTCAGCCCTTCCAGCGTTACAGCTGAGTTACGCCCAGCGGGCAGGGAAGCGGAGTGTGTTGGAGGCGTCTAACGCAGCGGAAGGGCGAAGCGGTAGCCGACGTTGCGGACCGTCTCGACGTAGCGCTGTCCGCTCGCCTCCAGCTTCGAGCGCAGACGCCGGATGTGGACGTCTACCGTTCTCGAGCCGCCGTAGTAGTTGTAGCCCCAGACGCGGTTGAGCAGCGTCTCGCGCGTGAAGACCTGTTGGTGGTGAGTCATCAGGAAGCGCAGCAGCTCGAACTCCTTGAACGTCAGCGAGATCGATCGGCCGCCTTCGAAGACCTGGTAGTTGGACGTGTCGACGAGCAGGTCGCCGGCCTCGAGCGAGTTGCGCGCGAGCACGCGTCCGTGCCGCCAGAGCGCCAGCTGCACCCGCGCGGCCAGCTCCGCGTCGTTGACCGGTTCGAGTAGGAAGTCGTCCAGCTCTTGCGTGGGACCGAGCAACGAGGTGTCCTGCGGGCGCAGCACTGCGAGGCGCGTCGCTTCCGGCCAGGCCTGAACTTCGGCGGGGCGGGTGTGGGGGATGGAGCGGCGCCAATCGAGCAGCAGCACATCAGGCGCCGCGGCGGGATCGGGCTGCGCACCCTCGGCCGGCAGGAAGTGCACGACTTGCAGACCAGCCCGCTCCAGCGCGGGCGCGATCGCTGGGATCAGAGCGTCGTCGTAGGTCGAAACAGTCAGCCGGAACACGCTTGCACCATAGAACATGCGAGAACATGCGAACTGTGCGCAAGGGACACGGCAGCACGCGGCAATCGGCGCGCCCGATGTCTGCGCAGCGCTGGGCGTGCGATACGATCAGCACTGACGCGCCCCGCGGTGATCTGTGGGCGCATCGGCCGGCGTAGCTCAGTGGTAGAGCAACGGTTTCGTAAACCGTAGGTCGAGGGTTCGAATCCCCCCGCCGGCTCCACTGCTTCGATCCGCCCGCGCCCGTTCGGCCTAAGCTCCAGACGCTTCTGGCGGGGCAGTTGCTGCGCTGCAAGAATCGTTCGCGCGACACAAACAAATCATCCTGTGGGATACACTCCGTGTACCGGTTTGGTACCTGATGACGGCTGAGACGCGTGTGCCGCAGTCTCGCTGAGTGACAGCGACGGGAGCCCCCATGAACGTCTTCACGCTGACCAATCGACGTCGGCGCGGCCGATTCAGCCTCTGGCTGCTGGTGTTGGCGGCGTCTGTGGCGCTCCTGTTCTCGGCCTGCGACCTAGTCGGCGACGACGACGAAGATGAGCAGCAGCAGTCTCAGGAGGAACAGCAGGAGCAGACAGCGGCACCGGCGGCGCCGGCTGCGGCATCGCAGCCGCAAGACGATGCAGCTCCGTCGCGGCCGCCCAGCGCGTCCGGCGGGGGCGATGGCGCGACCGCCTTCAGTATCGTCTTCCCCAGTCTGGCGCACGTGGCGGCCGCCGACGGCGCGACAGCGACCGGTCTGGTCACCACCGACGGCTACGTGCTGGTCGACGAGCGAGCCCTGCACGGCGCTATGTCAGCGCTGGTGACGCTCTCCAACGGCGATGTGCTCGAAGATGTGCAGGTCGTCGGCCGTGACCACTTTACGGGATTGGCCTGGATGGGCCCCTTGGACGCCAGCTTGGTGCGTCTGCTGCCAGGTGCGAGGCTCGGTGACGGCGAGGGCGTGCAGCCGGGATCGTCGGTCTACACGGTTGGATTTGCGGCCGGCGAACGGGCTGGTTCGCGGCCGGCCATCTTCTCGGGTGTGCTGAGCGGCTTCGGCGAGTGGGAGCCGGGCGACCGCACGTTCTTGTTCACCGATGCCCGCGCCGTGTCGACGTCGGGCGGCATGGTGCTCGTCGACGGCTCGGGCCTCGTCATCGGCTTTGCGCCCGCGCAGATGGTCGGCATGGGCTGGTATGTGTCGACGGGCGATCTCGCTCGCAGTCTGCCGCCCGAGCCGATCGCCGCCCCCCGCACGGCGGACCCGGAGAGCGCCGCGACCGAGCACGAATTCAGCATCGCCGTGGCGCAAGGCTCGGGCGAGCTGCTGGCCGGCGATGAGATCACCGGCGAGAGCATCTCCTTGTGGATTAGCACCGATACTCGAGCCACGCTTCGTGTCGTCGACGCCGAAGGCAAGCTGCTGCAGCTGTCGTCAATCATCCCCGGCGAGAACGTCGTCAACGTCTCGCCGGAAACGATCGGTCCGTACGAGCTGCGGATCGTCCCTCAACCCGACATGGCCGACGAGTCGATGGGTACGCACGCCACGTACTCGGTGAGCTCCAGCGTGCCGCTGATGTCCATGATGGAAGGCGAGTCGGCTGCCGACTTGCAGATTGGCACGCCGTTTGTGGGCGTGATCGACGCGCCCGGCGACGTGGACGAGTTCCAGCTGCCCGTTCGGGCCGGGGCAACCTACGACGTTCTCGTGCAGAGCCTGCTGATCGACTCGCTGGTAATGGTCGACGGCGCTGGCGTGCACGAGATGGATGACGATACGGGAGGCGGGCCGCTGGGCCGCGACGCGGCGCTCTCACTGGAACCGACCGAGGATGGCGTGGTCAGCGTCAGCGTCCGCGACTACGCCAACGAGTCCGCTGGACCGTACATCCTGACCATCACCCAGACCGGCCAAGCTACGACCGCGATGATGGAGGAAGAAGAGGAAGCAGCGGCGGAAGAGGTCATGATGATGACCGCTGCGGCGCTGCCGAGTCCCCGCGGCGACGCCAGCCTGCGCGGCGAGATCGTCGACGGCGGCCTGGCGCCCACGCTGCTCGGCATCGGCAGTGAACTGGGCATCGACAACTCGCTGCTCGTCTCCGATCAGGACGGCTACTTCGAAGTCACGGTCTCAGTGATCGGGGCCGATCAGAGCTCAGCGCGGCTGGCCGTCTTCGACGCGGCCGACACCGTGGTGCTCTCGGGCCGCGTCATCCTCAGCTGCGCTGGCGCCGAGCCCTGTCTCGCCAGCGCCGCCTTCATCACGCCGGACGACAACGCCGGAGCGGCCGGCGTCTGGCGGATTCTGCTTGAGCCCGAAGGCGCCGATGGCGGCATTACCGAGTGGCAGATCGACGTCTTCAGCTTCGACACTGCGGGCGGCTAGGCTGCTGACTCGACGGGCGCGGCTCGGCGCTCAGGTTCCGTCAGTCGGTCGTCGGGTCCTGCGCCGTCTTCTGCGGGTGCGCGAGCACCGACAGCAGCGGGATGCGGCGTTGCCGCAGCACACGACGGACGGGCGCAGGCGGATCAATCGTCAGGCGCGGAAGCAGGCCGTCGAGCCAGCGCGGCAGCCACCAGTTGGCCGGCCCTGCGATCTGCATGAAGGCCGGGACCAGCACCAGTCGGACGAGCGTGGCGTCGATGAAGATCGCGAACGCCATCCCCATGCCGAACACCTTGACCGTGCGCTCGTCGCCGAATACGGCAAAGCTGGCGAACACGGCGATCAAGATGGCGGCCGCCGCCGTGATCACGCGCGCCGAGGCGCCAATCCCATACGCCACCGATTCCGTCGAGTCGCCGCTTTCGAGCCAGTGCTCGCGAATCCGTGAGAGCAGGAACACCTCGTAATCCATCGACAACCCGAACAGGATTGCGAACATGAACATCGGCAGGAACGACTCGATCGGACCGGTGCGGTCAAGGCCGGTCAGTTCCAGCCCCCAACCCCACTGGAAGATGGCCACGACAAAGCCGATCGATGCGCCGATGGCCATCATGTTCATGAGCGCGGCCTTGAGCGGTACGAGCACAGACCGGAACGCCATCATCAGCAGCAGCACCGAGATGCCGATCACGATCAGGAAGAAGTAGGGCAGCCGCGAGATCATCTTGGCCGTGACGTCCTCGAACGCCGCGGTCGTGCCGCCGATGAAGATGCTGGTCTCGTCCGCGGCGCGGTCTAGTGCCGCGGGTACCGCGGTCTGACGCAGACGGTTGACCAACTCGCGTGTTTCCGCCTCCTGCGGCGCCGTCGTGGGGATGACGGAGATCAACGCCGTTTCACCGTTGGGCGATGGGTCGGGCGGCAGCACGGCGGCCACACCGTCCACCTGCGAGAGCGCCTGGCTCGCTGCCTGCAACTCGGCCGGCGAGAGCCGCTGTTGGGGATTGTCGACGACGGCGAAGAGCGCGCCGTTGACGCCGGGTCCAAAGGCGTTGGAGATCAGGTCGTAGGCGCGCCGCGAGGTGTACTCGGTGGGGCGGTTGCCGTCGTCGGAGACGCCGAGTTGGATGCTGAACGCGGGAATCGCCAGCGCGACGAGGATCGCGGTCGAAAGTGCCAGGTAGAGCCAGGGCCGCCGCGAGATGTGCCGCGAAAAGTGGTACCAGCGTCCGCGCTCGCCGCCTGCGGTGTGACGCAGGAATGGAATCGAGTACTTGTCGATGCGCCGTCCGATCAGCACCAGCAGCGCTGGCAGCAGCGAGATGGCGACCAGCATTTCGATCAACACCACCACCGCGGCGGCGAGACCGAGATTGGCAATCAGCGGAATGCCAATCGCGAACAGGCTGACCAGCGCGACGACCACGATCGAGCCGGCAAAGGCCACCGCGCGTCCTGCGGTGGTCACCGCCGCTTGCGCCGCCTCGTTTGGTTCTACGCCCTCCGCGAGTTGCTCGCGGAAGCGTGCAATCACGAACAACGCGTAGTCGATCCCCACGCCGATCCCGAGCATCGCCCCGAATGTTGGCGCGGCCGTGGTGATGTCCAGGAACGCGGCGGCGATGATGATGCCCGCCGTCCCGGTCGCCAGGCCGACCAACGCGGAGATGATCGGCATGCCGGCTGCAAAGATCGAACCGAAGCCGACGATCAGGATGATCAGCGCGGCCGCCAGGCCGACGAGCTCGGCGGTGCCCGGCGGTTCGGTCTCGTACTCGCGCACCGGCTGGCCGCCAAAGTCGATCTGCAAGCTGTCGTGGCGATACTCGTCCGCAAGCTCGATCACCGCTCCGACATTTGCCGTCTCCAGCTCGTTGGCCAGCTTGTCGTAGGCGACGCGGACGATCGCCGTGCGGCCGTCGGGCGAGACATTGCCGGGCCGTTCCGAGGGCAGGAAGACGACCGCGACCTCATCGACCTTCGCCGCTTCGCGCGAGAACGAGGCCATCGCTGACTGCGCGTCGGGATCGCTGATGGCGCCGTCAGGTGTGTGAAAGACCGCGAGCAGTTCGGAGCCTGAGCGGGCGGGGAAGCGGTCCACCAACAGATCGAAGGCGGCCTGCGATTCGGTACCGGGCACGTTGAACGTGTCGGTCAGCGATCCACCGAGTCCGCGCGCCGCCATCGCGCCCAGCACGATCGCGGCGATCCAGAGCAGGAGCACGCGCCAGGGATGTTCGGAGACAAACACCGACCAGCGTTCCATCAGCGCTCCCGTTCATCGTCTCCGCCAGAGAGGCAACACAAGTAGGGCAGGCAAGACATGCAAGACAGGCAAGATGGGCGCGACGCACCGTCCACCGTGCACCGCACGCGCAGATCAGCGTATCTGCCCGATCGTCGTGCGTCGTGATGACGGGACGGATGCGCTGGTGGCGCTAGTGGAGGATTGAATCGATCGAGGCTGGACCCGCGCCCATCAGGATCAGCGCGATGCAGGCGAAGACGAGCAGCACGTCCAACTCGTAGCCTTGCTTGTCCGAAGAGCCCTGGAACGGCAGACCCTCCTTGACCTTGTTCACGTAGGTGGCGACGATCATGTTGATCGCCAACGGAATGGCGATCCACGGCACGAGCAGTCCGGCCAGCAGCAGGACGCCGCCGACCAGCTCAGTCGTCGCAACGCCCGGACCGGCCAGGCGCGGCAGCGGAACGCCCAACGACTCCAGCCAGCCCGAGAATCCACCTATGCCGCGGCGAAACTTGCCCAACCCTGCGTCGATGAAGATGACTCCCAGCACGATTCGCAAGGGAATCGACGCCCACTCGATCACCTCAGCGCCAAACGGCTGCGCCAACCAGTCTCCTGCGTCCATGTTCCGCTCCCGCCAGCTGCTGGTTTACGCTGGATTCTAGTTGAGCCGAACTCGTCGAGGACATTGGAGGGGCAGCGATGGGCAAGCTTGCGGATGCGCTGAAGGAGCGGCGGCAGAGTCGTCAGCGGCGGTTGGGATTCGGCGCGCCGGCGCAGGAGCGGCCGCCGGAGATGCTGCTGGGCACGGTCGGCGTCGTCGACGGCGCAGACTTCTGCCTGGCCCTGACCGAGTCGGAAGCTGCGGCCGCAGCGGAGTCCGACGTCGCGCTCTGGGGCGCGCGCCTCGTCGTGCTCACGCCAGAGAGCGCCGCCGCGGCCAAAGCGGCCGGAGCGTCCTTCCTGTCGTTCGTCCTGGACGACGCCCGCGCCGATGCGATGCTCGACGAGGAGATTGACTACATCGTCCGCCTGCTGGATGTGGGCTTCGACGAGTCAGCGGCGCGAGCGCTCGGCAGTCTGCAGCCGGCGATGATCGGCCTCGAAGCGCTCGATCTGCCGCTGAGCGTGACCGACATCATCCAGCTGCGGCGTCTGGCCATGTTTGCCGCCGCGCCAATCTGCGTGACGACGCCGTCGCACATCTCGGCCGGCGATATCCAGGCGTTGCGCGATTCCGGTGCAGCGGCGTTGCTGCTGACCGAAGGCGCAACCGCCCAAGACGCGGCTGCCGTCAAGCAGCGCATCGCCGATCTGCCAGAGCGCAAGTCGAAGCGCGACGACGTGGCGCGTCCGTTGATTCCGACGATCAGCCCGAGCGCCGCGGACGACGACTAGCGATCGTCGCGGAAGACGCTGCGGTTGACCGGCTCGAGTGAACTGCGCGAGGTGCCCGTCGCGAGACGCAGGAAGTAGAGCATCGCGCCGACCGCGGAGATGCCGATCAGGATTGCAATCGTCCAGAGCACGATCGGCTGGCTGCTTTTGGCGGTGGCCGGCGCTGAGATGTCTTCACCCTCGTTTGGGCCGAGCGTGTGGTCCACGCTGAATGCGTAGGACGATTCGAACTGCAGCATCTCGCCGTCGCCGATCAGCTGCACGCGGTACTCGACGGTCAGCTGACCATCGCCATGTGCGTTGATCGGCACGACCAGGGTGCGCTGACTGTAGTTGGAGATGAGCGGGTGTCCGTCATCCACGCGGTCGCCGTACGAGTCGGTCACGGCAACGCGGTGTGCGCCAATCAGTTGGGCCAATGGACGGTCGAAGGTCAACAGCAGCTGATGCGGCGCCTCGGCCACGGTCGAGCCCCGCTCTGGCTCCTCCTGGATGAGTGCGCCGCTGCTGGCATCGACGCGGCCCAGTTGAGCCAGTTGGCTCAGCGCCAACCCGACGCCCAGCGCCAGCAGCAGTCCAAGCAGTGGGACGAACATCCGCCTGCGGTCGAGTGTGGTCATGATCATGAGCGTCTCTCCACTGCTGATCCTACGAACCGCCCGCCTTGTCGACAAGCGAGGCGGCGAGCGTGCCGTGAGGTCGACGGCTCAGCCAGCCTCCTGACTGACGATTCGGCGCGGCACGCGCGCGCTGATGTTGGTCAGGATCTCATAGGGAATCGTGCCGACGCGCCGCGCGATGTCCCACGCCGATATCGACGCGCCGCGGTCGACGCCGATGATCGTGGCAGCGTCGCCCGCCGATGCCTCAGGCGCATCGGTCAGGTCGATCATCGTGCTGTCCATGCAGACCGCGCCGCGAATCGGACAGCGCTGCCCCTCCACGATCATGCTGCCACCGTCTGACAGCGCCCGCCACAAGCCGTCGGCGTAGCCGACGCCGGTGACGCCGATCCGGGAATCGCGCGGAGCCGTCCACAAGCCGCCATAGGACACTGATTCCCCCGCCGCGACGTC
>JAJEBU010000068.1 GCA_022822375.1 Dehalococcoidia bacterium
TGGGGCCTGGGGTGAGGGAGGCCGTCGTGCCGTAGGCGCAGAGCCTGGAGGAACGACCGATGACTCTTGAAGATCAGATCGCGTCTATCGCCCAGGTCATCGCGAGGGACTACGAGATCCTGGATAACGAGGAGATAACCAAGCACTCGCTCGTTTCCCCGTTGGTTCGCGCGCTCGGTTGGAACACAGCCGACCCTCGAGAGGTCCGACCCGAGTACCCGGTGATCATTGACGGCAGTCGCCGCCGGGCGGATTACGTCATACAGCACGAAAGCAAACCTGTCATTGTGATAGAGTGCAAGGTGGCGGGTCACGCGAGGACTCGCTCATACGTCGGACAGCTCGCTTCTTACTTTAACGCTATTGCACCGGCTCTCGGTATACTTACGGATGGCATCGGCTATGCATTCTATGCTGATGCTCAGCAGCCTGGAAGCATGGACGCGCACGCGTTCTACGAGCTGAATCTAGCCCAGGAGCTCACCGCCAACGATTATCTGGCGCTGTCCATGATTGCGAAGGATGGCTTTCGGCGGTCCAACATCAAAGCTCAGATAGCACAACTTGGCCCTCCTGCTGAACAGCAGATCCGTGAGGCAATCGAGTTTGACTTTCAGCGACCTGAGCACGGCTTGAGCCGGCTCGCGGGTTTCATCGCTGAATCTAAGGATGGCGAGAGCTTGGCTGAGGACATTGCTGTCGCTACGAAGTGCTTTGAGGCAGAGCTCACTAGGGCTGTGAACGTGGTGAAGGGTGGCGGAATTCTCGGTGAGGAGGATGGGGTCCTTACGCTAGAATCAGAGATACTAGTCTACAATATGGTACAGGCGCTGGTCGCTGACGTGATCCCGCCCGAACGCATTTGGTTCCGCGATGCGAAGTCCTATGCGAGTGTCCTGGTGGACGATAACAACAGAAAGCCGATCTGCCGTCTTCACCTTCACGGCACAAAGGGGTACGTCGGTACGATCGGCGCCGACCGGTCGTCGACTAAGCGCGAAGTTAGCTCAGTTGATGATGTGATCGGTCTCCGCGAGTATTTTCGCGAGGCTGCGAAACGTCATCGTTGAAGACAATCGCGAAGAGGAGCATCACGCCATGGCTGTTGAACGCATTGACATTACCCACCGCGAGCCGTATGCAGGCGGCGCTGACTTTGGCCCTCATGGGCCCTTTGAACTGATCCGCGCTCGCCTGCATTATGCGGTCAATCCGGCGCTGGAGGATCATCGTCGGATCACCGACCTGGAGTTGGCCCCGCGCGGCGATGATGGCTGTGTGCGGTTCTCGGGCGACCTGGTCCTGATCCGACCCGTCGATCCGTCGCTCGGCAATGGCACGCTGGTGCAGGAAGTGCCCAATCGCGGACGCTGCACGTTGCCTGGCGCATTGAATCGCGCCCCACGCGAGAACTCGCTGACCGATCCCCACCATCCCGGCGACGGCTTCCTGTTCCGACGCGGGTTCAGTCTGGCCAGCGTCGCCTGGCAGTGGAACGCGCCGGACGTGCCGCTGTTGCTGCAGTTCGACGCGCCCGAGGCGACGGAAAACGGGCAGCCGCTGATTGGTGAGGCGATCACCGATCTACGGCCCAGCACGGCGGCGGCCTCGATGCCGATTGCGCATCTGGGACAGCCCGGCTACCCGGTCTCGGCTCAGCACGCCGACCAGGCGCGGATGTATGTCCGCGACTTTGAGGACGACGAGCCTCGCCTGGTGTCGTCGGACCGCTGGCGCTTCGCGAAGGCAACGCCGAACGGCGTCGAGCCGTCGACGATGGATCTGTGGCTCGCAGACGGCTTCGAGCCCGGTCGCATCTATGAGATCGTCTATCCGACCGACCGTTGCCCCGTCGTGGGCACAGGATTGTTGGCGTTCCGCGACGCGGCGTTGGCCCTGCGCGACCCCGGCGGCGAGCTGCAGCGAGGCTACGAGCGCGTGATCGGCTTCGGGATCTCGCAGAGCGGACGGTTCCTGCGCCACCTGCTGTATCTGGGTCTGAATCGCGACCCCGATGCGCCGACGCGAATGGCGTTTGACGGCATGCACATCCATGTCGCAGGCGGGATTCGCGGAGAGTTCAACCGACGCTACGGCCAGCCGTCGCAGCTGTTCCTGGCCGGTCCGATTCACGAGTATCCGTTCGCAGACTGCGTCGCGACGGACTCGCTGACTGGGAACGAGGATGGCTTGCTGCGCCGCGCGGACGAGCAAGGTTCGACGCCGAAGATCGTGGCCACGAACACGAGCTGGGAGTACTGGCGTGGCGATGCCTCGCTGATGGACATCAATCCGGCCACGGGCGCGGACGAGCCGCCACATCCACAGGCTCGGCACTACTTGCTCGCGGGGACACAGCACAGCACCGGCCAGGCCGAACCGATCGACAGCTTCTACCTCACCGATGACCGCAGCATGTATCGGCACAACGCCATTGAGCACTCGCCGCTGATGCGCGCAGCGCTGGTCAATCTGGACGATTGGGTGCGCGGCACGTCGGACCCGCCGCCGAGCAACGTACCGAGCCTCGCATCGGGAACGGCAGCGTCCCGAGCGGACGTGCTCGACGCTCTCTCGGCAACGCTCACTGTGCCCGACGCGTCGCGCTTGTCTCGCGTGCGGACCGTGGATGACGCCACGCTGCCAGCGTCGGAGGGCGCCACGTATCAGGGATACGTCTCGGCGCTCGATGCCGACGGCAACGAGGCGGCGGGCTGGCGGCTGCCCGATCTGACCCAACCGCTGGGGATCCACACCGGCTGGAATCCCCGCCATCCAGAGACCGGCGGAGAGGACCTGACCAGCCACTTCGTCGGGCTCACCCAGTGGTTCGAGCGGGACGAGATTGTGTCGCGTTACGGGTCGAAGGATCGCTACCTCGAGCTCGTGCGGTCTGACGCGACCGCGCTCGCAGCTGAATCGATCCTGCTCGAGGAGGATGTGGAGATCGTCGTCAGGGAGTGCGCACGCCGCTGGGACATCGCGGTGTCCTAGCCGCGCGTCGGAACCTGCGGGTACACCGCCGAGGCCAACTCCGTCTCCCCCGGTGATCGTAGCGGCTTAGACCACGCCTCCGGATGCCAACTCCTCGACGTCGGCGGGGGACATCCCGAGCTCTTCCGCGAGGACTTCGGCGGTGTGCTCGCCGAGCAAGGGCGCGCGTCGGTGGACGGCCGGGCTCTCGCTGAGCCGAATCGGGCAGCCGAGCAGGGTGATCGGTCCGCGCGTGGGATGTTCGATGTCGACCAGCATTCCGCGCTCGCGGAGGTGCTCGTTCTCGAAAATCTCGCCTGAGTGCAACACCGGTCCGGAGGGCACGCCGGCTTCCCGCATCGCGTCCATCACCTCGAACTTGGTGCGCTCACGCGTCCACGACGCGATGGCGTCGCGGACGTCATCGCCGTCGTTGCGAGTGATGCCACCGGCGCCGTTCGATGCACCGAGATCGGGCCGTCCGATGGTCTCCATCAGCGCCTCTCGCATGCGGCCGTTGGCGACCACGACCCAGACCCAATCGGAACGTCCGCCAGGCTTGCAGGGGAAGAGACCGGTGGGCGCCGTGAGGCCGTCACCGTAGGGAGGCGCGGGGTCGCCAGAGACCTCGCGGCGGGTCATGGCGACGCGTGTGTAGTTGGTGACTGCCTCCATCATCGACAGCTCGACCTTCTGGCCGATCCCGTCGCGCTGGCGTTGCCACAGCGCAGCGAGCATCCCGATGGCAGCTTGCACGCCGGTGCCGGTGTCGCCGATCGTGGCACCGGGCTTGAGCGGCATGCCATCCAGAGTGCCGGTCACGGCCATGGCTCCGCCGGCGGCCTGCGCCACCATGTCGAACGACTTGGTCGGGGCCCACGGACCACTCTCGCCGAAGCCCTTGACCGTGCAGTAGATCAGCTGCGGATGAAGCTCCTTCAGCGTGTCATAGCCGAGTCCGAGCCGTTCCATCGTGCCCAGCGTGAAGTTCTCGACCACGATGTCAAACTTGGGCACGAGTTCAAGGAACAGCTCGCGCCCGCGCTCGGACTTGAGGTCGAGCGTCACGGATCGCTTGTTGTTGTTGAGCGTCAAGAAATAGGTCGAGTCGAGACCGTCGCTCCGTCCGCCCAAACGCCGCCCTGGCTCGCCGCGTCCAGGCGGCTCAACCTTGACGATCTGGGCGCCCAGCCATCCCAGCGCCTGGGTCGAGGACGTGCCCGCCTCGTATTGGGTCAGATCCAGAATGCGAACGTCGGACAAGGCCAGGTTCATGGTCACTCCCTCACTCAGTCAGCGATGCGCAGAGGGTAGCTGAGGCTCAGGAGAGGGGCTTGACCGGCTCGCGCTCAACCCATCTGCCGTCAGTCTGTTCGAACTCAACAGTGCCGCCCTCGATCTCCGCAAACTCGATGCCGGGCAGGATGTTGCGTTCTTCAGCGTGTTCGATCGTCAGTTTGACCAACTCACGGTTGGCGTCGAGTTCGAGCAGGTCGCCGACGCCGATGTCGATGTAGTCCTCGACCAGCTTGTCCGAAAAGTGGAGGACGAGTGTGTCAGTGTCCGTGAAGTAGGTGGCTTTCATGGTCGGAACCTTCTGTCCAGAAACGCGGTCATGACCGTCTCGCCGTCAGGCAACAGTACCACTCTGAGATAGCGGCCATTGAGCTCCGGTACAGTCCCCCAGCGTCGAATCCGCCCATCGGCCTGCACGAACTCGTCAACGGGGTTTGTGATCGTGTGCTCGATCCACTCCATCTTGAGCCACTTCCGATCATCCGCCAGCCTGGACCTACGGAAGTGTTCAGTGACCTTCATCCTGCGGCAGAATCCGCCGCCACAACGACGCCAGCGGACTGCAATGCTTCCGCCTTGTCGCCGAGTACGTCCGCTGCGCCAGAGCCAGGCCGCATGGCGGGGTTGCCTGCCTCCACCGGCGTACGGCTGAGCTGGATCGACGGCCCGTTGGTGCGGACGAGCCCTCGGCCCTCGTGCTCCCGCGTGAGGGAGAAGCCCCGTTCGACGGCTCGCTCGGCAGTCATGGCGTCCTCGACGTTGCCGACTCGCGACACTCCGATGCCCCGGCTGGCGAGTTGGTCGATCCAATCCTGGACCGTCTGCGTCTTGAACTCGGACTCCGACGGAATCTGCTCGGCCTGGTCTGGCTTGGCGCCGACGAAGAGCCAACCGTCTGATGCTTCGTAGAGGCGGTGGTAGGGGCCGTCGCCCTTCGCGTCCTGGCCGGCCGGCTCGTCCCAGCGCTTGCCTTCGTAGTCGTGCAGGAAGCTGGACTGCAGAGTGCTGGCCGTGCGCGCGAGCGCCGTGTAGACCTGCTGGCCCTCGCCGGTGCGCAGCCGGTGATACAAGCCCATGCCGACGGCGAACGCGCCGTTGATCCCGGTCCCGTAGTCGTTGATCGCGAACGGCTGCAGCGTCGGTTCGGCGTCGCCGTAGCGATTGAGCATGCCGCTGGCCGACTGCGCGAGCTGTTCCCAGCCAGCACGGTTGGACCACGGCCCAATCTCGCCGAATGCGTTGAGCGAGGCATAGACCACGTCAGGGTTGACTTGCCGGACCGCGTCATAGTCGACGCCAATACCGCCGACCTTGCCGAGCCGGTAGTTCTGCACGACCACGTCGACGTCAGCAGCGAGCTCCATGAAGGTCTCCCGACCAGCGTCTCGCTTGAGGTCGAGCAGCACCGAGCGCTTGCCGCGGTTGATGTCCTCGTGCAGCAGGATGCCGTTCTCGCGGGACGGATTATCGATCTTGACCACCTCCGCGCCGTACTCAGCCAGCGTGCGCCCGCAGGTCGGTCCGGCCAGGATGATGCAGAGGTCAAGCGCAGACATGCCGTCGAGCGCCTTAGACAACCGTTCGCCCGGAGCGCGGATGGCGGACGGCGCGATCGACTGCAGCTCAGTGAGGATGTCGTCGCGGTCGGCGTCGAGCGGTCGGCGCGGGCCTCGGATCTCGCCTGGCGTCTCCGCCATGCGAACCTGAATGCCCGGCTGGAGCATCGGACCGAGCTCCGGGTCGTCCAGCTCGACGATGATCTCGGCCTCGCGTGCGTGCGGCTCTTGCAGCCACTCTGCGGAGTCGAGGCAGCGGACCGTGGGTGGTCCGTTGCCGTTGTCGTTGATCAGGTCTTCCCACTCCTGCGCCGTGCGAGTCAGGAAGATGTTGGTCAGGTGCGCACGAGCGGTGTCGGCGAGCGAGAAGTCCTGCTGAATTTCCGATGCTTTCGACCACGGCTCGTCGAGCCAACCGGGCACACCGGCGCTGTGGCAGAACTGTCGGATGAAGTGCGAGTAGGCGGCGTGGAAAAAGACCCACCGTCCGTCGGCGCATTCGTACGGTCCGACCCAGGGCACGGGCGCTCCGCGCGGTTGCTGATCGAGGTAGCGCATGCCTCGAATGCCGATCGCCTGGTACAACGAATCGTGCAGCGAAGCCTCGATCCGCTGACCGAATCCGTCTCGTTCGCGCGCCACGAGTGACATCGCGATGCCTGCGCATCCGGTGAATGCCGCATAGGACGAGGCAATGGGAATCGCCGTGTAGACCGGTTGTGGCGCATCAGCCAGCAGTGAACCGCTGTATGTACCGACATCGGCCGACACCACGCCTTCCCAGCCAGGCATCGCCGCGCGCTCGTCATCCGACGAGTAGCCGGGCATCGACAGGTAGATCAGACGGTCGTTCTGCGCGGTCGACTCCTCGGCGCCCAATCCGAGTCCGTCCATGACGCCGGGACGGAAATTCTCGACGACGACGTCAGCAGAGGCGATCAGCTGCTGCGCAGTGCGGCGTCCATCGGCGGACTTGAGGTCGAGCGAGATGCGCCGCTTGCCGCGATTCCAGACAGCGTTGCCCGGCGTGTCCCAGAGCGGACCTGACGGCGGATCGACGCGAATCACGTCGGCGCCGTTGTCGGCGAGCATCATCGCCGCAAGCGGGCCGGCCATGTACTGGCCGAAATCAATCACGCGAAGTCCGTCGAGCGCGCCCATGGCCGCCTCCTTCTGAATGTTCCCTATCGGTGCAAGCTAGCGCCTGCGCGAAGTCCCAAGCGCAGCCGCAATGGCCTCGTCGATCTGTGTGCGGAAATCATCAGCGCTGGCGTCGTTGTGCAGCACGAGGTCAGCCTTCGGCGCTCGATCCGTCCAGGCGATCTGCGACGCCATGCGCTGTTCGGCCTCCGCGCGGGTCAAGTCGTTGCGTGCCATCAGACGCGTCAGGGCGGTCTCGTCTTCAGTCGCGACGAGCCAGCCAGCGTCGCAGCGTTCCATGTACGGTCCTTCAAAGAGCCGCACGGCCTCGAACACGGCAATTGGCGCCTCGTCATCCTTCAGTTCCAGCAAGAGGCGCATGAACTCGCCCTCAATGTCGCCGATTGCGGTGCGCAGCGCGGCCAGGAGGTCGGGCTTGCCGAAGACGATGTCGCCGAGCGCTTTGCGGTCGATGAGGCCGTCCGATCCGACGACACCGTCGCCGAACTCGGCAACGATCCGATCAAAGGCGGGCTTGCCCGGTTCATACATAGTGTGGACATGGCGGTCCGCGTCGATGTGAACGGCCGAGTGCGCCTCGACCAGGTGTCGACAGAGCAGAGACTTGCCCGAAGCGATAGATCCAGTGACGCCGAGAACGAAGGTCATGGGGAATAGGCTACCCCTCATGGTGGACGACACAACACAGCGCCCAGATGCCCCGGTTGACGATTCAGCAAGCCGCACCGCACCACGCTGCAGCTGGCCTGGCGATGACCCTGACGAGATTGCCTACCACGACGTTGAGTGGGGCGTGCCGATCGTGGACGAATCCGCGCTGTTCGAGGCGCTCACGCTGGAAGGAGCGCAAGCGGGACTGTCGTGGCACACGATCCTGCTGCGCCGCGAGGGCTACCGCCGCGCCTTTCTGGACTGGGACGTTGACGCTGTGGCCAAGCTGACTGACGGCGACGTGGAGCGGCTGCTGCAGGACACCGGCATCATTCGACATCGTGGCAAGATTGCGTCGACCATCGCCAATGCTGAGGCAACGCTGTTGCTGCGGGAGCAAGGGATGTCGCTGGCCGAGATCGTCTGGGCCTACGCCGATCCGGCGAACGAGCCGCGTGCCGATATTCCGTCTCAGACCGACGCCTCGCGCGCGATGTCGCGTGAGCTCAAGCGGCGCGGCTTTCGATTCGTCGGCCCGACCACGTGCTACGCCTTCATGCAGGCGGTCGGGATCGTCAACGACCACACGTCGGCGTGTTTTCGGTTCGCAGAGATCGCAGAGCTGCGCGTTACTCTGCTAGCAGAGTTTCAGGAACGGACGGCGACATGAGCTTTGAGCACTTGCGGGTGGAGGTCAGCGACCAGATTGGCACGATCACGCTGGATCGGCCGGAAAAACTGAACGCGCTCTCGCGAGACCTGCACAATGAGATGGTGCGGGCCGCGAACGAGCTGCAGGCAGACGACGATGTCCGCGTGGTGATCGTGACGGGCGCCGGGCGCGGCTTCTGCTCGGGCGCCGACCTCACGGCTCGCCCGCGCGACAGTGCACCGGACGACCAAAACACGCGGATGGACGAGTTCGGTTGGGTCGGACACCAGGCGCTGGCATTCGGTCAGCTGGACAAACCGACCATTGCCGCGGTCAACGGCGTTGCGGCTGGCGCGGGCTTCAGTCTGGCGCTGGCCTGCGACCTTCGCGTGGGATCAGAGAAGGCGCGCTTCAAGGTCGTCTTCCTCGAGCGCTCGCTGAGTCCCGATGCCGGCATGACCTGGTTCCTGCCCCGCGTCGTCGGCTACCCGAAGGCAGTCGAACTGGTTCAGACCAGCCGCTTCGTGGAGTCGGACGAGGCGTTAGAGATCGGCTTGATCAACCAGCGCGTGCCGCATGAGGAGCTGATGTCCCGCGCTCGTGCGCTCGCAGCGGAGATCGCCTTCTGGCCGCCGCTCGCCTCGCGCGCCGCCAAGCGGGTGATGCAGCGCAACCTCAACGCCACCCTCGAAGAGGCGCTGCGCAACGAAATCGTGTCCATCTCGCACGCCACCCGTTCGGAGCACGACGTGCGCGAGGCGCAGGCGTCGTTCATCGAAAAGCGCGCGCCCGTCTTCACCGGAGAGTAGTGGTGTCGGACACGACCATCCGCGCTGCGGTTCCACAGGATGCCGCAACCATCCTCGGCTTCATCATGGGCCTCGCAGAGTTCGAACACGAGCCGCGCGAGACGGTTCGAGCGACAGTCGACACCATCCGTCGCGATGGCTTCGGCGACGACCGACGCTTCGAGACCCTGATCGCGGAGCAGGGCGGTCGAGCCGTCGGGATGGCGTTGTTCTTCCCTCACTACTCGACCTGGACGGGGACGCCGGTGTTGTACCTGGAAGACCTGTATGTCACGCCAGAGGCCCGTGGCAGCGGGGCCGGCTTCGCACTGATGACCGCGCTCGCCGAAATCGCCAGCGCCAGAGGCTGGAAGCGCCTCGACCTCAGCGTCCTCGATTGGAATCCCGCGAGGAAGTTCTACGAGCAGCTGGGCATGTCGCACGAGTCTGAGTGGCTGCTCTACCGGCTGGATGAGGCTCAGATCGAAGCGTTGGCCAGGACAGCGGGAAGCTAGGCGGGGGAGGCAGCTCTCACCCGCGAAGCGTTGCGTATATGAACTGATCGATCACCAGGCCGTCCTTGTACACGGCCTGCCGCATACGGGCTTCCCTGTCGTAGCCAGCCTTCTCCAGCACGCGGCAAGACGCCGGGTTCCATTCAAACACCCTGGCCTCGATCCTGACCAGATCAAACTCAGCGAAGGCCCACTCGGTCAGCGCCCGCAGCGCGGCGTTTGCGATCCCCTGACCCCAGAACGGTTCGCCGAGCCAGTAGCCGATCTCCGCAGAACGGCGAAACACGTCGTCGCGCAGTTTCAGCCCGATCCCGCCGATCAGCTCGGTGGGAGATGCGAGCGCGAAGTTCCGTTCCGGTTGCTCCGCCTGCGTGAGTGCGATCCACGCCCGCGCGTCGCCAATCGTGTACGGGTGAGGAAACGCATCGTTGAGATTTCGCCAGACACTGCGGTTGTTGGCATAGCGAGCGAGAGCCTCCGCATCGTCGGGTCGCAAGCTCCTGACCTGCCAGGGAGTGATGTCAATCTTCATTCCATCGGCATATCAGTCAGGCAGAAGCTCGGCAAGGCCCGCAAGCGTGCAGCGCGTGCTGTCTGGCGCCGCTGTGACATCCTGCGTCTGGATTGCTATTCCAGACAAGCTGGAATGACGAGGATCGGACGGCTCAACGCCCGCCGACGCCTGGTGGCTCGTTTGCCAGCGTGCCGTCAGACTCGAACACGGCGATCTCCTCGGTCGTGAAGCCGAGGTCGGTGCAGATTTCCCGATTGTCTCCGCCCAGGCCTGGCGACGGGTGCATCTGCGGGCGCGCGTGGCCGCTGAAGTGGATCGGGAATCCGCCGTACTCATATCGGCCGACGCCTGGTTGATCCCACTCGACGATGAAGCCTCGCTCTCTCAACTGCGGCGATTGCATCAAGTCCGCGTTGGTGAGCACCGGGAGCGCCGTGATGTCGGCCGCTTGAAGGCGTTCGGCGAGCTGTGTGCGATCCTGATCGCGAGTCCATTCGCTGATGATCTGGTCGATCTCGTCGTGGTGCGTGACGCGCCCATCAGAGGTGTCGAAGCGGCGGTCGCCGAGCCGCTCATCGCCAGCGATGTCTCGGAATCTGTTCCAGGCCGCGTCGTCTTCAATCGTGACGACAATCCACATATCCAGCGATGGTCGACTGTCTTGCTGCTCGTCGCGGCAGCGGTAGACGCCCTGCGGGGCGGCATCGCGCGCGCGGTTGCCGCGTGGCGGCGGCTGGCTGTGCAGGCTGGTCTCCAGCAGCAGATCGCCTGAGACGGCGGCGTAGGTCTGGAGCTGTGAGAGGTCAACGAATGCGCCCTCGCCAGTGGCGTCGCGTTGCCAGAGCGCGGCCAGCACGGCGAAGGTGCCGTGCAGCCCGCCGATCGGATCGGGGAATGCGTGGCCCATCTTGATCGGGCCGCCGCCGATGTAGCCGGTGGCGGCGGCTGCGCCAGCGGCCGCCTCGAGCACCGGCCCGTAGGAGACGCGTTGGCGAAACGGTCCGCTGTGGCCGAAGCCGGTGCAGCTGACCGAGATGATGCGTGGATTCCAAACGCGCACGGTGTCGTAGTCGATGCCCAGTGAGCGGGCGCCGCGCGGACTGAAGTTGTCGACAATCACATCGGATTGTTCGACCAGCCGCCGCCAGATTCGGCGGCCCGAGTCGGTCTTGAGATCGGCGCAGAGCCCGCGCTTGTTGCGGTTGAGCTTGTTGAATATGCCGGCGGAGTTCCACGGTTCGGGACCGGGTCGGCCTTCGGGAAAGACGGAGGCGCGCAGAGTCGGCTCGACCGCCTCGCCGCGGCGCCAGTCGTCGAGTGCGGCCTGCAGCTCGGCGCTCGCCTCGAGCTTGCCGCCACGCGCGGTGTTCTGCTCCAGCTTGATCACGTCCGCGCCGAGGTCGCCGAGCATGCGGCCCACCAACGGGCCTGCCCATGCGTAGCCGAACTCCACCACGCGGACGCCGTCGAGGATGCTGCTAGTCACGGCCCGCTCCGGATTCGAGCACGGCCGCAATCTCAACGGCCGAACAACCTGCGCCGCTCAGCACCGCTGCTGTGTGTTCTCCCAGCGACGGCGCGGGACGAAACGCCGTCGGCGAGGACGGCAGCTGGAAAGGCAGGCCAGGCATCTTGGCTGGTTCGCCGAGTGCCTCGGGATAGGCCCAGTAGGCGCGGGCCTGCAGCTGCTCGTCCACGAGGACTTCGTCCATCGACAGCACCGCGCTGGCGGGGACGTGATGGTCCTGCAGCACCTGGGCCGCCTCGGCTCGGGTCCATTGGCTCAGGACGGGCTCGAGACGGCGGTCAATCTCGTCCGCGGCGTCGTAGCGCAGACCAGCGGTGCCGAAGCGGGGGTCATCCGCCCACTCGGGGATGCCGCAGGCAATGCAGAGGTTGACCCACTGCGCCAGGGTCGGCGCGGCGATACAGACCCATCCATCGGAGACGGGGAAGAGGCTGATCGGGTAGTGCGCCTCGGCGTGGCGGTTGAGGGCGCGGTGCTTGACGCGGCCCTGGTGCGACCAGAGGGCGAGGCTCCACTGATGAGACGAGGCCATCGACTCCATCGCCGAGACGTCGACGAGCTGTCCGCGCCCGGTCGCGCGTCTGGCAAACAGTGCGGCCATGCCTCCAACGGCGGCGGTGACGCCGGCGACGTAGCCGGCCCAGGGTCCCGCGCCTTGCAGCGGCTCGCGAGCGGGGTCGCCCGTGATGTAGAGATAGCCGCTCGCCGCCCAATCGGTCAGGTCCGATGATCGCCAACCGGCCCACGGTCCAGAGAGTCCGTAGGACGTGGCGGAGACATGGATGAGGTGCTCTCTGCGGGAGCGAACGCGGCGGTCGAACTCGAGCGCTTGGGCGGTGGGCATGGTGCTGATCACGATGTCCGCGCGGTCGAGCAGGCAGCCGAACGCGGCAGCGCCAGGCTCCGACTCCCAGTCGAGCGCGACACCTCGCTTCCAGGCAGAGAGGTACTCGAAGGCCGCACTGCGCAGCGGCTCGCTGGATGTCAGCAGCGGCGGCCTGCGGCGCAGCGCGGATCCAGTTGGCGGTTCGACGAGGGTGACCTCCGCGCCAGCGGCTGCGAACAGTCGAGCCGCGTAGGCGCCCGAGACCTGATCGCTCAGGTCCACGATGCAGAGCTCGGCCATTCCGGGCAGCTCGGGCACGTCGGGCACGTTTACGTCCTCGCTACCTGAACGACGCCCTCGTACACACCGGATATCCAGTTGCCGTTGGCGTCAAGCGCCTGGTCGATCATCGATGGTGCCAGGTCTTTGGCATGGCCGTAGAGCTCTTCAACGTCCGCGAACGAGCCGAACGACTCGGCGCGCAAGCCCGGTCGCCAGACGACGGTGGGCACGAGTGATCCGAACTGGTCAATCTCCGACTTGGTCCGTTCCTGGACGGCGATCTCCATCGAGCGGGCCAGCAGATCGACGAGGCCCCGCGGTTCGTACGGCGAGGGGGCGACACCCAGGTCGACGGCGATCGTGCGCGTCGCACCCTGCAGGATCGCAGTTTCAAGATCGAGGCCACTGGAAAGTCCGCCGTCGACGCACCAGTCGCCCTCGACTCGGACCGGCGGAAAGAGGCCGGGCACGGCCACGGATGCAAGCAGCGCGGTCAAGAGCTCGCCGTGTTGCATGACTCGCTTGGTTCCGCTGCCGAGGCTGGTGGTCACGATGAAGAGGGGAATCTCGGCTGCTGCAATCGCGTCGACCGTCACGTGCTGCTTGATCAGGTCGCGCAGGAATCGGTTGGTGTAGAGCGATGTATCACGGGACAGCAGACGTCGTCCGATGGTGAGCAAGTTCCGGTGCCACAGGCGTTGGTTGCGCAGCGCCAGCCAGAGCTCGTGCAGGCCCGCAATGTTGTTGGGGTGCATCGCGAGGAACGCGCCGTTGATCGCTCCGACGGAGCAGCCGATCACCAGGTCCGGTCGAATCCCGCGTCTGAGCAGTTCCTCCAGAAATGGGACCTGCACGATCCCTGAGGCTCCGCCACCGGAGAGCACGAGCGCCAGCCTCGGCTGATCGACGCTGCGCAGACTCACTACCATCGTCGGCTCGTCCGTTCTGCGGGCGCCACTAGGCCTGAGGCCGTCGATCGGGCACAATCTCGGTCAGGATGCCGCCAGCCGTGCGCGGATGAAAGAACGAGGCGGTGATTTCCTCAATCGGCCCGCCGAAGTCGATGTAGGCGAGTCCGCGCTCCATGAACAGCTTGGTATCGCCGACGACATCGGTCGATCCGTAGCCCAAATGGTGCAGTCCGGGTCCGCGCCGATCCAGGAAGCGCCCAATTCCGCTCTCGGTGTCCTCGGGCAGCAGGATCTCGATTCGCGTCTCGCCGAGGTTGACTTTGACGAAGAAGATCTTCGTTCGCTCGGGCGCGAAGTAGCCACCCTCGGGAAAGGGCGTGCGTTCGCGGTCGTACTCGAGTCCGAGCTGGTCGACGAGCACCGCGCCGGCCTCGTCCAGCGAGTTGGCCACGATGCCAACGTGATCGAGGTAGGTAATCATGGCTCACTCCTGCATTGATCCTGGTTGAGCGAGGATAATCGACGCGCGTTGAGGACGGCGCCGATGTTGTGGCCGCTCGGTTCGCGTTCATATGTCTATTGAAGGCGGCGCAGCGTGGTCGACAAGGCGCTGAAGAGGAAGATCATCGCGAGCAGCGCGATCGCCGTGATGAAGACGGCCAGTCGCACGCCAACCAGCTCGGCCGCGATGCCAAGCACGAAGACGCCGGCCTGCATGAGCGCGAACTGCATCATCAACACCGACATCGCGCGGCCGCGGTAGGCAGGATCGGCCTGCTCCTGGATCAGCGCCGAGCCCATCGTCATGCGGCCGGCTTGTCCGACGCCCATCAGGATCATGATCGGCAGACTCAGCCAGATCCACGGCGAGATCGCCATACCCAGCGTGCCCGCTCCGACGAAGACGCCCATCAGCAGGAGCAGACGTCCACGACCGCGTCGTCGGAGCGAGGCGATGACCAGGGCGGCCAGGAATGCTCCAATCGCGGAGAAGGTCATGAACAGCGCCGCCAGCGCGGGCCCGGCGTCGAACGCGTCCTGGACGAAGCCCGGCAGCAGCCCCTGGAACGGCTGGCCAAGCAGGGAAACGGCAAACGAGAGCAGCAGGATCATCCGCAACACGCGGTGTCGGGCGATGTAGCGGAACCCGTCGGTGATGTCGTGGAGGGCGGCGCGCAGTCCTCCGCTGCCGCGTCCGGCTTGGGCGGGCACGGTGGGAATGGGCAGCATCGTCAGGATCGCAATGGCGTAGCACGCGGCCATCACATAGAAGGTGACTCCCGCTCCGAGCGTTGCGAGCAGCGCGCCGCCAATCAGCGGCGCGGCGAACTGCATGATGTTCATGGCCGCCGTGTTGAGCGCCACACCGTTCATGATCCGGTCGCGCGAGACGATTTCCGAGACCATCGCTTGCCGCGCAGGCACCATCAGCGCGACCAAGGTGCCCTGTGACACCGACGAGATCAGCAGATGCCAGAACTCGAGAATGCCGAGGACGGCCAGGGTGCCGATCACCGCTGCGTTGAGCAGCCCGACAAACTGAAACACCTGCGTCACGGTCTTCTTGGGGAATCGGTCGGCGAGCACGCCACCGTAGGGTCCCAGTACGAACTGCACGATGCCGCTGACCAGGGCCACCAATCCCATCGCGGCATAGGAGTCGGTCAGCTCATAGACGAGGAAGGAGCGAACGAACATCTGGCCGATGGCCGAGTACATCTGGCCGAGCGTCGAGACGAAGAACCATCGAAATGCCGGCTCGCGAAACGACTCGAAGGTGCGCAGCCGGCGCGAAGGCGCGACGCTCTCGGGACGGCTTGCGGGGAGGACGAAGTGAGATGTCCCATTGCCAGAGCCATGCTGCTCGGCAGCTCTGGCGATCACGGCTCTGGACGGCTCAGCCGCCATAGTGCCAACCGGTGTAGAGCGACGTCAGGGGACCTTCGTTGATCGGTAGCGCGTCGCCGTCGAAGACTCGACAGAGTGCGAGGATGTGCTCGCCGACCGGGATGAACTGCTGCGCTTCGGCGGCCAACCAGGCCAACGAATCCTCGAGGACCGGCGCGCCTGCTTCCAGGTCAGGATGCTCCAGCTGGACGTAGCCCACGCCGCGCATCTTGTCCGGCGCGGCAAACTCGGCCGAGCGGCCTTCAATCTTGGATGGGTCAGACGGCTGCAGGAACCGGGCCGCGAGATCCATGCCTGACTCGGGCAGCAAGCTGACGGTGAGCTGCCGAGTCTCACGCAGGTTGCGCAGCGATGCCGCGTCACGCTCGAACGAAACGCAGACGATGCGCGGTTTGAACGAGACCTGCATCACCCAGTCGGCGACCATCGCGTTGGGCGCGCCCGCGGGGTTGACGGTGCCAACGACGTAGATGCCGTAGGGCAAGTGCTGCAGCGCCGCCTTGATTCGCGCGTCCCGGCGGCGCTCGCGAGTGGTCAGGGAGCGGTCACTGTGTACCGGTTCGGGTGCGATCTCCGTATCCAGCGTCGGCGTGTCCGTGCCGAGCAGCAAGTCGACCGCGGCGTTCAACTCCAGCATTCTCGTGCCAGCGGCCTCGTCGTCCGGGTTGGCGTCGGGATGGTAGATGCGCGCGAGGCGTCGGTAGCGGTCGCGGATCGTGTCGCGGTCAGCCGAGAGGGAGACACCAAGCAGGGTCGCGGCGTCGCTGGCGGTGCTGGGAATCGGCATCAGTCCTCCCGAGCCTGCGGGGCGTGCGGCTGGCTCCGCAAGAGGCGTCGTTCGAAGTAGCGGGCGACGCGTTGTTCTTGATACTCCAGACCTGCGCGGTTGCGCGGCATGTGACGTTCTTGCGGAAACATCAGCAGGTCGTAATCGCGGTTGGCTTCGGTCAGCGCGGTGATCAGCCGCGCGGTGTGGCGGAAGTGGACGTTCTCGTCGACGCCGCCGTGGATGAGCAGCAGGTCGCCCTCCAGCTTGGCGGCATGGGTGAGCAGCGACCCCTCGCGATAGCCTTCGGCGTTGTTCTGCGGCGTTCCCATGTAGCGCTCGGTGTAGCCAGTGTCGTAGCCGTCCCAGTCCGAGACGGGGGCGCCCGAGACTCCGACTTTGAACAGGTCGGGGCGTCGCAGCATCGACATGACCGTCATGTATCCGCCATAAGACCAGCCGTAAACGCCGACGCGCTCGGGGTCAATCTGGCCCTCATCCGCCAGCTGCGTGACGGCCGAGGATTGATCGTCAACCTCGATCGTGCCCATCTGGCGGTGCAGATGCGCCTCAAACTGCAGTCCGCGCCCAGCCATGCCTCGGTTGTCTAGTTTCAGGACCAGGAAGCCCTGCTGGGCGAGGTACTGCGCACGCAGATCGACGGTCAGGCCCCATGCGTCGAGGACTGTCTGTGCGTGCGGTCCGCCGTACACCGCGAGCAGCAGCGGATGCGGACCGTCGCCGTCGGGCCGGTAGATCGCGCCATAGAGCGTGTTGCCGTCGGACGCGGTAAACGTGCGCAGCTCTGGTGGGTTGAGGCCGAGCGATGCGGGCGTCGTGGCTGACTCATAGATGGGAACACTCTTGCTGCCGTCGGACGCAATGACCGTGATGCTCGGCGGGGCATGCAGCGAGGATCGTTGCACAGCCAACCAGCGGCCGTCTCGCGAGAGCGAAGCGTGGTGCACACCGCCCGACTCGGAGAGCGTCTCGATCCATCCGCCGTCGAGCGAGACGCGCTCGACGCGCCGCTCCAACGGCGATCCGCGCGTGGACGTGAAGTAGACCCAACCGCGCTCCTCGTCGACGCCGATCACGCCGTCCACGATCCACTCGCCGCCGGTCAGCTGGCGAATCATCGTTCCGTCGGCCTGGTGCAGCGACAGGTGACGGTACCCGGTTTGCTCGGAGGACCAGAGGAAGCGGCCGTCCTCGAGTCCGCGCGCGTCGTCGGCGACGTTGACCCACGGCTGCTGTTGGTCATCGATCAACACCGTGGCGGCGCCGTTGTCGTCGAACGTGAGCAGCTGCAGCCGATCCTGGTCTCGGTTGACCCACTGCGCGACGAGACGTTGTTCACCGTTCATGGTCGGCCACCATGCGGCGCGAACGAGATAGCCGTCCTCGTCGGGCAACGACATCTGCATCGCCAGTCCGCCGGCGGCGTCAATGACGAACAGAGACACGCGCGGATTCTCCGCGCCGGCGAAGGGGTAGCGGTGCGTCTCGACATCCACTGCTGCACCGCCCTGATGGACGATTGGGTAGGGTGGCACGTGCCGTTCGTCCACTCGGACGTAGGCGAGCCGCGAGTTCGACGACCACCAGTGTCCGCGCAGCAGGCCAAACTCTTCCTGCGCAACGAAGTCGGCCAGGCCGTGGGTCAGTCCGTCCTCTGCCCCGACGGTCAGGCGAGTCGGCTCGGCCGAGCCATCGACGGGAACCACGAACAGATCGCCGGCGCGCACAAAGGCCAGCTGCGTCCCGTCGGGGCTCAGGTTGGGTGTGAGCGCACCATCGCTGCCAGGAACGTCGCGCAGCGGGTCGCCGTTGACGGCGACACGGACAGTCGACCCGGGGATCATCAGCGTGGGTGTTGCAGCGTCGCGGGCCCATGCGTATGCCGGTACGCCAAGCTCTCGCGTTCTGGTGCGCTCGCGGAGGAGTTCTTCCTCGCGAGACATCGGTGCATCCGCGCCTGGTCCTGCGATCACGGTGCGTTCGCCCGAATCGATGTCGATTCGCCAGAGAGATCGGACCAGTCCGCCGTCTTCGGCGTGCAGCCAGCAGACGGCGGAGTCGTCGGGCGTGAAGCCGATCATGCCGGGCGCATCCATGCCCGGACGCGGGTAGGTCGCGACGTCGGCGATGGTCAGGCGTTCAGGCACTGGCGATGCCGAGCCCCTCGCGGCGGATGGCTTCAACGTCGTCGGCTGAACTGGGCAGCGCCTGGCTCAGGTTGATGCAGCCATCGACAGTGATCTGGATGTCGTCCTCGATGCGGATACCGCCGAAGTCGAGCAGGTCGTCAACGCGGGGCCAGTTGACCATCTCGCGGTATCGTTCGCGCCGCTCAGGGTCGGTGAGCAGCGCAGGGACGAAGTAGATGCCTGGCTCGATGGTGACCACGTATCCAGGTTGCAGTGGGAGGTCGGTGCGCAGATAAGCAAGCCCGAAGCGGTCTTCCGGCACGCGGTCGTCCAGGTAGCCAGCGCAGTCGTGGACGGTCAGTCCCAGCATGTGGCCAAGCCCGTGTGGGAAGAAGAGCGCGTGGGCGTCGTTGTTGACCAGGTCGTCGACCGCGCCGCGCAGGACGCCGGCGTCGACCAGTCCCGCGGCGATCGTCGCCGAGGCCTTGAGATGCATGTTCTTGTATTCAACGCCCGGCGCGGCCGATGCGATGGCCTCACGCTGTGACGCCAGCACGACGTCGTACAGATCGCGCTGGATCGGCGAGAATGCCGCTGAGACGGGGAAGGTGCGCGACACATCCGATGCGTAGCCGTCAATCTCGGCTCCCGCGTCAATCAGGACGAGCTCGCCGTCCGACATGTGGCGCGGACCAGGCGTGCCGTGCAGGATCGCTGAGTTGGGCCCCGAGCCAACGATCGATCCATAGGCCGTGCGGGCACCGCCCTGGCGGAAGAACTCAGCTTCCATCTCGATCTGCAGCGCGCGTTCGGAGAGACCGTCTCGGGCGATCCGCTGTGCTGCGAGGTGACCAGCGATCGCCGCGTCGACGGCTCGACTGATCCGCGCCAGCTCGACTTGGTCTTTCGTACGCCGCAACTCGGCGAGCGCGCGGCCAATGCGTTCGGTGGCGTCTTCGTCGATGTCGGTCTCCAGCGCGGCCCATGCCTCGACGCCGTAGTCGGCGGCCCGTTGCTGGATGTCGCGTGATCCGAGCAGGGCGAGCGGCTGTCCGCGTTGAGCCTCTAGCCACGCGGCCAATTCGGAGCGATCGACGGATCGCTCGACACCCGTCTCGGCGGCTAATGCGGTGGGCGACGGCGGCGCGGACTCCCAGACCAAGGCCTCGACTGACAACGAGGGTGCGAAGAGCGTCCAGCCGGCGTCAGGCTGCCAGCCGAGCGCTGCGCCCGGTTCGGCGGCGCCGGTCAGGTACTGAAACTCGGGATGGGCGTGGAAGTCGTGATACAGATCGGTGCCCTCAACCGGGATCGGCAGTCCGGCTGGGATAAGAGCTGGTCCGTCGAGTCCAAGCGCCTGCCAGCGCTGCACGACGAGCTCGCGGCGGTGGCGCAGTGCGTCGGCTTGCTCTCGCTGGTTCATGCGGCCCCCAGTTCAATCAGCACGGCGCCCTCGTCGACCGATGCACCGGCCGACGTATGCAGGGCGCTCACGACGCCGGCGTTCGGCGCGGTCAGCAGGTGTTCAATCTTCATCGCTTCCATGACGGCCAGCGTCTGGCCCGCGGCGACCTCATCGCCGACGGCCACGAGTACCTCGATGATCGTTCCTGGCATCGGAGCCGTGATCGTGTTGGCGCCGGCCAGCCGAGAGCGGGCCGCCGCGGCGGATCGCCTTCGGCGTGGACGCAGCAGCGCCCAGCGTCGGTCGCCGTGCGAGACGATCACCCCAGCTTGCGAGACATCGCAGGTCCAATCGTGATCCTGCGCCGCTGCGGTGACGGGATGACTAGGCATCGCGCTCGGCTGAACGGTAATGTCGTGCTCCTGTCCGAGGTGTCGGTAGCGGCGGTTCAGGCTGCCGGATGATCGCCAGGCGCCGCTCTGCCAGTCCGCCTGCGCGGCGACAGCCAGCGCCTCAGACGGCGGCGGCACGGGTTCGGGATCGGTCCGATCGAGCCAGCCGATGTCAATCGCGTCGCGAGCGGCGCTGCGGAAGGCGTCGGAGGCGAGGATGGCGCTGAGCTGCGAGACGTTGGTGGCGACGCCGTCGATGGCCCAGGCGTCGAGTGCCTCTTGTGCGCGGGCGATGGCCTCGCCGCGCGTGTCCGCGTGGACGATGGTCTTGGCCAACAGCGGGTCGTAGTGCGGCTCGACGGAACCGCCGGTCTCGTAACCCACGTCGTGCCGCGCTCGGTCATCGAGCGGTTCGAACCAATCCAATCGTCCTGTGGAGGCGACGTAGCCGCGTTCGGGGTCTTCGGCGTAGATGCGCAGCTCGATGGCGTGTCCGTTGGGTTGCAGGCGCTCGGTCGGGATGGCGAGATGATCGCCCGTGGCGACGCCCAGCTGCAGCTCCACGAGATCGAGTCCCGTGAGCATCTCGGTGACCGGATGCTCGACCTGCAGACGGGTGTTGACCTCGAGGAACATGAACTGTCCATCGGGCATGAGCATGAACTCGACGGTTCCCGCGCCGACGTAGCCGGCTGCATGGCAGACGCGAAGCGCCGCCTCGCCCAGCGTGTCGCGCAGCGCCGCGTTGACGGCGGGCGACGGCGACTCTTCAATCACCTTTTGGCGGCGGCGCTGCACGGTGCAGTCCCGCTCGCCCAGGTGAACGCCGCGGCCATGCGAGTCGAAGATCACCTGAACTTCGACATGGCGCCCCTGCGACATGGCGCGTTCGACGAACAGGCGGCCGTCGCCGAACGCGGCCTGGGCTTCTCGGCGGGCGCCCGCGACTGCGGCCGCAAGACCGTCCGGTGCGTCCTGGTCGCTGCGCAGCAGCCGCATACCGCGTCCGCCGCCGCCGGCGGACGCCTTGATCATGACCGGCAGTCCCAAGTCCTCGATGGCGACAGCCAGCGCGTCGTCGCCATCGTCCTGGTCGATGCCTTCGGCGACTGGTACGTCGGATGCGGCGGCCAGCCGTCGAGCGGAGACCTTGTCGCCCAGTGCATCGATCACCTCGGGCGGCGGACCGATCCAGGTCAGTCCGTCGTCCTGGACGGCGCGGGCGAAGTCGGATCGTTCGGAGAGGAATCCATAGCCGGAGTGGACGGCGTCGGCGCCGGTCTGACGCGCCGCGTCGAGCAGCGCGGCGATGTTGAGGTAGCTCTGGGCGGCCTGCGGCGGTCCGATTCTGACGGCGTAGTCGGCGAGCGTCGTGTGCGGCGCGTCACGGTCGGCGTCGGAGTAGACGGCGACGGTTTCGATGCCGAGACGTCGGCATGTGCGGGCGATCCGACATGCGATCTCGCCGCGGTTGGCGATCAGGACTCGCTGCAGGTCGCGCGGGCGGGACATATGCAGAGTCTATCCCCGACACGCGTGATACCGACATTGCCGCCATTGCCGATACTCTGCCGTCATGACGAGTGACACCTCACGGCTGGACGAGCTGCGCGTCTTCGCCGAGCAGAACTTCGGCCGCCACATCGCGGCCAACCGATATCCCGGCCGTGGCCTGGCCGTGGGGCGATTGACGGATGGTGAGTGGGCGCAGGTCTACTGGATCATGGGCCGCAGCGCCAACAGCCGCAATCGGCGCTTCGTCGTTGATGACGGAGGCACGCTGCGCACAGAGGCCCGCGATCCGTCGATGGTCGAGGATCCGTCACTGATCATCTATGAGGCGATGCTCGAGCTGCCCGATCGCTACATCGTGTCGAATGGCGACCAGACGAGGACGATCTACGACGCGATTGCCGCAGGCGGCAGCATGGAGGACGCCTTGTCCACTCGCGAGCGAGAACCGGATGCCCCAAACTACACGCCGCGCATCGCCGGACTGCTGGAGCGTCGCGTCGGAGAGCGCGTTGGAGAGCGCGTCGCGATCTCGATCCTGCGTGCGAATGCTTCGGATCCCGAGCAGACCGATCGCGCGACGTGGCGTCTGCCGCCTCCGCCCGCTGGTCTGGGCTACGCGATCACGACGTATCGATCGGACGGCAATCCGCTGCCGTCGTATGCCGGCGATCCGCTCTGGCTGCCGCTGGCGGGGGCTGCGGAGGACGTGGCGGATCTGTACTGGAACGGTCTGGACGAGGAGAACCGGATTGCGATGGCGGTCAAGGTGATCGGTGCGGATGGCCGGTCGCGGATCGTCTTGCGGCAGGACTAGGGTCGAGGCTGGGCGCTGCTGGCTCAGTCGTCTGATGATCCGAAGGCGCCCCTGGCGATGAGCACAGGCGCGGTCGGCGCGTCGGAAGTGATTTCGAGTGCGTACAGCTCTGCGATCTGCTCGTCGCTGTAGCCCAGTTCTTGCAAGACTTCGTGGTTGTGCTCGGCGAAGCGCGGCGCGGCTCTGCGGATGGACGGCTTCGTGCGGCTGAACTGCCAGGGCCAGCTGGGGTAGGGATACACGCCGACGACCGGGTGCTCGACCCACTGATAGAAGCCGCGTGCGTGAATGTGCGGGTCGTGCAGCATCTGCCAGTTGGCGAGGATGGGCGCAGCCGACACGCCCGCTCGCTGCAGCTCCCAGGCGGCCTCGTACTGCTCGCGCTGGCTGGTCCAAGCTTCGATGGCGGCGTCCAGCTCGTCGTGCCGAGCGATGCGGCCCTGCAGCGTGGACAGCTCGGGGTCCGACTGCAAATCGGGTCGCGCAATCGCCTGGCAGAGCGCCGCCCAATCGGCGTCAGATTGGATGGATAGGGCGATCCACACGTCCTCGCCCATCGCTCGATACGCGCCCTGCGGCGCGAAGCGGTTGTCTCGATTGCCGTTGGGACGGCGGATCTCACCTGTGGTCTGGTAGGCGAGCAATGCCTCGAAGAAGTAGGCGGCGCCGGCTTCGTTGAGGGCGATGTCGATGTACTGGCCGTCGCCGGTTTCGTCACGGTGTTCGAGCGCCGCAAGGATGGCGACGGTTGCGTGGTTGCCCGACACCGGGTCGGCGTAGAAGAGCGGCGTGCGACGCACCTGGTCGGCGTTGTAGCCGGTCACTGACGCCAGACCGGACGACGCTTCGATGTTGGAGCCGTAGGCGGACCAGTCGCGCCACGGCCCGGTTGCGCCAAAGCCGGACATCGAGACGTAGATCAAGCGCGGGTTCTCGCGGCGGACGGTTTCCCAGTCCAGGCCGAGGTTGGGCATGACGCGGGCTGAGTTGTTCTCGATGAAGACATCGGTCTGCTTGATCAGCTCGAGGAAGATCTGTTTGCCGTCCTCTGCCGCCAGGTCGACGACGAGGTCGCGCTTGTTGCGGTTGAGCAGGTTGAAGTACATGGCGCGGTCGTAGGGGTACTTTTGCGGGTCCTGGGTGGGACCGGGCATGAACAGCGCACGGGTGGCGGGCCGAGCCGCCCATTCCAGTTTGACGACGTCCGCGCCGAGATCGCCGAGGTGACGCCCGGCGATTGGTCCGGCCCAGTTGCCGGTCAGCTCGACGACCTTGAGTCCGTCCAGCGGACGGTCTGTGGTGGGCATGGCGGTCGGTGGACTGGGTACGGCGGTGTTTGCGAACTCTGCGGTCAGTGCCGCGGTGTGTTGCCCGACGCTCGGCGCCTCGCCCTGTCGGAGGGCGGGCGTCGCGGAGAGCAGGTAAGCGGGGCCGGGGAAGCGAAGGTCGCCCCATTCGGCGTCGACGCCGTACTCCCACCAGCCGCGCGATTCGAGTTGTAGGTTTTCGGCCAGCCCCTTCGCGTCGAGCACGGGGGTGCATGCGATCCGAAGCTCTTGCGCCCGAGTGGCGACGTCGATTGCATCGACGTTCTGGGCCCAGTCTTCGACGTCGGCGTAGAGCTGCGGCAGCTGCGCGCGCCACTGGTCGATGTCGGTGATCTCGGCGTCGGCCATGCGCTCGGGCTGATCGATGAGGAGGAAGATGTTGGGGTTGGGCACGGCACGCATGAAGAGCGCCCAGCCGTCGCGGGTCTTGGTGAAGTCGTGCGGCACCCGATTGAGCGGCAGACCAGACGCAATCCAGGACGAGACCAGCCAGGCGTGAGCGGAAAGGTTGGCTTCGAGCGCTGAGACGTCGATGGTCTGGCCGTGTCCCGAGCGGCGTCGCTCGCGCACGGCGGTCAATGCCGCGACGGCCGCATGAACTCCTTGATGCAACGAGGACTGTCCGCCGGGCAGCATCAGCGGCGCGCCGTCGGGGTCGCCGGTGAAGAACATGTACCCGCCCATCGCCCAGGTGGCGATCTCGGAGCCGCGCCAGTCGGCGTAGGGTCCGTCCGCGCCCCACGCCGAGAGCTGGACGTGGATGAGACGTTCTGGTCGGACCCTGGGCAGGGCGCTGCGCCAATGGGAGTCCTGGTCGGTGAGCAGGACATCAGCGGCGCGGACCAGTCCCGTGAGCAGCTCTTGGGCTTCGGCGGCGTCGGCGGGCGCGGCTGATTCCTTGCCGCCGGCGAGGTGGGCCCACGGTCCGCCCCAACTGCGGTCGTCGTCCGCCCAGCTGCGCAGTTGTGAGCCGTGCGGCGGCTCGACCATGACGACGCGCGCACCGAGGTCGCCAAGCAGCTTGGAGGCGTAGCTCCCACCCAGATCGCTGCTGAGGTCGACGACGAGCATTCCATCCAGTGCGCTTTGAGGCATCAGGTGCTCCCTCAGACCAGCGGCCAGGGATACGAGCGGCGGTCGACGGGCGGTTCGGGCAGCCGACGCTCGTCGATGGCTCTCAGGGTCCGCAGCTGGAGGATGGCGATCTCGGACTCGCTGAGGTAGGGCGCGAGCGCGGTTGCGACGGCGCCATCGGATTCGAGCGAGGGCAGCAGCAGCTCAAGATCAGCCAGGTTGGCGTCGTCGATGAGGTCGCCGGCATAGTCCCAGATAACCGTGCGCAGCTTCTCGTCCGCGTGGAAGGAGAGGCCGTTGTCGATGCCCCAGAGCTGGCCGTCGTCGCCCTCCAGGATGTGTCCGCCCTTGCGGTCGGCGTTGTTGGCGATCCAGTCGAACAATGCGAAGCGGCGCATGATGTCGGGGTACTGATCGCGCAGCTCGAAGAAGGTGCAGCGGTAGTCGGTGGGGATGTAGGCCTGCAGCGATCCGACGCCGTATTCCAGGCCTGCTTCGCGCTCAATCGTCGGTGGGATCAGGTTCCAGTCCAGCGCCGACGACAGCAGGAAGGCGGCGACTTCGCGGCGGTAGAGGTTGGGAGGGAAGTCCCAGAGCGGGTTCTCGCCCTTGCCGGGCTTGTAGACCGCGTACCCAATCGTGGGCGCCTCGTCGTGCTGCAGCTCGAGCAGGAAGACGAAGTTGGATGCGTAGGGGATGCGCGCGCCGTCGGTCACGACGGCTTCGGCAAGCCAGCGCGGGACGCGGTCGTCAAGTGGATTCCAGGACTGCTCAGGAAAGCGCTCCATGGCGGTCAGGGTAGGCGATCAGGCGCAGATCAGCCGACGACGGCGATCTCGTCGCCGACGCGAATCTCACCGGCTGTGACGACGTTGGCCTCGACGCCGAAGTTGAGATGACCGTAGGCGTCGTTGAGCAGCTTCATCAGGTCCATGTCGCGGCCCTCGCCGGTCGGAGAGGCGTTGACGGCGTTGCACCGCTGGATCGGTGCGGTGACGTCGATCTCGACGGTGTCCCCGATCCGCAGCCGCTTGCCAACCCAGTCGAACTCTCCCCAGGTGGGTACGCCGTCGACGGAGAAGTTGAGTCGGAAGCGACGCATGTCGACGTCGACGCCGGCGGTGCGGGCCAGGTCGGCGAGGGAGGAGAGCGCACCCAGCGAGATCTGGGTGGGTCCGCGGTCGGTGAAGCGCGACTCGCCGTCGCCGAGCAGGCGTAGCGGCTCACGCTCTGGGCGTCCGCGCAACGGATTCTCGGGCAGGCCGAGCACGACATCCGTCATCCAGTCGGCGAGTTCGAGGCGCGCCGCTGGGTCGTCGACGTTGGCAGACTTGGTCTGTCCCTTGGTCGTGATCGAGAGGAGGCGTGCGTCGGGGTCCCAGCCGGATTCGATCCAGGCGAGGTAGGGGGTGTTGAGCATGGTGACGGAGTGCCGCTTGGACACCCAGCCCACAGATCCGGCAGGTTCGGCGTTGCCAAAGGCGAAGATGAACGCGCGGTCGCCCACCACCGACTCGCCTGATCGAAGGGCCAGGGATGGCATGGAGTGAGTCGTCATCCCCTTGACCGGATAGGTGTAGCAATCGGTGACTGTTGCAGCATTGTTCACGAGGCCATCCCTACGCACATTCCCGCATACCGTCTATGAAGGAGTCTAATCCGATCAGATCACCCGCTGCATGAGTATGGAGCGGCTGCCTTCCGCACCGTCGATGCCGCTGGCCGTGGACGCATGGCGCGGTACCTCCCAGTGGGATCCGTCGGGCATCTCAAAGAGGATGCCCTTCAGGTCCTCTTCCCCCAGCGAGTGTTCTGACATGACACCTGAGATATCCAGCATCGTCTCTGCCTTCATCTGGCACCGAGGAGTAATGTTGACCCATTGCATATTGCCGCTTGAAGTTTGCTGCCGTAGCTTTTCGAGCGCAGCACGGGTCTTCTTCAGCTCCTCGTGTTCCTTCTTGAACGCCTCCTGCAATGGGTGATTCTTTGTGAAGTGGATATCGCGGCCGGAACTGTGGAGCAGCCGAAAGGCAGAACTGAAAGACTCGTTTTCGAAGCCGCCAGGTTGTTTGCGGTTTCCTAGGAGCGGCCAGACGGCAAGCTCTACGAACAAGGGGGCCAGTAAGTCGAGCGCCCAGCCTGTCAGTCTGTAAGCTCCCAGCGCGATCGCCGCGAGCACGACACCAGCGGCGGCTTCACCCTCTGGTGCTAGTTTGCTCAAGCCATAAGCGCCCATGCCAACTAATGCGACCCACACCGCGGCGATGAACGGTAGCCGATAGGTGACCAAAAGGGTGGTGCGAATCGGCCTGTATCTCTGTACGAAGGGAAACATTTGCCAGTCCTTTCATTGGCTGATGCTCCCATCCTAACTGTTCAAGTGCATGATCAGTTGATCGAGCTCACACTGTCCACAGTGCTGTGGAAGAATTGTTGAAGAAGGGTGCTTACTTAATGCTTTGTGCTGCGAACGCCTGGCACGCGCTGGCGCGTTTGGTTTCGTCTAGCGCTTCGCGCAGCGGTCGGGCGAGCACGACGAGCTCGTCTCCGAGCTCCTCGAGCAGCGATTGGGAGCGTTGGATGACGTGGTCGGACGCGGCCATCTGGCCGGGGTAGAGGGCG